>NZ_JAUQWJ010000030.1:0-58367 GCF_036857595.1 Streptomyces sp. AHA2
CACCGCTGCCACACCGCACTCGGCGGCCAGCCACCGATCAGCCGCGTGAACAACCCTGCGGGTCAATACACCTAGGCCCGCGACCGGTGCGCCACGTACGCCAGGGTGCCGAGGACCAGCCGGGCCTCGGGCGGGCGGGAGGCCGAGTCCAAGGCGGGGGAGCGGAGCCAGCGGACCGGGCCGAGGCCGCCGCGGTCGGACGGCGGGGCCGTGATGTGCGTGCCCGGGCCCAGGCCGCGCAGATCGAGGGCGGCCGGGTCGTCCCAGCCCATGCGGTAGAGCAGACCGGACAGGTCCGCCGCGGCACCGGGTGCGACGAGGAAGTGGGCGCGGCCGTCGGGCGTGGCCGCCACCGGCCCGACGGGCAGGCCCATGCGCTCCAGCCGGGCCAGCGCACGGCAGCCGGCGGGTTCTGCCACCTCGATGACGTCGAACGCCCGGCCCACCGGCAGCATCACCGACGCACCGGGGAACTCGCCCCAGACCTCGCTCACGTCGTCCAGCGTCGCCCCGGCCGGCAGGACGGGGGCGAAGTCCAGGGGGTGGGCGCCGGGAGCGGGGCAGTCGCGGCGGCCGCAGGAGCAGGCGCCCGCCGACGCCCGGGCGCCGGGCACCACGTCCCAGCCCCACAGGCCCGTGTACTCGGCGACGGCCGTGCCGTCCGAGGTGCGGCTGCGGCGGCGCGAGCCGGTCCAACTGTCGCGCATGCCCCGGCTGATGCCGATCGTGAAGCCCATGCCCCCTCCAACGGGTGCGACGCAACGGTGGTTACGCAGCGGACGCGACGTGTGACTCTCTGTCTCCGGCTTCCCGGTGCCGTCCGTCTCACTCGGCGCCCGAAAGCGTCCGGGGTGGTGTGTCTGGCGACGCGCGCCCTCGAATGCGTCGCTGCACCCACTCCTGGTCGTGCTGTGTCAAGTGAATCGTGCGGAGCTGTACGGGAGTTCATTCGATGGGGTGGCGAATGGTGGCGTTTCCGCGTGAGCCGTGGCTGGGCGGGTGATCGTAGGATTACTTTGTGTGCACGAGCCCTGAGGGCACATGCACTCGTGGGTATGCCGGAGGCAAGTCGTCATTCCGTTCGAGGGGTGACAAGGGCCGGACGGAGGGCCGTAGGAACCGGCATGCTGTTAGGGCTTGGCGCACTCGGCGACAAGTGGTCCAGGGAGTGGGGGCGTTCCAGTGAGCGGCAACGGCGGAAGCGGGACGAACGCTGCGAGCGCGACGCACACTGAGAAGCGCCCGAACGAGCTGCTCACCTCCTGGTTCGTGCGCAGCGGCTGGTCCAAGGGCGAGCTGGCCCGCCAGGTCAACCGGCGTGCACGGCAGTTGGGCGCCAACCACATCTCCACGGACACCTCGCGCGTGCGCCGCTGGCTCGACGGCGAGAACCCCCGCGAGCCCATCCCCAAGATCCTGTCCGAGCTGTTCTCGGAGCGCTTCGGCGTCGTCGTCTCCGTCGAGGACCTGGGGCTGCGCACCGCGCGCCAGTCACCCTCCGCGACCGGCGTCGACCTGCCGTGGACGGGCCCGCAGACCGTGGCGCAGCTCAGCGAGTTCTCGCGCAGCGACCTGATGCTGGCGCGGCGCGGCTTCCTCGGGAGCTCGCTGGCCCTGTCCGCGGGCCCGGCCCTCATCGAGCCCATGCAGCGCTGGCTCGTCCCCTCGCCCGCGGCCCCGCGCTCCGGGCCCGACCCCGCGCCGGGACCCGGGCGCGCCCGCGGCCGGCTCTCCAAGCCCGAGCTGGACCTGCTGGAGTCCACGACGGTGATGTTCCGCCAGTGGGACGCCCAGTGCGGCGGCGGACTGCGCCGCAAGGCGGTGGTCGGCCAGCTGCACGAGGTGACCGACCTGCTGCAGGAGCCGCAACCGGAGGACACCACCCGGCGGTTGTTCAAGGTCGCGGCCGAACTCGCCGAGCTGGCCGGGTGGATGTCGTACGACATCGGTCTCCAGCCGACCGCGCAGAAGTACTTCGTGCTCGCCCTGCACGCCGCCAAGGAGGCCGGCGACCGGCCCCTCGGGTCGTACGTGCTGTCCAGCATGAGCCGGCAGATGATCCACCTCGGGCGGCCCGACGACGCGCTGGAGCTGATCCACCTCGCGCAGTACGGCAGCCGCGACTGCGCCAGCCCGCGCACCCAGTCGATGCTGTATGCGATGGAGGCCCGCGCGTACGCCAACATGGGGCAGCCCGGCAAGTGCAAGCGGGCCGTCCGCATGGCCGAGGACACCTTCGCCGACGCCGACGAGTGGGACGAGCCGGACCCCGACTGGATCCGCTTCTTCTCCGAGGCCGAGCTGTACGGCGAAAACTCCCACTCCTACCGCGATCTCGCCTACGTCGCCGGCCGCAGCCCCGCCTACGCCTCGCTGGCCGAACCCCTGATGAAGCGGGCCGTGGAGCTGTTCGCCGAGGACGGCGAGCACCAGCGGTCCTACGCGCTGAACCTGATCGGCATGGCCACGGTGCACCTGCTCCGGCGCGAGCCCGAGCAGAGCACGGTCTTCGCCTCCGAGGCGATGCAGGTCGCCAAGAAGGTGCGCTCCGAGCGGGTCAACACCCGGATCCGCAAGACGGTCGACACGGCCGCACGCGACTTCGGCGACCTCGGAGAAGTCGTCGACCTCACCGAGCGGCTCGCCGCCGAACTGCCCGAGACCGCCGAAGCGGTCTGACCGGCCCCACGACCTCCAGACCCCGGCCGCGGCCGGCCCTCCCGAACTGCCCGACTCGGCTCCCCCATGCCAGGTCATCGGAAGGCCGGCCGCGGCCGGCCCGTGTCACCCGGGGCCGTGCGGACCGCAGGATGCGCCCTTCACCCGGGACCGTGCGGACCGCAGGATGCGCCCCGGCGGCGAACGGCGCATCCGGGGTCCGGCAGTTCACCGACGCGTAACACGCCACGCGCCTTCGTCACGGCGGCGAAACAACGAGGGGCCCCCACCGAAACCGCGCTGCGCCAATCTCGTGGCGCATAACCGGCCCACCCCTCAATCCGCTCGAGGCTTCGCCCGCACGGGGCCGTACCAAGACGAGGAGACGCCGATGGCACCAGCCATCACCCTTGCCGCAGAAGCGCCCAAGCTGTCTGCCGCGAACACAGGGTTCATGCTCATCTGTTCCGCCCTGGTGATGCTCATGACCCCGGGCCTGGCCTTCTTCTACGGAGGCATGGTCCGCGTCAAGAGCACCCTGAACATGCTGATGATGAGCTTCATCAGCCTCGGGATCGTCACCGTCCTGTGGGTGCTGTACGGCTTCTCGATGGCGTTCGGCACCGACTCCGGCAGCCTCGTCGGCTGGAACTCCGACTGGGTGGGCCTGGGGAACATCGGCCTGACCGAGCTGTGGGACGGCTACACCATCCCGGTGTTCGTGTTCCTGGTCTTCCAGCTGATGTTCGCGATCATCACCCCGGCCCTGATCAGCGGCGCCCTCGCGGACCGGGTGAAGTTCAGCGCCTGGGCGCTGTTCATCGCCCTGTGGGCCACGGTCGTCTACTTCCCGGTCGCGCACTGGGTCTGGGGCGCCGGCGGATGGGCCTTCGAGCTGGGCGTCATCGACTTCGCGGGCGGTACGGCCGTGCACATCAACGCCGGTGCCGCCGCGCTCGGCGTGATCCTGGTCATCGGCAAGCGCGTCGGCTTCAAGAAGGACCCGATGCGCCCGCACAGCCTGCCGCTGGTCATGCTCGGCGCCGGTCTGCTGTGGTTCGGCTGGTTCGGCTTCAACGCCGGCTCCTGGCTCGGCAACGACGACGGCGTGGGCGCGCTGATGTTCGTCAACACCCAGGTCGCCACCGCCGCCGCCGTCCTCGGCTGGCTCGCCTACGAGAAGATCCGCCACGGCGCCTTCACCACGCTGGGCGCCGCCTCCGGCGCGGTGGCGGGCCTGGTCGCCATCACCCCGGCGGGCGGCGCGATCTCCCCGCTCGGTGCGATCGCCGTCGGTGTCATCGCCGGCGTCCTGTGCGCCATGGCCGTCGGGCTGAAGTACAGGTTCGGCTACGACGACTCCCTCGACGTCGTCGGCGTCCACCTGGTCGGTGGCATCCTCGGCTCCCTGCTCATCGGGTTCTTCGCCACCGGCAAGGGCCAGTCCGACGTCGCGGGCCTGTTCTACGGGGGCGGCCTGGACCAGTTCTGGAAGCAGTGCGCCGGTGTCTTCGGTGTCCTCGCCTACTCCCTGGTCGTCTCCGCGGTCCTGGCCTTCCTCCTCGACAAGACCATGGGCATGCGGGTCTCCGAGGACGACGAGGTCGCCGGCATCGACCAGGCCGAGCACGCCGAGACCGCATACGACTTCAGCGGCGCCGGGGGCGGCGCCGCCAAGACGGCCGTCACGGCCCCCGTCGCCGCAGCCGCGAGCAAGAAGGTGGACGCATGAAGCTCATCACCGCAGTGGTCAAGCCGCACCGGCTCGACGAGATCAAGGAGGCCCTGCAGGCCTTCGGCGTACACGGCCTGACGGTCACCGAGGCCAGCGGCTACGGCCGCCAGCGGGGCCACACCGAGGTCTACCGGGGCGCCGAGTACACCGTCGACCTCGTCCCCAAGATCCGCATCGAGGTCCTGGTGGAGGACGAGGACGCCGAGCAGCTCATCGAGGTCGTGGTCAAGGCCGCCCGTACCGGCAAGATCGGTGACGGCAAGGTCTGGTCCCTCCCGGTCGACACGGCCGTACGGGTGCGGACCGGCGAGCGCGGTCCCGACGCGCTCTGACGGCCTTCCAGGCAGACACACGAACAGGAGTCGCCGGGTGACGGGTACGGACGTGCGGAAAGAAGCAGAGGACTCGGGACCCGGCGGCTACGCGGCGGCCCGGCTGCGCCTCCTCACCGAGGAGACGCGGTCCGGGCCGCCGCGCCGTACCGCCCTGGCCGAGCTGACGGACCGCTGGCTGGCGGACCTGTTCACCGCGGGAGCCCAGGGGCTGCGCGGCGCCTCCCTGATCGCCGTCGGCGGCTACGGACGCGGCGAACTGTCCCCGCGCAGCGACCTCGACCTGCTCCTGCTGCACGACGGCGGCGACACCGGGGCGGTCGCCGCCCTCGCCGACCGGCTCTGGTACCCCGTCTGGGACCTGGGCCTCGACCTCGACCACTCCGTGCGCACCCCAGCCGAGGCCCGCAGGACCGCCGGCGAGGACCTCAAGGTGCAGCTCGGCCTGCTGGACGCCCGGCACATCGCCGGTGACCTCGGCCTCACCGCGTCGCTGCGCACCGCCGTCCTCGCCGACTGGCGCAACCAGGCCCCCAAGCGCCTGCCCGAACTCCAGGAACTGTGCGCCGAGCGCGCCGAGCGGCAGGGCGAGCTGCAGTACCTGCTGGAACCCGACCTGAAGGAGGCCCGCGGCGGGCTGCGCGACGCCACCGCGCTGCGGGCCGTCGCCGCCTCCTGGCTCGCCGACGCCCCGCGCGAGGGCCTCGCCGACGCCCGCCGCCGTCTCCTGGACGTCCGGGACGCCCTGCACCTCGTCACCGGGCGCGCCACCGACCGGCTCGCCCTCCAGGAGCAGGACCAGGTGGCCGCCGGACTCGGCCTGCTCGACGCCGACACCCTCCTGCGCCAGGTCTACGAGGCGGCCCGGCTCGTCTCGTACGCGAGCGACGTCACCTGGCGCGAGGTGGGGCGCGTGCTGCGCTCGCGTGCCGTGCGGCCGCGGCTTCGCGCCATGCTCGGTGGGGGCAAGCCCACCGCCGAGCGCTCGCCGCTGGCCGAGGGCGTGGTCGAGCAGGACGGCGAGGTGGTGCTGGCCCGGGCCGCGCGCCCCGAGCGCGACCCCGTCCTGCCGCTGCGCGCCGCGGCCGCCGCCGCCCAGGCCGGACTCCCGCTGTCGCTGCACGCCGTACGGCGCCTCGCGGCCACCGTGCGTCCGCTGCCCACGCCCTGGCCCGCCGAGGCACGCGAGCAGCTCGTCACCCTGCTCGGCTCCGGCCGCCCGACCGTCGAGGTCTGGGAGGCGCTGGAGGCGGAAGGGCTGATCACCCGGCTGCTGCCGGACTGGGAGCGGGTGCGCTGCCGCCCGCAGCGCAACGCCGTGCACCTGTGGACCGTCGACCGGCACCTCATCGAGACGGCCGTGCGGGCCTCCGAGTTCACCCGCCGGGTCGGCCGGCCCGACCTGCTGCTGGTCGCCGCGCTGCTGCACGACATCGGCAAGGGCTGGCCCGGTGACCACTCGGTGGCCGGCGAGACCATCGCCAGGGACGTCACCGCCCGCATCGGCTTCGACCACCACGACGTGACGACCGTCGCCACCCTCGTCCGTCACCACCTGCTCCTCGTCGACACGGCCACCCGGCGCGACCTGGACGATCCGGCCACCGTGCGCGCGGTCGCCGCCGCCGTCGGCTCCCAGGGCACCCTGGAGCTGCTGCACGCGCTCACCGAGGCCGACGCCCTCGCGACCGGTCCGGCCGCCTGGTCGTCCTGGCGCGGCTCCCTCGTCGCCGACCTGGTCGCACGCGTCTCGGCGGTCCTCTCCGGAGACGCCCCGGCCGACCCCGAGGAGGCCGCGCCGACCGCCGAGCAGGAACGCCTCGCACTGGAGGCGGCCGCCACCGGCAGCCCCGTGCTGGCCCTGCGCGCCCAGACCGAGCAGCCCGCCGGGCAGGAACCCTCCGGCGACCCCGAGCCGCTCGGCGTCGAACTGCTCATCGCCGTCCCCGACCAGCCCGGGGTGCTGCCCGCGGTGGCCGGCGTCCTCGCCGTGCACCGGCTGACCGTACGCACCGCCGAGCTGCGCTCCCTGGCCCTGCCGGACGGCGTCGACGGCTCGGTGCTGCTGCTGGACTGGCGGGTGGCCGCCGAGTACGGCTCGCTGCCGCAGGCCGCCCGGCTGCGCGCGGACCTGGTCCGGGCCCTGGACGGCTCGTTGGACATCGCCGCCCGGCTGGCCGAACGGGACGCCGCCTACCCCCGCCGCCGGGGCGTGGTCGCGCCGCCGCCGAGGGTGTCGGTCCACCCTGCCGCCTCCCGGCTGGCCACCGTCATCGAGGTCCGTTCCCAGGACGCCCCCGGGCTGCTGTTCCGCATCGGACGCGCCCTGGAGGACGCGGGCGTCCGAGTGCGCAGCGCGCACGTGTCCACCCTGGGCGCCAACGCCGTCGACGCCTTCTACGTCACCGGCCCGCAGGGCGCTCCCCTGCCCGGGGACGAGGCGGTCGCGGTGGCGCGGAAGCTGGAGGAGACACTGCAGGGGTGAGGGCGACCCGGCGACTTGTCACGCCGGGATACCCTGGAGGGCGATTCCCCAGTCCGTCTCCGACCCCGAGGACCGCGAGCGCCGTGTTCGATACTCTTTCCGATCGCCTCTCAGCGACCTTCAAGAACCTGCGCGGCAAGGGACGGCTCTCCGAGGCGGACATCGACGCCACGGCGCGCGAGATCCGCATCGCGCTGCTCGAGGCGGACGTGGCGCTTCCGGTCGTCCGGACGTTCATCAAGAACGTCAAGGAGCGCGCCCTCGGCGCCGAGGTGTCCCGGGCGCTGAACCCGGCCCAGCAGGTCCTCAAGATCGTCAACGAGGAACTGGTCACGATCCTCGGCGGCGAGACCCGGCGGCTGCGCTTCGCCAAGCAGCCGCCCACCGTGATCATGCTGGCGGGTCTGCAGGGTGCCGGTAAGACCACCCTGGCGGGCAAGCTCGGCCGCTGGCTGAAGGAGCAGGGCCACTCGCCGCTGCTCGTCGCCTGTGACCTGCAGCGCCCCAACGCCGTCAACCAGCTCAGCGTCGTCGCCGAGCGCGCCGGCGTCGCGGTCTACGCGCCCGAGCCGGGCAACGGCGTCGGTGACCCGGTCAAGGTCGCCAGGGACTCCATCGACTTCGCCAAGTCCAAGGTCCACGACATCGTGATCGTGGACACCGCCGGCCGGCTCGGCATCGACCAGGAGATGATGCAGCAGGCCGCGGACATCCGCGACGCCGTCTCCCCGGACGAGATCCTGTTCGTCGTCGACGCCATGATCGGCCAGGACGCGGTCAACACCGCCGAGGCCTTCCGCGACGGCGTCGGCTTCGACGGCGTGGTGCTCTCCAAGCTCGACGGCGACGCCCGCGGTGGTGCCGCCCTGTCGATCCGGCAGATCACCGGCAAGCCGATCATGTTCGCCTCCAACGGCGAGAAGCTCGACGACTTCGACGCCTTCCACCCGGACCGGATGGCCTCCCGCATCCTCGACATGGGTGACCTGCTCACCCTGATCGAGCAGGCGGAGAAGACGTTCAGCCAGGAAGAGGCCGAGAAGATGGCCTCCAAGCTGGCGTCGAAGAAGGGCCAGGACTTCACCCTGGACGACTTCCTGGCCCAGATGGAGCAGGTCCGCAAGATGGGCTCCATCTCCAAGCTGCTCGGCATGCTGCCCGGCATGGGCCAGATGAAGGAGCAGATCCAGAACCTCGACGAGCGGGACGTCGACCGCACCGCGGCCATCATCAAGTCGATGACCCCGGGCGAGCGCCAGGACCCGACGATCATCAACGGCTCGCGCCGCGCCCGTATCGCCCGGGGTTCCGGTGTCGAGGTCAGCGCGGTGAAGAACCTGGTGGAGCGGTTCTTCGAGGCCCGCAAGATGATGTCCCGCATGGCCCAGGGCGGCATGCCGGGCATGCCCGGGATGCCGGGCATGGGCGGCGGTCCCGGCCGGGCGAAGAAGAAGCAGAAGCAGGCCAAGGGCAAGCAGCGCTCCGGCAACCCGATGAAGCGCAAGCAGCAGGAGCAGGAGGCCGCCGCCCGCCGCGCGGCCGCGGCCGAGGGCGGCGGCGCGTTCGGCCTGCCCCAGCAGGGCGGCAAGGACTTCGAACTGCCCGACGAGTTCAAGAAGTTCATGGGCTGACCGCACGTCCCGTCACGACGCGGAGGGCGTCCCTTCATCCGAAGGGACGCCCTCTCGGCTGTCCGGCCGGGCGCGCGTCAGGGTGTCCGGGCGATCAGGTAGCGGAACACGTTCGGCATCCATACCGTGCCGTCCTGCCGTTGGTGCGGATGCAGCGCCTCGGACAGCTCCTTGTCCACCTGCACCTGGTCCGTCGCCGTCATCGCCGCGTCGAACAGGCCCGTCGACTTCAGCCCGCGCACCGCGCTGTCCACGTCGGCGTAGCCGAAGGGGCAGGCCACCCGCCCCGAGCCGTCCGGCTTCAGCCCGGCCCGCCGGGCGACGTCCTCCAGGTCGTCGCGCGAGGCCGGACGCCAGCTGCCCGGGGTGCGGTCCGGCTCCGCCAGCTTCGTGGCCACCCGCATCACCGACGCCGTGGCGCAGCGCTCCGGCGGGCCCCAGCCGGCCAGCACCACGGCCGCGCCCCGCTCGGCGAGCGGCGCCGCCTCCGTCAGCTGCCCGCTCAGTCCTTCCGAGTCGCCCGCGAGGCACCCGATCGGCTCGAACGCCGTCACCAGCGTGTAGCCCGCGACGCCGGGCCGCTCGGCGTCCCGGGCCGACCCGTCGACCAGCCGCGTGCCGGTACGCGCACGCGTGCCCGACGCCTCGGGGAGCAGCCGCTCCCGGGCGAGGGCCATTCTTTCGGGGGATGCGTCGACACCGGTGACCGCCGCTCCCCGGGCGGCGGCCATCAGCAGGGCGAGTCCGGAACCGCAGCCGAGGCCGAGCAGCCGCGTGGCGGGACCCACGTCCAGTCGCTCGTAGACGGCCTCGTAGAGCGGCACCAGCATCCGCTCCTGGATCTCGGACCAGTCACGCGCGCGTGCACTCCGGTCCACGCGGGGTGCGGCCCCCGCGTGAGGCAGGTGCTGCCGCACGAGCGTAGGTGTCATAAGTAAGCGCCCCAATCCGCAGAGAGTTTCCTCTTGCCCGAATCCTTGGCCCCCGTGACAGTGCGCTCGCACTACCCCCGTATGCCAGGAAACTCCCCCCTCGACCCGTCGTCCAGTGGAATGCGGCAGGGCTTGTGAGATGTCATGTGCCTATGGCGAGATTTCACATTCCGGCAACCCGGACCCGTACCATCGCGCCATGGCCAAGGCACCCGTTCTCACGCCCCAGGCGCTCGACTTCCCGCGCTGGTACCAGGACTTGATCACCAAGGCGGAGCTCGCCGACAACGGGCCGGTGCGCGGCACCATGGTCATCCGACCGTACGGCTACGGACTGTGGGAGCGGATGCAGGCGGAGATGGACGCCCGCATCAAGGCGACGGGCACCCAGAACGCCTACTTCCCCCTGCTGATCCCGCAGTCCTACCTCACCAGGGAGGCCGACCACGTCGAGGGCTTCGCGCCCGAACTCGCGGTCGTCACGCACGGCGGCGGCAAGGAGATCGAGGAGCCCGCGGTGGTCCGCCCCACCTCCGAGACGATCATCAACGACTACTTCTCCAAGTGGGTGCAGAGCTACCGGGATCTGCCGCTGCTCATCAACCAGTGGGCGAACGTGGTGCGCTGGGAGCTGCGCCCCCGGCTGTTCCTGCGGACCAGCGAGTTCCTCTGGCAGGAGGGCCACACCGCGCACGCCACGTACGAGGAGGCGCGCGACTTCGCCGCGCACATCCACCGCCGGGTCTACGAGGACTTCATGGTGAACGTCCTCGCGATGGACGTGGTCCCCGGCCGCAAGACCGCCAAGGAGCGGTTCGCGGGCGCCGTCAACACCCTCACGCTGGAAGGGATGATGGGCGACGGCAAGGCCCTGCAGATGGCGACCAGCCACGAACTGGGCCAGAACTTCGCGAAGGCCTTCGACACGCGGTACCTGTCCAGGGAGGGCAGGCAGGAACTGGTCTGGCAGACCTCCTGGGGCTCCACCACCCGCATGATCGGCGCCCTGGTGATGATGCACGGCGACGACGACGGACTGCGCGTCCCGCCGCGGCTGGCGCAGATCCAGGCCGTCGTGCTCGCGATCAAGGGCGATGAACCGGTTCTGGCCAAGGTCCGCGAGCTCGGCGACCGGCTGGGGGCGGCCGGCGTCCGCGTCCGGGTCGACGACCGCACCGACATCCCCTTCGGCCGCCGGGCGGTCGACTGGGAGCTGAAGGGCGTGCCGGTGCGCATCGAGATCGGGCCGCGCGACCTGGAGAACGGCACCGCGATGCTGGCCCGCCGCATCCCCGGGAGTACCTCCCGGGCCTCCGGCACCGGGGGAGGCAAGGAGCCGGTGCCCCTGGACGCCCTGCCGGAGCTGCTGCCGGGGATCCTCGAGGAGGACCAGGCGCTGCTGCTCAGGCAGTCCCGCGAGCGCCGCGAGGCCCGCACCGCCGAGGTCTCCACGATCGAGGAGGCCGTCGAGGCCGCCACGGCCGGCGGCTGGGCCCGCATCCCGTGGTCGGTCCTCGGCGAGGAGGGCGAGGCCAAGCTGGCCGATCACGCGGTGACCGTACGGTGTCTGGTCGCCGAGGACGGGTCGGTGCCGGACGACGGGGACGCGCCCGGTAACGTCGCGGTCGTCGCACGCGCCTACTGAGGCACGCACGCGCTTTCCCGGCCTGGTGCAAGGCGGCCGGAACGCCTCTTGCGCCCCGGCGGACTCCCGCCGCACCGGCGTGCGCAGATGCCCTACGCGCCGGGGCGTAGCGGGACATACGCACCAGCTTGTGGTGAGCTGCGAGGCTTCTCCGCAGATCAGCGCACCCGCCCTCGTCGGGACGCATCAGAGGCAACTGACGGGTACGTGCAAAATATTTGGGATGCCCCGGAATCGGAACACCAGGGCACCCCGGCTCGTTGTCATTACGTGAGCACGACACAGACACCACCTGTTCTCGCCGCAGAGCTGGCACAGGCGTGGGCCGACATTCAGCGGTACCACCCCGAGCTGCCCGACCTTGCCGCGCCGGAGTCCCTGATCGGGGAGTCGTCGTCCGCGTGCGGTCACGAGCTCTCCTTCGAGCGACTGCTCCATGAGGCAGTCCATGGCATCGCCGCAGCCCGCGGTGTGCGCGACACCTCCCGTGCGGGCCGCTACCACAACCGCAGATTCCTCGCGATCGCCGAGGAGATGGGCCTGGACCACCCCGAGGAACCGCATCCCAGCAGCGGTTTCTCGCTGGTCACGCTCACCCCCGAGGCCAAGCGCCGCTACCGCCCGACCATGGAGCGCCTCCAGCGCGCCCTGAAGGCGCACACGGCGGCCACCTCCTCCGACACCTCCCGCACCTTCCGGGGCCCGGCCGCCCGACACGGCTCCTCCGGCGGCGGCGTCCGCGTCAAGGCGGTCTGCGACTGCGGCCGCAACGTCCGGGTCGTCCCCTCGGTCCTCGCCCAGGCGCCCATCGTCTGCGGCGGCTGCGGCAAGCCGTTCCGCATCCCCGACGTCGTGGGAGCGGTGGCCGGCTGACGTCTCCCACCGGCATCTCGTGGCTGCCGGTCGGACCGAAGCCGGGGAGTGGCCGGCACCCGACGTGTCTCACCTCCACGCCGGGTGCCGCTCCGGTGTGCCCGCACACCGGGCTTCCGCCCCCGGCCCGGAGCGGCCCCGAGGGTGTGGCACAATGGCTAGCTGTACTCGACAGCCGCACAGGAACCCTCTCGCCTCCGGCTGACGCGTCCATCGGGCACTCGGGTACCGCAACCCCACGCGGCTCTCTCGCCGTGCCCAACCACGTCAAATCCAGGAGAACCCACTCCCGTGGCAGTCAAGATCAAGCTGAAGCGTCTGGGCAAGATCCGTTCGCCTCACTACCGCATCGTCGTCGCCGACTCCCGCACCCGTCGTGACGGCCGTGCGATCGAGGAGATCGGCAAGTACCACCCGACGTACAACCCGTCGGTGATCGAGGTCGACGCGGACCGTGTCGCGTACTGGCTGGGTGTCGGCGCGCAGCCGACCGAGCCCGTGCTCGCCATCCTCAAGAAGACCGGCGACTGGCAGAAGTTCAAGGGCGAGCCGGCTCCGGCCCCGCTCCTGACGCAGCCCGAGAAGGCCGCGCGCCCGTCGTTCGAGGCGCTCGGCGGTGACGACGAGGGCAAGGGTGAGGCGATCACCCAGAAGAAGAAGGCTGAGAAGAAGGACGAGGCCGCCGCCGACTCCGCTTCGACCGAGGCCTGAGCATGCTCGAGGAGGCTCTCGAGCACCTCGTGAAGGGCATCGTCGACAACCCCGACGATGTGCAGGTCGCCTCGCGCAACCTGCGCCGCGGGCGAGTGCTCGAGGTCCGGGTCCACCCGGACGACCTCGGCAAGGTGATCGGCCGCAACGGCCGCACCGCTCGTGCCCTGCGCACCGTCGTGGGCGCCATCGGCGGTCGCGGCGTCCGCGTCGACCTCGTCGACGTGGACCACGTCCGCTGACGCTTTCGCAGCAGCACCGGCTCGGGCCGGGGAAGGCCACTGGGCCGTCCCCGGCCCGCAGTCGTATGACAGGAGAATGGACAACGTGCAGCTGGTAGTCGCACGGATCGGCCGTGCCCATGGCATCAAGGGCGAGGTCACCGTCGAGGTACGGACCGACGAGCCCGAGCTGAGGCTCGCCCCCGGTTGCGTGCTCGCCACCGACCCCGCCTCCGCGGGACCCCTCACCATCGAGACGGGCCGCGTCCACAGCGGCCGTCTCCTGCTGCGCTTCGAGGGCGTCGGCGACCGCACCGCCGCCGAGGCCCTGCGCAACACCCTCCTGATCGCGGAGGTCGACCCCGAGGAACTGCCCGAGGGCGACGACGAGTACTACGACCACCAGCTCATCGACCTCGACGTGGTCACCGCGGACGGCACGGAGGTCGGCCGCATCACGGAGATCTCCCACCTGCCCACCCAGGACCTGTTCATCGTGGAGCGCCCCGACGGCAGCGAGGTGATGGTCCCCTTCGTCGAGGAGATCGTCGCCGAGATCGACCTCGAGGAGCAGAAGGCCGTCATCACCCCGCCCCCGGGCCTGATCGACGACCGCGCCGAGATCGCCTCCGGCCGGGACGAGTCCTGATGCGCCTCGACGTCGTCACGATCTTCCCCGAGTACCTGGAACCGCTGAACGTCTCCCTCGTCGGGAAGGCACGCGCGCGTGGACAGCTCGACGTCCACGTCCACGACCTGCGCGCATGGACCTACGACCGGCACAGCACCGTCGACGACACGCCCTACGGCGGCGGCCCCGGCATGGTCATGAAGACCGGGCCCTGGGGGGACGCCCTGGACTCCGTCCTCGCCGACGGCTACGAGGCCGGCGCCCGCGAGCCCGCCCTCATCGTGCCCACCCCCAGCGGCCGCCCCTTCACCCAGGAACTCGCCGTCCACCTCTCCGAGCGCCCCTGGCTGATCTTCACCCCGGCCCGCTACGAGGGCATCGACCGGCGCGTCGTCGACGAGTACGCGACCCGCGTGCCGGTGTACGAGGTCTCCATCGGCGACTACGTCCTGGCCGGGGGAGAGGCGGCCGTCCTGGTCGTCACCGAGGCCGTGGCGCGGCTGCTGCCGGGCGTCCTCGGCAACGCCGAGTCCCACCGCGACGACTCCTTCGCGCCCGGCGCGATGGCCAACCTGCTGGAGGGCCCCGTCTACACCAAGCCGCCCGAGTGGCGCGGCCGGGACATCCCCGACGTGCTGCTCAGCGGCCACCACGGCAGGATCGCCCGCTGGCGGCGTGACGAGGCCCTCAAACGCACCACCGCGCACCGGCCCGACCTGATCGAGCGCTGCGACCCCAAGGCCTTCGACAAGAAGGACCGCGAGATGCTCTCCATCCTCGGCTGGGCACCCGACCCGGCGGGGGAGCCGTACGGCCGATTTTGGCGCAGGACCGACGGCGTGGAAGAATAGCCAGCTGTTGTGCCCAGGTCCGGCGCGCGCCCCTGCCACAGGGGGAGACGACGCCCGTCCGACCGGCACGGCCCTGATCCCGAAACACCTAGTTTCCGTTGATGACCTGTGGCATCAGCGAGGAAAGCAGACGAAATGTCTCACCTGCTCGACACCGTCGACTCCGCGTCGCTGCGCAGCGACGTCCCCGCCTTCCGCCCGGGCGACACGGTCAACGTGCACGTCCGCGTCATCGAGGGCAACCGCTCCCGTGTGCAGCAGTTCAAGGGCGTCGTGATCCGCCGCCAGGGCTCCGGCGTCCGCGAGACCTTCACGGTCCGCAAGGTCTCCTTCTCCGTCGGCGTCGAGCGCACCTTCCCGGTGCACACCCCGATCGTGGAGAAGATCGAGCTCGTCACCAAGGGTGACGTCCGCCGCGCCAAGCTGTACTACCTGCGCGAGCTGCGCGGCAAGGCCGCCAAGATCAAGGAGAAGCGCGAGAACTGAGCGCTCTCCGGGGTTCGTGCCGGAGCCGGATAGCATCTGGCTCCGATGGACACCGAAGCACAGCACACGGAGCGCGACCGCTCCTCCCGCCCTTCCGACGCCGGGCACACGGCCTCGGACTCCGCAGGGCCGGAGGGACGGTCGCGTTTCGCGTTGCCGGCGAGGACGAGCTCCTGGCTCCCCGGCGGCCGGATCACCCTCGTCCTGCTGCTCTGCCTGCTGTTCGCGCTGCTGGTCAGCACCTTCGTGCTACGCCCCTTCCAGATCCCCAGCGGATCCATGGAGCGGGGATTGAGGATCGGCGACCGCGTCCTCGTAAACAAGTTGGCGTACCGTTTCGGTGCCGAGCCGCAGCGGGGGGACGTCGTCGTGTTCGACGG
This sequence comes from Streptomyces sp. AHA2, assembly GCF_036857595.1. Lineage (NCBI taxonomy): Bacteria > Bacillati > Actinomycetota > Actinomycetes > Kitasatosporales > Streptomycetaceae > Streptomyces > Streptomyces sp. AHA2. The sequence goes on from NZ_JAUQWJ010000030.1 coordinate 15,572, forward strand.
CACCGGGTACTTCGGGCACGCCGACTACGTGAAGCGCGTGGTCGGTGTGGGCGGGGACCACGTGGTCTGCTGCGACGAGGAGGGGAGGATCCAGGTGAACGGCCGGCCGGTCGACGAGTCGGGTTTCCTCTACCCCGGTGACAGCCCCTCCACGGTGCCCTTCGACGTCGTCGTGCCCCGGGGCAGGCTGTTCCTGCTCGGCGACCACCGCAGCCGCTCCAGCGACTCCCGCGACCACCTCGGCTCGCCCGGCGGCGGCATGATCCCGATCGGCGACGTCATCGGGCGCGCCGACTGGATCGTCTGGCCCTTCGGCCACGCCACCGGGCTCGACCGCCCCGGCGCCTACGCGCGCGTGCCCGCCCCCGGAAGGGCGGGCGCCCATGGGTAACCGCGGCAAACCGCGCGGCGTCCCCGCCAGCCCCGCGGACAACCTGCTGCCCACCGGCGCCCGGCGCGCCTCCGCGCCCTCCAGCGGCCGCACGCGCGCCGAGCGGCGGCGGCTCCAGCGCAAGGTCAAGCGGCGCCGCAGGCGCAGTGCCGTCAAGGAGATACCCCTCCTCGTCGGCGTCGCCGTCCTCATCGCCCTCGTCCTGAAGACGTTCCTGGTCCAGGCCTTCGTCATCCCGTCGGGGTCCATGGAGCAGACGATCCAGATCGGCGACCGCGTCCTGGTCGACAAGCTCACCCCGTGGTTCGGCTCCGAGCCCGAGCGCGGGGACGTCGTCGTGTTCAAGGACCCCGGCGGCTGGCTGCGCGACGAGCAGACCGCTCCCAAGAAGGAGGACCCGGTCGTCGTCAAGCAGGTCAAGGAGGGGCTCACCTTCATCGGCCTGCTGCCGTCCGAGAACGAGAAGGACCTCATCAAGAGGGTCGTCGGCGTCGGCGGCGACCGCGTCACGTGCTGCGACGCGCAGGGGCGCGTGACCGTCAACGGCGTCCCGCTGAACGAGGACTACCTGTACCCCGGCGCCGCCCCGTCCGACACGCCGTTCGACGTCACCGTCCCCCAGGGCCGGCTGTGGGTGATGGGCGACCACCGGAACAACTCCGCGGACTCCCGCGCCCACCAGAACACCGACTACGGCGGCACGGTCTCCGAGGACGAGGTCGTCGGCCGGGCCATGGTCATCGCCTGGCCCTTCGGGCACTGGACCACCCTGGACGAACCGAACACCTATGCCTCCGTGTCCGACTCGGCCACCGGGTCGACCGCCGCTCCCGGACTGTCGCATAGGGTTGCCCCCTACGATGCGAACGGAACGATCCAGCTCCCGACTCCTGCGGAACTCCCGCTCGTTATGGGAGTGGTGGGCCTGCGCCGAATCTGGCGCGGGCGGCGGCACAGAGTGAGGAGTTGGCGTGGGGGATGTGGCGGTCGGCGCACGGTCCGGACACGACGGCGAGGAGCACCGCGGACGCCCCGCGCAATCCGCCGTCCCGGCGGCGGACAGCGCCGTGACCCCCGGGAACGACTCCGGGACAGCAGCCGAGGACGACAGGGTGACGGGCGAGCACACGACAGCCGATGACCACGGGCCGGGCGGCACGCCCCGGGCACCGAAGAAGCAGCGCTCCTTCTGGAAGGAGCTGCCGATCCTGATCGGTATCGCGCTGGTCCTGGCGCTGCTGATCAAGACTTTCCTGGTGCAGGCGTTCTCCATCCCCTCCGACTCGATGCAGAACACCCTCCAGCAGGGCGACCGCGTCCTGGTCGACAAGCTCACCCCGTGGTTCGGCTCCGAGCCCGAGCGCGGCGAGGTCGTCGTCTTCCACGACCCGGACAACTGGCTGGCGGGCGAGCCCACCACCGACCCGAACGCGCTGCAGACGTTCCTCAGCTGGATCGGCCTCATGCCGTCCTCGGAGGAGAAGGACCTCATCAAGCGCGTCATCGGTGTCGGCGGCGACACGGTCGAGTGCAACGGCACCGGCCCGCTGAAGGTCAACGGCAAGGCGCTGGACGAGGCGTCCTACGTCTACGCCGGCAACACGCCGTGCAGCCAGGACGACCAGGGGGGCCAGTTCAAGGAGAAGGTCCCCGAGGGCTACATCTGGGTCATGGGCGACCACCGGCAGAACTCGCGCGACTCCCGCTACAACCGGGCCGACAAGCACAACGGCATGGTCCCCGTGAAGGAGGTCGTCGGCCGTGCCGTCGTCATCGCCTGGCCGGTCAACCGCTGGGACACCCTGCCGGTGCCGGACACCTTCGACCAGAGCGGTCTGAACGCCCAGCCGGCCGCCGCGGGCTGGACGGTCGCGCCGCAGGGCCTGGCACTGGCCGGCGTGCTGCCGGTGGTGTGGTGGCGCCGCCGGAAGCAGTAGAGGCCGGGGCGCGGCGGCGTGCGAGACGCGTGCCGCCCCGGCGGGGGCACGTGGGGCGGCTCGGCCCGAGTCGGCTCTCCCGGCGGCGCTGACGGTGATGCCGGGCACGGGCTGACCCCGGACCGTACCCCCGGGTAGGGTGCGGACCCATGGGTGGCGAGAGCATGACGCACACGGCCCCGCGCAGCGGCGGCTCAGGGACGGGCCCGGTGGGCAGCCGGACCGGACAGCGGTTGTCCGGGCTGGCCGTCGCGCTGGGCCTGGTGCTTTTCCTCGGCGGTTTCGCCTGGGCGGCGGTGGTCTACCTGCCGTACACCGTGCCCACCAGCTCCATGACCCCGACGATCGACGCGGGCGACCGCATCCTGGCGCAGCGTGTCGACGGCGGCGACGTGCGCCGCGGCGACGTCGTGGTCTTCAAGGACACGAACTGGGGCGACGCGCCCATGGTCAAGCGCGTGGTCGCCATCGGCGGCGACACGGTCTCCTGCTGCCAGGACGGCAAGCTCGAGGTCAACGGCAAGGAGATCGACGAACCGTATCTGCCGGACGGCACGCCGGCGGAGATCACCGATTTCCCGACGGTGACCGTCCCCGAAGGCCGTCTCTTCCTGCTCGGGGACGAGCGCGGCAGTTCCCTGGACTCCACCGCCCACCTGACCGACGCCGCCGGCGGCACGGTGGCCCGCTCCGCCGTCGACGCCCGTGTCGACGCCGTCGTCTGGCCCATGAAGGGCATGCTGGAGCGCCCCACCGGCTTCGAACCGCTCGGCTCGCTCTCCTCGCCCGGCCCCCTGCGCACGATGGTCCTCCTCGTGATCGTCGGCGCCGTGCTGGTGCTGGGCGGTGGCGCCTACGGGCCGATCGCCAAGCGCACGGGCGCGGGCCGGCGCGCGGACGCGGAGCCGACGCGTGCCCGCTGACCCCGAGGGCGCGGGCCGGGACACCTACGAGGGCGGGCTCCGCAAGGTGGCCCGGGTGGTGCTGCTCGACCCGCAGGACCGCATCCTGCTGCTGCACGGGCACGAGCCGGACGATCCCGCCGACGACTGGTGGTTCACCCCCGGTGGCGGTGTCGAGGGCGACGAGACCCGTGAACAGGCCGCCCTGCGGGAACTCGCCGAGGAGACCGGCATCACCGACGTCGACCTCGGACCGGTGCTGTGGCAGCGGCACTGCTCGTTCCCGTTCGCGGGCCGCCGCTGGGACCAGGACGAGTGGTACTTCCTGGCCCGCACGGACCGTACGGCGGTCGCCGCGGCCGGACTGACCGAGCTGGAACGGCGCAGCGTCGCCGGAGCGCGCTGGTGGACGTGTCCGGAACTGAGCCGGGCACATGAGACGGTGTATCCGACCAGACTCGCCGGGCTGCTGCGCACGCTGCTCGACGAGGGTCCCCCGCCCAGGCCTGTGATCCTTGACCCGGAAATCGTCTAGGGGCTCACGGGACTGGCGCACAATGGGGGGATCGCACGGCTGAAGGGGAACATGCCATGAGCGCCGAGGACCTCGAGAAGTACGAGACCGAGATGGAGCTGAAGCTCTACCGGGAGTACCGCGATGTCGTCGGTCTGTTCAAATACGTGATCGAGACCGAACGGCGCTTCTACCTCACCAACGACTACGAGATGCAGGTGCACTCGGTCCAGGGCGAGGTGTTTTTCGAGGTGTCCATGGCGGACGCCTGGGTGTGGGACATGTATCGGCCGGCACGCTTCGTGAAGCAGGTCCGGGTGCTCACGTTCAAGGACGTGAACATCGAGGAGCTGAACAAGAGCGACCTGGAGCTGCCCAGCGGCTGACCGCCGCCCGGTCACCCGGCTGGGTGACGAGGTTGTCCACAACGGCCGAGCCGTCCACCAAGATCCACTTCGTGGAGCGGGCTGCGTGATCGTTGGCGCCGGAGGTGGTGCCGACGTGAACGCACGCAGTGCGATGGGCAGGTACGGAGAGACCCTGGCGGCCCGGCGACTGGCGGAGACGGGCCTGACGGTCCTGGAGCGCAACTGGCGCTCGGGCCGCAGCGGCGAGATCGACATCGTGGCCAGAGACGGGGACGTCCTGGTCGTCTGCGAGGTGAAGACCCGCAGGGAAGGGCCCTTCGAGCACCCGATGGCAGCCGTGACCCCGCAGAAGGCGCAGCGGTTGCGCGATCTCGCCGAGCGCTGGATCCAGACCCACGGCGGAGCACCGCCCGGCGGAGTCCGCATCGACCTGGTCGGAGTGCTCCTTCCGGCGCGCGGGGCCGCCGTGGTCGAACACGTGCGGGGGGTGGCCTGAATGGCATTCGCCCGTACGTGTTCGGTCGCACTGGTCGGTGTCGAGGGCGTGGTCGTCGAGGTCCAGGCGGACCTGGAGCCGGGCGTCGCGGCTTTCACGCTGGTGGGCCTGCCCGACAAGAGCCTCACGGAGAGCCGGGACCGGGTCCGCGCGGCAGTGGTCAACTCCGGAGCGGCCTGGCCGCAGAAGAAACTCACGGTGGGCCTGAGCCCGGCTTCCGTCCCCAAGTCCGGCAGCGGTTTCGACCTGGCCGTCGCGGCGGCGGTCCTCGGTGCGGCGGAGCGCATCGACCCCCGGGTCCTCGCCGACATCGTGATGATCGGGGAGCTGGGGCTGGACGGGAGGGTGCGGCCGGTCCGAGGGGTCCTGCCGGCGGTCCTGGCGGCCGCAGACGCCGGATACGAGCAGGTGGTGGTCCCGGAATGCGCGGCACCGGAGGCGTCGCTGGTGCCCGGGGTGTCGGTGCTGGGCGTGCGGAGCCTGCGGCAGCTGATCGCGGTGCTGGCCGATGAGCCCGTGCCTGACGAGGAGCAGGACGAGCCGGGCCGCCCGGACCCGCTCCTGGCCGGTCTGCGCGTGCCGGGGACGGGGGCGGCCACCGGCATGCACAGTGCGGGAGCGGCCCAGCACGATCACGGCCACGACCTGGCGGACGTCGTCGGCCAGACCTCGGCACGCACGGCCGTGGAGGTGGCCGCGGCCGGAGGGCACCATCTGTTCCTGGAAGGGCCTCCCGGGGCCGGCAAGACGATGCTCGCCGAGCGGCTGCCGACCATCCTGCCCGGACTCGGCCGGCAGGAGTCGCTGGAGGTCACGGCGGTGCACTCGGTGGCCGGCCTGTTGCCCCCGGGCAAGCCGCTGATCGATGCCGCCCCCTACTGCGCACCGCACCATTCGGCCACGATGCAGGCGCTCGTCGGGGGCGGTCCGGGGATCGCGCGCCCCGGCGCGGTCTCGCTGTCCCACCGCGGCGTGTTGTTCCTGGACGAAACGCCCGAGTTCAGCAGCCAGGCCCTCGACGCCCTGCGACAGCCGCTGGAGGCCGGGCACGTCGTGATCGCCCGCAGCGCAGGGGTGGTGCGCTTCCCGGCCAAGTTCCTGATGGTGCTCGCGGCCAACCCCTGCCCGTGCGGGCGGTTCTCGCTGCGCGACGACCTGTGCGAGTGCCCACCCTCGGCGATCCGCCGGTACCAGGCCAGGCTCTCCGGCCCGCTGCTCGACCGCGTCGACCTGCGGGTGGAGGTCGACCGCGTGACCCGCACCGAGCTGACCGCCCGCGGTGCCCGTGGCGAAACCACGGCGACGGTGGCCGACCGGGTACGGGAGGCCCGGGGCCGGGCGGCGGAACGCCTCGCGGGCACCCCCTGGTGCACGAACAGCGAGATCCCCGGCCGTGAGCTGCGCAGCCGCTGGTACGCCGTGCCCGGCGCGATGGACGAGGCCGAGCGCAGCCTCGAACGGGGCGTGCTGACCGCCCGCGGCCTGGACCGGGTGCTGCGGGTCGCCTGGACGGTCGCCGACCTCGCCGGTCACGACCGCCCCGACGCGACGGACGTCGCCCTCGCCCTCCAGCTCCGCACGGGCGTGCCGCGCGGCGTGCCCATGGCCATCGGGGCGATGACGTGAGCGGCACGGGCGAACGGGACGACGAGCTGCTCCGCCGCGTTCTCCTCACCCGGGTCATCGAACCCGGCGATGAGACCGCCGGCCGATGGGTGCGGGAACTCGGTACCGGGGAAGTGGCGCGGCGGCTGGCGGAGGGCGGGCCCGTGCCGCCCGGAGTGAGCCGGAAGCGGTGGACCGGGATGGTGGCCCGGGCCGCGGTGGCCCGGCCACGACGGGATCTGGAAGCCGCCCGGGAGGCAGGCGTGCGGTTCGTGTGCCCCGGGGACGCCGAGTGGCCGGGACAGCTCGACGACCTCGGTGACGCCCGGCCCCTCGGCCTGTGGGTGCGCGGGCCGGCCGGCCTGCGGATATGGGCACTGAAGTCGGTGGCCGTCGTGGGAGCCCGCGCCTGCACCGAGTACGGGGCCCACATGGCCGCCACCCTCGCCGCCGGCCTCGCGGAGCAGGGCTGGGTCGTGGTGTCCGGGGGTGCCTACGGGATCGACGGCGCCGCCCACCGCGGCGCGCTCGGGGCCGGAGGCGCCACCGTCGCCGTCCTGGCCTGCGGCGTCGACCGGCCCTACCCGCGCGGGCACACCCAGCTGATCGGCAGGATCGCCGAGCAGGGGTTGGTCGTCGGCGAGTTGCCACCCGGTGAGCATCCGACGCCCAGCCGGTTCATCCTGCGCAACAGGGTGATCGCGGCGCTCACCCGCGGCACCGTGGTCGTCGAGGCCGCCCACCGCAGCGGCTCCCTCGTCACCGCGAGGGCCGCGCAGCGCCTCGGCCGGCACACGATGGGCGTGCCGGGCCCCGCCACCAGCGCACTGTCCGCCGGGGTCCACGAACTGCTGCGCGGCGAGGCGTTCCTGGTCGCCGACGCCGCCGACGTCGTCGAACTGGTCGGCGACATCGGGCAGCTGGCACCCGAACGCCGTGGCCCCGTACTGCCCCGGGACCTACTGGAACCGGCCATCCGGCAGGTACTGGCAGCCCTCCCCGCCCGGATGGCCGCCCGGCCGGACGAGATCGCACGCCGCGCCCAGACCGCACCGGACGACGCGATCGCCAGACTGTACGAACTCCGAGCACTCGGTTACGTCGAACGACACGGCGACGGCTGGAAGTTGACACGCCAGGCGGTGACATCGGCCGGGGACGGGCGGGGACCGGGCTGACGCTCGGCGTTCGGCCGTCCGGGGGAACCCTCAGAGCCCTTGATAATGGGCCCAGTTGGGCTCCTCGGGTTGTCACACCGACCGGATGCGAGGGCGCTTCGGGGCATCCCGAGGAACGTATCTGCGCCTGCCCGCGCCCCCACTACTCGCGCAACGCGACTCCGCAGTCACGCTACGCTCACGAGGATCCCGACACGGACAGGCAACTCGACATCAGACAGACAGCCCACCTCAGCAGCACCCCTGCGCAGCAGAACGGCACAAGGCGACGAATGCCCCAGCACACCTCCGGGTCCGACCGGGCGGCGATCCCCCCAGCCGCCCGTGACGGTGGCAGCGCGCGGCCGCCCGCTCCCTCGACGCTCGACGAGCTGTGGCGGTCGTACAAGGCGACGGGGGACGAGCGGCTGCGGGAGCAGCTGATCCTGCACTACTCGCCGTTGGTGAAGTACGTCGCGGGCCGGGTCAGCGTGGGGCTGCCGTCCAACGTGGAGCAGGCGGACTTCGTCTCGTCCGGGGTGTTCGGGCTGATCGACGCGATCGAGAAGTTCGACCTCGACCGGGAGATCAAGTTCGAGACGTACGCGATCACCCGGATCCGCGGGGCCATGATCGACGAGCTGCGGGCCCTGGACTGGATCCCCCGCTCGGTGCGGCAGAAGGCACGCAACGTCGAGCGCGCGTACGCCACCCTGGAGGCCCGGCTGCGGCGGACGCCGACGGAGGGCGAGGTGGCCGGCGAGATGGGCATCGCCGTCGAGGACCTCCACGCGGTCTTCAGCCAGCTGTCCCTGGCCAACGTGGTGGCGCTGGACGAGCTGCTGCACATCGGCGGCGAGGGCGGCGACGGGATGAGCGTGCTGGACACCCTGGAGGACACCGCCGCCGACAACCCGGTCGAGGTGGCCGAGGACCGGGAGCTGCGCAGGTTCCTGGCGCGGGCGATCAACACGCTGCCCGACCGGGAGAAGACCGTGGTCACCTTGTACTACTACGAGGGACTCACGCTCGCGGAGATCGGCAATGTGCTGGGCGTGACCGAGAGCCGGGTCAGCCAGATCCACACCAAGTCGGTGCTCCAGCTCAGAGCGAAGCTGGCAAGCTTCGGCCGCTGACCTGACCTGACCTGACCTGACTTGACCTGGCCTGACGTTGCCTGACCCGGTCTGATGCGATCGGCTGGGCCGGAGGCACTCCCGTCGGGCGGGGCGCGTCCGTAGAGTGGTTGACGTGCCAAGGATTCGAGCGGCCTCCGTGGCCGAGCACCGGTCGATGCAGCGAGCCGCCCTGCTGGACGCGGCTCGTTCCTTGTTGTCGGAGGGCGGTACGGAGGCGTTGACCTTCCCGGCTCTCGCCGAACGGACGGGACTCGCGCGTTCGAGCGTCTACGAGTACTTCCGCTCACGGGCTGCCGTCGTCGAGGAGCTGTGCGAGGTCGACTTCCCGGTCTGGGCGGCCGAGGTGGCGGCGGAGATGGAGCGGGCGCAGACGCCGGAGGCCAAGGTCGAGGCGTATGTGCGCCAGCAACTCCTGCTGGTCGGTGACCGGCGGCACCGGGCCGTGGTGGCGATCTCGGCGAGCGAGCTGGACGCCGGTGCCCGGGAGAAGATCCGCGCGGCCCACGGCGGCCTGGTCGCGATGATCGTCGAGGCGCTCGCGGAGCTGGGCCACGAGCAGCCGCGGCTCGCGGCGATGCTGGTCCAGGGCGTCGTGGACGCGGCCGTGCGGCGGATCGAACTGGGGGCGGCCGAGGAGCCCGAGGCGATCACGGACGCGGCGGTGTCGATGGCCCTGCGGGGCGTGCGGGGCTGAGTCCCGCGAGGGTCGGTTCCCCTTCCGGCCGGCGCGGCAGCACCTCCGGCGCGCGTGACAGCGCAGTGGCGCCGCCTGCGGCACCGGTCACCCCGGTGACTGCGGAACCGGCAGCAGCCGGGACGGTCCCGCGCGCAGCAACCAGGGCGGGAGCAGGGACAGCGGGTCAAGGTAGGTCTCGCCCCGGCGCAGGCCCCAGTGGACACAGGTGGCCGGGCAGTGCGAGCCGGTCGCCGTCACCCTGCCGATCACCTGGCCCGCGGCCACTTCCTCGCCCTCCTCCACCGACGCCGTCACCGGCTCGTAGGTCGTCCGCAGCGGGGGATCCCCGGTACCGGTCAGCTCCACCGAGACGACGCCCTTGCCCGCCACTCTCCCCGCGAAGGACACCGTCCCCGCGGCCACCGCCCGTACCGGTGCGCCCGGCGGCGCCGTGAGGTCCACGCCCCGGTGGCCCGCCGCGTACACCGTCGCCGGTGGTTCCCAGCCGCGCAGGACCGGCGGCCGGGCGCCGACCGGCCACACGCGGCCGAGGGCGGGGACGGCGCCGTCCCCGGCCGGACCCGTGCGGTCGGGAGCCGGCTCGGTGGTGGGGACCGCGGCGGGGCCGCCCGCCGCGAACAGGGCGGGCGGCGGGGCCAGCAGGGCCGTCGCCGTCAGGACCACCAGCAGGACCAGGCGCGTGATCACGCGCACACATCGCTTCGCTCGCATGCGGAGAATCGTCGCGGAACGCCCCCGTCGCCGCCCGGGCCTGTGGACCACCGCCCGCTTGTGGACATCGGCGTCACCCGGGGCCTCCCGGGTCCCGTACACTTCTGGTGGCGATCCGGGTCACCGGGTCGACTTCGCACGCCCCGATACGACAGCCGGAGACGGTCCGTATCAGCGCCCCTCGGTCCCTCGCGGCACGGCGCGCAGCGGGCGTCAGGCGCGGGAGCCGTCCGGCCCCCGCGGCACAACCGAGAAACTCAAGGAGATACGGCCATGGCCGTCGTCACGATGCGGGAGCTGCTGGAGAGCGGCGTCCACTTCGGTCACCAGACCCGTCGCTGGAACCCGAAGATGAAGCGCTTCATCTTCACCGAGCGCAACGGCATCTACATCATCGACCTGCTCCAGTCGCTGTCGTACATCGACCGCGCCTACGAGTTCGTCAAGGAGACCGTCGCCCACGGCGGCACGGTCATGTTCGTCGGCACGAAGAAGCAGGCGCAGGAGGCCATCGCCGAGCAGGCCACCCGCGTCGGCATGCCCTACGTCAACCAGCGCTGGCTGGGCGGCATGCTCACCAACTTCTCGACCGTCTACAAGCGTCTGCAGCGCCTCAAGGAGCTCGAGCAGATCGACTTCGAGGACGTCGCCGCGTCCGGTCTGACCAAGAAGGAGCTTCTCGTGCTCTCGCGCGAGAAGGCCAAGCTGGAGAAGACCCTCGGCGGTATCCGCGAGATGCAGAAGGTGCCCAGCGCCGTCTGGATCGTGGACACCAAGAAGGAGCACATCGCCGTCGGTGAGGCCCGGAAGCTGAACATCCCGGTCGTCGCGATCCTCGACACCAACTGCGACCCCGACGAGGTCGACTACAAGATCCCGGGCAACGACGACGCGATCCGCTCCGTCACCCTGCTCACCCGCGTCATCGCCGACGCCGTCGCCGAGGGCCTCATCGCCCGCAGCGGTGTCGCCACCGAGGGCAAGGGCGAGAAGGCCGCGGGCGAGCCGCTCGCCGAGTGGGAGCGCGACCTGCTCGAGGGCGAGAAGAAGGCCGACGAGGCCGCTCCGGCCACCGACGCCGCTCCGGCCGCCGAGGCTGCCCCGGCCGCCGAGGCCGAGCAGCCGGCCGAGGGCGAGCAGCCGGCCGAGGCCGAGAAGCCGGCCGAGGCCGAGCAGGCCTGACCCGTCAGTCCGAGGTGACGGCGGGAGCGGCACCGCAACCAGCGCCCACCGGCGCGGTGAAGTCCGCTCCCGCCGTTCACCCGTAGGTCAGCGGAAGGACAGCGCGCTCCTGCTCCATGGAGCGCATCCGCAGATCTTCGATCTTCCAGACTTCGAGAGAGATTCACAGACTCATGGCGAACTACACCGCCGCCGACGTCAAGAAGCTCCGTGAGCTCACGGGCGCCGGCATGATGGACTGCAAGAAGGCGCTGGACGAGGCCGAGGGCAACGTCGAGAAGGCCGTCGAGGCGCTCCGCATCAAGGGCCAGAAGGGCGTCGCCAAGCGCGAGGGCCGCTCCGCCGAGAACGGTGCCGTCGTCTCGATCATCGCCGACGACAACTCCTCCGGTGTCCTCGTCGAGCTGAAGTGCGAGACGGACTTCGTCGCCAAGGGCGAAAAGTTCCAGGCCGTGGCCAGGACCATCGCCGAGCACGTCGCCAAGACCTCCCCGGCCGACCTCGAGGCCCTGCTCGCCTCCGAGATCGAGTCCGGCAAGACCGTCCAGGCGTTCGTCGACGAGGCCAACGCCAACCTGGGCGAGAAGATCGTCCTGGACCGCTTCGCGCAGTACGCCGACGGCTACGTCACGGCCTACATGCACCGCACGATGCCCGACCTGCCCCCGCAGATCGGTGTCCTCGTCGAGCTGGACAAGCCGAACGCGGAGATCGCCAAGGGCGTCGCCCAGCACATCGCCGCCTTCGCGCCGAAGTACCTCTCCAAGGAGGACGTCCCGGCCGAGGTCGTCGAGTCCGAGCGCCGCGTCGCCGAGGAGACCACCCGCGCCGAGGGCAAGCCCGAGGCCGCGCTGCCGAAGATCGTCGAGGGCCGTCTCAACGGCTTCTTCAAGGACGCCACGCTGCTCGGCCAGCCGTACGCGCTCGACAACAAGAAGTCCGTCCAGAAGATCCTGGACGAGGCCGGTGTCACCCTGAAGCGCTTCACGCGCATCAAGGTCGGCATCTGAGTCCGTACCGCGATCGGCGCCCGGCCCCGATAGGGTCGGAGCAGTCGTCCGCGTACGCCGTCACATGAGTGGCGGACGACAGCAGATCTGACGAGGAGGCCATTGCCGTATGGGATGCGAATCACGCCCCACCGGCAATGGCCTTCTTCGCATGTGCACCACGTGAAAGAGGCGGGATCCCCCATGACGACCAAGGCCCAGAAGAGCGACGACGGCAAAGTACCCGGCCGGTTCCTGCTGAAGCTGTCCGGAGAGGCCTTCTCCGGCGGCGGCGGCCTGGGCGTCGACCCCGACGTGGTGCACAAGATCGCCCGCGAGATCGCGGCCGTCGTGCGCGACGGGGCGCAGATCGCCGTCGTCATCGGCGGCGGCAACTTCTTCCGCGGCGCCGAACTCCAGCAGCGCGGCATGGACCGGGCCCGCTCCGACTACATGGGCATGCTCGGCACGGTCATGAACTGCCTCGCCCTGCAGGACTTCCTGGAGAAGGTCGGCGTGGACTGCCGCGTGCAGACCGCCATCACCATGGGGCAGGTCGCCGAGCCCTACATCCCGCTGCGCGCCGTGCGGCACCTGGAGAAGGGCCGCGTGGTCATCTTCGGCGCCGGTATGGGAATGCCGTACTTCTCCACCGACACCACCGCCGCGCAGCGCGCCCTGGAGATCGACGCCGAGGCCCTGCTCATGGGCAAGAACGGCGTGGACGGGGTCTACGACTCCGACCCGAAGACCAACCCCGACGCGGTCAAGTTCGACCACCTCGGGTACGGCGAGGTCATCACCCGCGACCTCAAGGTCGCCGACGCCACGGCCGTGACGCTGTGCCGTGACAACAAGCTCCCGATCGTGGTGTTCGAGCTGCTGGCGGAGGGCAACATCGCGCGTGCCGTCAAGGGTGAGAAGATCGGCACGCTGGTGGGGGACCCCGGCAGCCGGGACTGAGGTTCCCGAGAACAACCCCGTCCGGGGGACGGACGGGACGGAGCCGGGCCGGGGGATGGACAATGTCCCGCCGGTCGGGAACCGTGCAGAAGAAGACGCGACGCAGCCGGCCGCCGCCCCTGAGGAAACGCAGCCGGGCCTACTCACACGCAGGAGCAAGTGGTGATCGAAGAGACCCTCCTCGAGGCCGAGGAGAAGATGGAGAAGGCCGTCGTGGTCGCCAAGGAGGACTTCGCCGCGATCCGCACCGGCCGTGCGCACCCGGCGATGTTCAACAAGATCGTGGCCGACTACTACGGTGCGCCGACCCCGATCAACCAGCTGGCCTCGTTCTCGGTGCCGGAGCCGCGCATGGCCGTGGTGACCCCGTTCGACAAGAGCGCGCTGCGCAACATCGAGCAGGCGATCCGCGACTCCGACCTCGGCGTCAACCCGAGCAACGACGGCAACATCATCCGTGTGGTGTTCCCGGAGCTGACCGAGGAGCGCCGCCGCGAGTACATCAAGGTCGCCAAGGGCAAGGGCGAGGACGCGAAGATCTCGATCCGCTCCGTGCGCCGCAAGGCGAAGGAGGCCATCGACAAGCTGATCAAGGACGGCGAGGTCGGCGAGGACGAGGGCCGCCGTGCGGAGAAGGAGCTCGACGACACCACCGCGAAGTACGTCGCGCAGGTGGACGAGCTCCTGAAGCACAAGGAAGCGGAGCTTCTCGAGGTCTGATGAACGACTCTTCCTGGGGGGCGCCGCCACAGGCCGGGTACTGGGGGCCCACCGACCAAGGGCAGGGCCACGCGCCCGTGCCCGGCCCCGGTCACGGGTACGTCCACGCACCCGGCCACGGACACGCCCCGGGAGCCGCTCCGGCGGGTCCCGCATACGATGCGTATGAAGCGCCTCAGACTCGCCCCATGCCCATCGTTCCCGGCGTGACCGAATCCGGCGGCAACCAGGACGACGACCGGGGGATCGCTCGGCCGAGCGGCTCCCCGGTCCGCGACGAGACCCACCCGGAGCCCATGCCCGACGCCTCGCAGCCGGCCCCCAAGCCGCAGAAGAAGAGCGCGGGTCGCGACCTGAGTGCCGCGATAGGGGTCGGGGTCGGTCTCGGGGCGGTGATCGTCGCGTCGCTGTTCATCGTGAAGGCCGTCTTCGTCGGCGTCGTCGCGGTCGCCGTCGTGGTGGGTCTGTGGGAGCTGACCAAGCGGCTCGACGAGCGCAGGGGCATCCGGGCACCGCTCGTGCCGCTCGCGCTCGGCGGGGCCGCGATGGTCGTCGCCGGGTACGTCCGGGGCGCCGAGGGCGCCTGGGTCGCCATGGCGCTCACCGCCCTTGCGGTGCTGGCCTGGCGCATGACGGAACCGCCGGAGAACTACCTCAGGGACGTCACCGCCGGCGTCTTCGCGGCGTTCTACGTGCCGTTCCTGGCGACGTTCGTGGCGATGATGCTCACCGCGGACGACGGGCCGCAGCGGGTGCTCACCTTCCTGCTGCTCACCGTCGTCAGCGACACGGGCGCCTACGCCGTCGGCTGGCGGTTCGGCCGGCACAAGCTCGCCCCGCGCATCAGCCCCGGCAAGACCCGCGAGGGCCTGCTCGGCGCGGTGTCCTTCGCGATGGTCGCGGGCGCGCTGTGCCTGCAGTTCCTCATCGACGACGGGGCGTGGTGGCAGGGTCTGGTGCTCGGCCTCGCGGTCGCCGTCAGCGCCACGCTGGGCGACCTCGGTGAGTCCATGATCAAGCGCGACCTCGGCATCAAGGACATGGGCACGCTGCTGCCGGGTCACGGCGGCATCATGGACCGGCTCGACTCGCTGCTGCCGACCGCTCCGGTGGTGTGGCTGCTGCTGGTGCTCTTCGTGGGCTCCGGCTGAGACGGCCGTATCGGCTCGTGGGCTCCCGTCCGAAAGGGCGGGGGCCCGCTGTCGTCCCGGGCGACGCCGGAGGACCCGGGCGGGGACGAGACGACGCGGCGCGGCGATGCGGGTCAGGCCCTGTCCCGGCGCTCACCGGCGAGGATCGCCACCGTGGCGACGGCGAGCGCGGCCCAGCAGGCCCACATCACCCACACCACCGCCTGCGGGCCGTGGGACACGGTGACCGCGGACACCGCGACCAGACTGGACGACGTGGACACGGCCAAAGCCCTGGAGGACGCCGACACGTTCCCTCCCCCCTCGACCCAACCCGACAGTGCTCGCATGCTGCCGGAAGCCTTCCCTCACGGCACCGGCTTTCCTCCTGCGGCTTCCACCGCAGTGGAGCCGACCACGGCAGGCGAGGTCACCCGAGTGGATCTGCGACACTGGGAGAGTTATGCCTGCACCCGGAGAACTGGTCTCCCACAGGCATGAAGAAGCCCCCTACCAGCGGTTTTTCCGCCAGCAGGGGGCTGTCTCGTACCCGGTGGGCCGTCTCTGGGCCGTCAGGGCTCCCGGGCCGTGGCGAAGACGTCGTCCAGTGGCCGGCGGGCTCGCTCGCTGCTGCTGGGCATCAGGTGGGCGTACACCCGCAGTGTCATCGCCGGATCGGCGTGCCCCAGGTACTCGCTCACGGCCTTGATGCTCTCGCCCGCGTCCAGGAGGACCGAGGCGTAGAAGTGGCGAAGGGCGTGCATCCCGTGCTGCCGAGCTGAGGCGTACGGCTTGCCGGGTTCCGGCGTCGGGATGAGGCCGGCCGCGGCGAGGGCGCGCTTCCACTCGTGCACGTTGAAGTTGCTCCGCCAGACGATCCCGCCGACCGTGTTCGTGAAGATCAGGCGCCGTTCGGTGAGCGGGCCGTCCGGCCTGCCCCATGGCAGCTTGATGGCCACGGGCGGGTGACGATCCATGTGCCGGCGCAGGGCCGAGGCGACCGAGGACGGCAGCGGCACGTCACGCTCCTTGTTGCCCTTGGGCGGGGCGAAGACCGCTATGCCCCGGATCAGCTTGACCTGAGTGGTGACTCGCAGGGTGTCGCTGTCGAGCAGCAACGCGTCTTCGGCCAGGCCGATGATCTCGCCCTGTCGGAGGCCGCAGCCGCTGCCCACGTCGACCATGGCTCGGTAACGCTCGGGTAGGGCCTCGCGGACTGCGAGCACTTGGGAGGGGAGCCACGGCACGACCCGGGCGGTCGGGACGGCCGGTGGGCGGACAGATGCCGCCGAGCATGGGTTCCGGGCGAGGTGGCCGTCATCCACGGCGGCCGACAGCACCGCGCGGACGTTGACGTAGATGTTGCGGGCGTAGGTGCCGCCTATCGAGTGGTTCTCCAGGTCGCGCACGAACTCGCGGATGTGGACCGGGCGGAAGGACCCGAGCGGACGCGCCCCGATGCGGGGGAAGGCGTGCAGGCGGAGCCGGGTTTCCACTCCGATACGGGTGTTCAGGTCGGTCGTCTGACCGGCGATCCAGCGTTCCGCGTACTGCTGGAAGGTCATGCGGGCGGCCTTGGGGTCGACGTACTGGCCACGGGTCATGTCGGCGGCCGTCTCGGCCAGCCACTCTTCCGCCCGGCGCTTCTGGCGGTCGGGGAAGGACCGGCTCTTTTCGGTGCCGTCCGGCCCGACGTACCGGGCCCGGTAGCGGAGGCCGCTGCCGTAGCGGTCCGTCTTCACTTTCACCGGCTTGCCGTCCGGGCCTGTCTCGGTCTTGTACCAGCGATCCTGCACGTGCCCAGGCATCAGGCGGCCACCTCGGTCAGACCGTCGACCCACTGGCGAAGCCGTGCGGGGTCGTAGCGAAGATGCCGGCCGACGCGGAAGGCCGGAGGGCCAGTGCGCTTCCGCCGCCACTGGTACAGCGTCTCGACCGGAACGCCGAGCAGCTCGGCGACGTCAGCCGGGGTCAAGTACCGCTCAGGAAGGGTGCGGACGGTCATGCGGCGACTCCTTCCAGAGCCAGGTCTTGCAGGGCTTCACGGGCGGTTTGGCGGTTGAGCTGGAGGCCGCGGGCGATGGTGGCGGCGAGGACGGATTCGCCGGGGGTGTGGCCATGGCCCGCGTACTGCCAGTCGGCGAGGACCAGGACGGTGTCCGGCTCCTGGTCGTCGAGTCCGAGAGCGGCGTGCTCCTGGGCGGCGCGGTAGTCGGCGCGGGCCTGGCGGAGGGCGCCGAGCGTGGTCGAGTAGCGGCGGGACTTCGAGGAGAAGTGGCCGCGGAAGCCGAGCATGTGAGCCCAGGCCCACAGGCGCCGGTCCGGGTACAGCGGGTCGAGTAGCTTGCACGCCTTGATGAGGCGTCGGGTGTGGTCCGGGACGCCGTGACGGTCGAGTTCGGACAGTTCACCGATGCGGCGGTCGAGGGTGCCCGTGTTCTCGGCGGCCTTGGTGGCGTACTTGGCGACGTAGGAGGCGACGGCCTGTTCCGTGATGTCGGAGCCGTCCCCGAAGGCCTTGACCGGCCGGACGTCGAGCTGTCGGCCCCAGCGGAAGGTCCGGGCCGGTTGGTCGGCGACTGCAGGGACGGAGACCGAGGTGTAGGAGTGCGCGGCAGCGGCCCGGATCGCGTCGGAGAGGAGATCGACCGTGGCCCAGGTCGGCGGCGGGGAGCCAGGGCCGTCCGGTCCGTCGAGGCGGATCACGGCATGGAAGTGCAGCGCACCCCGCTTCTGGAACTCCGCGACCTTGCCGTACGACAGCCGGGCCGACTCCTTCAACTCCCGCTGAGAGAGGCCGGCGCGGGCGGCGACTTCCCGACGGAGCCGGTTCGTGAAGCGTTGCCAGAGCTGTCCGGCGTGGTTGTTGAACAGCACCGTGCCCGCGTAGTCGTACGTCTCCGGGTCGAGGGCCGTGCCGAGGGTGGGATCGTCGGGAGCGTGGCGGGTGCCGCATGGGCAGACGCCTCGGTCCGGGCGGTTGTGCACGCGGCCGAACGAGGGGGCGGTGAGGGTGGCGAAGACGCTGGGGTGGTCGCGGACGGTGGCGGGGATCTCGCGGCGGTCGTCCCCGGCGAGCCCGGCGCGTATGAGGTGGTAGGTGTCGCCCGCGTACGTCCAGGCGCAGGAGGGGCAGCGGGAGGCCCGGCGGTTGCCGCAGGCGAGGCGGAGTCGTCCGCCCGGTTCCCCCTCGGTGGAGTAGTGGTGCAGTGTTTCGCCGGTCGTCTTGTCCTTGTGCAGGACCCAGCCGGTCAGGTGGATGGGGTCGGCACAGCCGCCGGTGCGGCGTATCTGTTCGTGCCAGCGGTGGTAGTCAGAGGCCGAAGCCACCCTCAGCAGGTCGCCGAGGGTGGCACGGTCGAGCAGCTGCTCAGGCACGGGCACCCTCCCGGTCAAGGCGGGTGCGGGTGACGCCGAGGCCGTTGCAGGCCGGGCAGTGGGCGGTGATGGTGTGCAGGCGGCCACGGTGGTCGCGGCCGCCGAGGGTGACGGCGACGGAGGCGAAGCCGTCGCAGGCCGGGCAGATTCTCGGCGGGGGCGAGCTGTGGTGGGCCATGATGGTGGTTCCTTTCGATTGCGGTTGGAAGGAACGGCCCCGGGTGGCGGCGTGCTTGGCGGCTTGTGCGCCACCCGGTGGCCTCTCAGCGAGTGGTGTGGGAGCCCCGGCGGGTTCGGCCCTTGATCGCGTACATGGCCGTGTCGGCGGCGGCGAGGGCGTCCGTCAGGAGGGGCACCGGCAGCTCCGCCACAGGGCACACGCCGACTGAGGCGGCCAGCGGGAGGGACGCCCCGTCATAGGGCAGCGGCCGGTGCAGCGCTGTCGTGAGCGCGTCGAGATCGGCGGCGGTCAGGTCCCGGATCACGGCGACGAATTCGTCCCCGCCCAGGCGGCCGGCGGTGCCGTTGTGTCCGCACCAGGCACGCAGCCGGTCGGCGGTGGCGACGAGGGCGGCGTCCCCCGCGGCGTGGCCGTGGGTGTCGTTCAGGGTCTTGAAGTGGTCGAGGTCGACCAGGAGCACGGCCGCGTTCGGGTGCCGGCGGATGAGGTGTTCGGCGCGGGCGATCCATCCGGCGCGGGTGTGCAGGCCGGTGAGCGGGTCGCGGCGGGCGCAGGCGAGACGGCGGGTGAGGATGCCGCCGTGCACGGCCCAGCCCAGTAACGGCACGATGCTCGCGGCTATGTGCAAGTCCATGGCGTTGCTCCTTGACGATGGCGGTTGGCTGACGGAACCCGGTCCCAGGAGCGGCGGCGTGCTTGGCGGCTTGTGCGTCGCCCCTGGGACCGTTCAGCGGCGGTGCTGCGAGGAGATGAGCGAGCGGATCACCACGGCGCAGACGGCGACGGACGCGCCGGTGACGGCGACGGCCAGGAGCATCGAGACCAGGACGGCGCCGACGACCAGGACCACGGCCGTACCAGCACCCACCAGGGCGAGGGCTGTGCCGGGGGTGAGCTGGATCGTCGGGCGGGTCGACGCGGTCGGCGCAGGGGCGGGCGTCGGGTGGTGCTGGACCACGGTGGTCGGCTCGACGACGGTGGGCGGGGTGATGAGTCCGGTAGGGCTGGGCATGGTGGGGATCTTCGGGCGGAGCATGGCGGTTCTCCCTTCGTGGCTACTTGTCGAGGGCGGTGTCGATGGCGGGGGCCAGGACGCTGTCGGCGAGGAGGTATCCGCCGAGGAGGAGGACAGCGATGAGCCACCAGGGCGGGCGGAGGAACTTGACGCCGAGGTAGCCGACGACGGCGAGGGCGAACCAGAGGGGGACCTGCACGGCGGTGTCTCCTAGCGGACGCGGCAGCGGTGGGTGCGGGCGGCGAGCTGGGCGGCACTCTGGCTGGAGTAGTCGGCGGACCAGCCGCAGCGGTCGGCGGTGCAGACGGCGGCGTACTTGGTCTGGCCGTGGCGGTCGCGGTGGGTGCCGATCTGCACGGGGCCGATCCGCATCACGGAGTGGAAGTGGTCGCGGGCTGGCATGGCGGATGGTTCTCCTTCCGGGTCAGGCGAGCTGGGCGGCGATGGCGTCGGCGAGGTGGGGCGGGACGCCGAGTCGGGCGCGCAGGGTGTCGGTGTCGATCGGGGCGCCGGTGCGGTCGCGGTAGTCGGCGGCGACCTTGCGGGCGTGGTCGATGAGCACGGCGGGAACCGCGGGCGGAGGGTCGGCGGGCGGAAGTGCCGGCGTCTCCTCCACCGGGGCCGGGGCGGGCTCCGGGTCCGGCGTGGCTTCGGGGGCCGGTTCGCGGTCGTCGGCGAGATCGCGTTCCGGGGCCGCGGCGGGTGCCGAGGCATCCGGGATCCGGTGGTCGCCGGAGTGTGCGAGGAGGGTTCCGCCGAGGAAGGCGAGCGCGGGCCATCCGGCGATGCCGAGGCGGAGCAGGGCGGGTGGGTCGGCCAGGTCGAGGAATCCGGCGGTGGCGACGTTGGCGCCGAGCGAGGCGAACAGGGCGATGAGGAACCAGCACCAGGCCAGCCGGGACGGGCCCTCACTGCGGAGTCGTCGCCAGGCGGCGACCAGGAGCAGGTCGACGCTGACCGGGTAGGCCCAGGCCTTCCAGCCGTCCTGTCCGGCAGCGGCGGCCAGGTCGTGCAGGTGGGCGAAGGACAAGGCTCCGGCGATGACGGCCTGAACCAGGACGGCGTCGACGCGCAGGCTGTGACGGGCGGCCATCAGGACTCCTCCCCGGTCGGCGGTTCGGGGAGCGAGGCGGCCAGGGAAGGGCTGACGGCGTCCACGAAGTCGAGGTCAGCACCGGTCGTGTCGGCGTAGAGGGCGAGCTGGCCCAGGAGCAGGACCGTGCGGGCGAAGTCCTCGCAGTCGGGGCACATGGCGGGGGTTCTCCCTTCATCAGACATGGCAGGGGCAGGGACCTGGCGCGAAGGGCGGTCGCACCGACCGTTGGGCGGGGGGGAACTCAGGCCGTGACGGGAGCCGTCTTGGACAGCGGCACCAGGGCCTCGGAGGAACTGACCAGCTCGGGCTGGAAGGGGGCCAGTTCAGTCAAGGCCGGTGTGCGGTCGGCGTGCCGGTTGCAGGTGTTCACGGCCTGGCGGAGCGAGGTGTGCGGGGCGCGGATGCGGTGCCAGCCTCCGGTCGAGTCACCGGCGATGGCCAGCCCGCGTGTCTCGGCGGGGATCTGGATGGCGGCCAGGACGGCGTCCGGGGAGATGTCGCCGAAGGCCATGTTGGCGCTGGTCTCGTCGTTGACGCGGTGGGCGGTGCGGCCGGTGAGCTGGGCGCGGAGCATGGTGATGCCCTTGCCGAGTTCGGAGCCGAAGCGCTGTCCGCAGATCTCCAGGTAGATGCCGGCCGCGCGGCCGAGCTGGGCGAGGCGGACCAGTGCGGTGATGATGCGGTCGCGCCGCTTCTCTTCCTCCTTGCTGGCGAACAGGGCGAGTTCGGCGACCTCGTCGACCAGGACCACGACCGGGACGGGACGGATGTCGTCGGGCAGGTCCCAGATGTCGGCGGCTATCTCGGCGTCGGGCACGGCGGAGGTGATGCGCTGCTCAGCCCGGATGAGTTGATAGACGCCTTCCATGCGGGACACGAGCGCGTCGAGGAGGTCGGCGGCGGTGTCGGGGTTGTCGGCGAGGGCGGAGAACCGGCGGGCCAGCGGGAACAGCTCCACCCCCTGTTTGCAGTCGATGCCGACCAGGGCGACGTCCATAGGGGCGAGCCCGGCGACCAGGTTGCGCTGGTAGACGGACTTGCCCGACTCGGTGGCGCCGAGCGTGAGGGCGTGCGGAACGGCCCGGTAGTCGCGGTAGTGCACCGAGCCGTCCTCGCGCAGGGCGACCGGAACCCTCATGGGGCGGGTGTCGACCTTGGCGGGCATCTGCACCCGCTTGAGGACGTCGTAGCCGGTCATCCGCACTTCCACGACACCCGAGCGCACCTCACGTGAGGTGACCCCGTACATGGAGAAGGAGTGGCGCAGCCGGTCCGAGGCGGCGGCGACGTCGAAGGCGTCCTGACCGGGGCGCAGTCCCAGGCGCAGGACCAGGCCGGTACGGGTCGGCCGGAAGCGCAGGATGCGCGGCGGGCGGGAGTCCGGCACGGGCCGGTTGGTGACCCGGGCCAGAGCCAGGCGCCAGCGTGGGGGCGGGACCGTCAGGCCACAGGCGTCCATGACGGAGGCGTAGCGGAGCAGGACCCGCAGCGAGGCGAGGGTGACGCCGAAGGTCATCCAGTACCAGGCGGGGCGCCGCCACCGCAGGAGACCCGCAGTGGCGACGACCAGCACCAGAGCGACCGTGAAGGCGGTCATTGTCAGGCCGCCTTCGAGTTCGAGGCAGCGGCGGCCAGCGAGGTGACGGCGACCGCGCGGAAGGCGATGCCGTGCCGCTTCTGACCGTTGAAGTCGTTCTCCCATGGCCGTGCGATCAGGCCCGTGAGCGCGACCGGCGTGCCCATGGCCAGCTCACCGGAGATGCCCGGCTCGGGGACGGTGATGGAGAGGATCTCCACCTCGTCGTTGGCCGCGAACATCACATCGACCGTCATCAGCTTCGCGCCGGACTCGACGTCCATGGCGATCTCGCCGGTGCGGCGGTCCTTGACCTTGGGCTGCGGGGTCTTGGCGACCATCACGGTCGCGGCGGATGTGTCCACGGGAATCTGACGCATCGTCTTGTCTCCTGCTGTGGTGGGTTCTTGGCCGACGTCCCGTCGGTGAGATCAGGAGACCGCGGGAGGGGGTGGACGCATCACGGCCCGTATGGACGTTTAGGGACGTCTGAGCTACCGTCAAAACGTCCCTACGGGTCCCTAGGAGGGAACACCATGGCGAACGAGCGTCTGCGGGCTGCGATTTCGGCGAAGGGCGAGACGATCCAGTCCGTCGCCGAACACGTCGGAGTCGATCCCAAGAGCGTCGAGCGCTGGATCACCACCAACCGGACTCCGCACCGGGGGCACCGCTGGAAGACTGCGAGCTTCCTCGGGGTCGACGAGGTCTACGTGTGGCCGACAGTCGAGAAGCAGGCCGAGAAGGCAAGCGCGTCGGAGCTGATCACGTACTACCCGCACCGCGGTGCCGTCCCTGCCCCGCTGTGGTCTTCCCTGATCGAGAGGGCGACGGACCAGGTCGACATCCTGGTGTACGCGGGACTCTTCCTCTTCGACAGTCACCCGGACCTGCCGGACCAGTTGGCCGAGAAGGCGAAGGCCGGCGCCCAGGTCCGCATCCTGTTGGGCGACCCGGATTCCGCGGCAGTGCGCCAGCGTGGCGAGGAGGAGGGCATCGGCGACGACCTGGCCGCGCGAGCGCGGATAACTCGCCGGTACCTGCAACCCGCCATGTCGACACCCGGCGTAGAGATCCGGCTGCACGACACGATCCTCTACAACTCGATCTACCGGTTCGACGACGACGTGCTGGTGAACCCCCACGTGCTCGGAGCTCCCGCCGGTCAGAACCCGGTGATGCACTTCAAGTACCTGCCGGGAGCACGGACGTTCCGGCACTACATGCGCAGCTTCGACTACGCGTGGGACCAGGGCCGGAAGGCATAACCGGCTCCCGACGTGCGACGCTGAACGCATGGCACGCGTCGACTACTTCAACGATCCGAACGCCCCGAAGGCGAACAGCCTCGTCCCCTCCGTGACCGCCGTGGCCCGCAACGAGGCCGGTGAGGTCCTGCTGATCCACAAGACCGACAACGATCTGTGGGCCCTGCCCGGAGGCGGCATCGACCTGGGCGAGTCAGCGCCCGACGCGGCTGTACGCGAGACCAAGGAAGAGACCGGGTTCGACGTCGAGGTCACCGGCCTGGTCGGGATCTACACGAACCCCGGACACGTCATGGCGTACGACGACGGTGAGGTCCGCCAGCAGTTCTCGATTTGCTTCCACGCCCGCATCGTCGGCGGCCAGCTGCGGACGAGCAGCGAGAGCAAGGAAGTGGCGTTCGTCGATCCGAGCAGGCTGGACGAGCTGAACATCCACCCGTCGATGCGCATGCGGATCGATCACGGCCTGGCAGGACGGGCAGAGCCCTACATCGGCTGAGGCTGCCCGGATCCATCTCCCGACAGATGTCGACGGAGCAACCTGATCGCAGGGGCGTGGTTGTAGCGCTCAGCAACCTGAAGCGGTGTGTCGCCGGTCCCGTCGGGCAGTTCCGGGTCTGCGCCGTACGCGAGGAGGACAGCCGTTGTCGCCACGGTGAGCGGCTCACCGCTCTGCAGCGCCGAGTCACCTTCCGTTTCAACCGCGTGCGTCAGAGGAGTCGCACCGTTGCCCTCGTCAGGATCTGCGCCGGCATCGAGCAGCCGTGCCAGCAGTTCCACGTCCTGGTGCTCAACAGCGAAGAGCGTCGGAGGCCACCAACCGCTTCCGTCGATGATCGCTCGCTGACTCGGCGCCAGTGACGTGAACGCCGCGACCCGTCGCTTCGTGCGCTCGACCGCCCCACCCAGGTAGGGTCGCGCCTTGCTGATCGCGTTGTGAACCTCACTGCCGGGCTCGTAACGCACAAGGATCTCGTCGATCCGCTTGTCGAAGTCGAAGGATTGCCCGGCCGGGCCGGTCGTCATGTCGGAGAAGATCAACGCGTCGAGTACAGGGGAGTCCTCCCGCTCATAGCCGGCCAGATCCTCCGAGAGGCCGCGCTGCTCCGCTTCGTACACGGCTCCGGAGTGGTGGGCGACCAGACGCACGAGACGTGCCGGCGCACCCAGCGATTCCAGGTGCCGGGCACCGTCAAGTGGATGGAAGCCGGTGTCGCGTAGCTCGGGGGCGTAGCCGATGTCGTGCAGCCATGCTGCGGCAACGAGGAGATCCCGGTCAGCCTTCGACACAGCTGCTGCAGCTTCCCGAGCGCGAGCGGCCACAGCCTGAGTGTGGAGCCAGCGGTTGCCGAGCGGGGGAAGCAGAGACTCGGCGAGTTCGGCCGCACCTTGAGGCTTGTCCAGTGCAGAAGGCATGCATGGAACGGTAGCCCAGAGCGGAGGCGAGCTGACAGGCCCACGATCGAGCGGCTTCGATCATGGATGCGGTAAGACTTTCCCTACTTCATCAAGGCCCGCGCACGGCGCGGGCGCGCGCCGCCTCTGCGGCGCGGCCTGCCTCCTGTCTTCGCCCCGGCTGGCCGCGCCCGGCGGCGCGCTCGGCGGCTGGGGGCATGAAGTGGGAGACACCCTCTGTGGCTGGGGCGGTCGGTTCCGCGGCTTTAGGCAGCCACTTTGGGGCGAGCCTCTAAGATCATGGCCCCAACGTCGTGCTTTAACGGGCAGGTCCACAGACTGCCCGACTCGCCGGAAGCTTACGGGGCCATGATCACTCGCCCCAAAGCAGCTCCAGCCCAAAGCCGCTCCGCCGACCTCGGTGGAGCCGGCTGCTAGCTCGTGAGACCTTGCTGCCGGGCTTCGGCCACGTAGTCCGCAACACTGACGCGCATAACCTTTTCGTTCTTATCGCGCAGGAACCAATAGAACCATGAAGGGATTGCTGCGTTGACTTGCCGTATCGTGCACATCTGATCTTGCAGTTCACGGCAAGTCGTCAACTTCGGAGGCTTCTTTTGCCGCAAGGAAGTTTCCCAGATTTGAGCAATACGAGCCTCAGTCGCCTCCTTCATCTTGACGGACTCTGTGCTTGCCCGCCACATCTCAAAAACTTCTTTGATCGCTGGAATCAGTGGGGCAAAAATTGCTGTCACCGAGTCAGTGAATGAGAGACCTATGAGAGCGCATGCTATCGAAGCGAGACTGAGGGTGAGAATTGCAAAACCTGCAAGGGCGGCACTCCATCTGCGCTGATCAGAAACGCCCCATGCGAGATTGCTTCGCTGGCTGACAAGGACGTCAAGCGGGTAAGGCAGGTCCTCCGTGTCGCTATACCAATCTCGTAGATTCCTGGGCCTATGCCTCTCGGCTGCTTCGGCAATGACAGCAGTTGATGGTCGGTCGGCCAGGGTCGCGTTCCATGGAAGACCAAATACGTACGTGTCAAACTCTTCCTGGACGGAGGCTGCCTGCTTAGTCTTACGCTTTTCCCTCGCGCTCCCCAGGATGCTCACAAAAAGCAACGTTAGGGCCACACTTACGCCGAGGGCCTGTCTGGCCGAAGGAAGCGTTATAGACAAGGCGGCCCCGACTATCCCACCTGCAATAATCAGGGAGGTGCGGAAATTGTGAATCCGCTTGGCGTCGTCGTATAGCTGCCGCTGAGCTGCGAGTAGCCTAAGGGGCTTATCGTCATTCTGGCGAGACATGATGCGGCCAGATTGAGGCTCGAGGGTCACGAATTGTCCGTCCGCATTTCTCTCAGCTGCCGTAACTCGGGAACCGCTGCCCAAAGATGGATTTCCATTCGCGGATGGCGGCAGCTTGGTTGGGATTGGGGCCAGACGTGGCATACCAGGCATTCAATGCCGCCGTGTAGGCCTGATTGATTTGTTGTTGGACTAGATAGGCTCGATCGGCGGTCAAATACGCGCTAACGTCGTTTCCCTCGTGCCAGCAACTATACAGTTGGCTCTTCGCATGGCTGAACCACTGAAGCACGGACCAATCGTACGATTTCCAATCGGTTGGCGTCTTCAGGGCAATGACTTCGAGATGATAGCTCTGAAGGCTAATGCTTTGACGGCGATTCCAGTCCTTAATGAATTTAATTACTTGGCGAAACTTCAACCCATGGCTTTCCGCCTTGCTGTTCACGTCTCGCGTGTGCTTGTGCGGCTTAGTTTCGAGCCAGATTTCACGATTCATGTCGGGGATTTCATAGTGGGTTACTTCCCCGGAATCGTTGGTGACTCGAACTGCTGGGACGACGTCGATGTCGGGCCATGACTGGAAGCGCATCGTAACGGCCTGGCCATTGCGGCGAACGCTGCCCGCGCCAGGCCCCAATGCGCGCTTAACGTTACCGAGTACGGTAGATGGAAGGCGCCCTTTGATATGTTGTTCGTAGTGGAGGACGGCGATAATGTCCAGATCTGCGTAACCCTTTAGGGCGGTGTATCGAGGTATGGAGCCCATCGAAAAGGCATCTAGCACAGTCATGGAGGTTCCAAGTCTCCGCAGTACCCAATCCCTGCGTGTATTCGCGATAGTCCTGTGATCGCCAGGGAGATTGATTGTTGTGTGGAAGTCGGCAAATGCCGAATCGACAGTCCAAGCCATGGCTGAAGATTAACTGATGGGCCTAAGCGCTTCCTAGGGGTGCGTACCTCTTCTACGTCAATCGGATAAGTGGTGAGTACTGCCCGTGGTGGAAGTGGATCACCAGCCCTCTTGCGTATTAGCTCCGGCGCAGATGGAGTGACGGGCTGCGGCGCCGCCACCTGGACACCTGCGGCGACGGCTGACTGAGTCCTGGGCCGTCCCTGGGCCGTCCGAAGCCGACCAACGCCGACAGACGCCACCCACAGGTGACCACCCCCACCCCGCTCCGGCCTGGGCACCCGCCGTTGATCTGCCACACTGGAAGGGTTATGCCTGCACCCGGAGAACTCACTTTCGTCGCCCCCCGTGGAGCCAAGAAGCCGCCGCGGCATCTTGCCGACCTCACTCCTGCCGAGCGCAAGGAGGCCGTCGCCGCGGTCGGGGAGAAGCCGTTTCGTGCCAAGCAGCTCTCGCAGCACTACTTCGCGCGGTACGCGCACGACCCGGAGCAGTGGACCGACATCCCCGCCGGCAGCCGTGCGCGGCTGCAGGAGGCGCTGCTGCCCGAGCTGATGACCGTCGTGCGGCATCTGTCCACCGACCAGGGCACCACCCGCAAAACCCTGTGGCGGCTGTTCGACGGGACGCTCGTCGAGTCCGTGCTGATGCGCTACCCGGACCGGGTGACCATGTGCATCAGCTCGCAGGCCGGGTGCGGCATGAACTGCCCGTTCTGCGCGACCGGGCAGGCCGGTCTCGACCGCAACCTGTCCACCGCCGAGATCGTGCACCAGATCGTCGACGGGATGCGGGCCCTGCGCGACGGCGAGGTCCCCGGCGGTCCCGCGCGGCTCAGCAACATCGTCTTCATGGGCATGGGCGAGCCGCTCGCGAACTACAACCGGGTCGTCGGGGCCGTCCGCCGCCTCACCGACCCCGAGCCGGACGGGCTCGGGCTGTCGCAGCGCGGCATCACCGTCTCCACCGTCGGTCTCGTCCCGGCCATCCACCGCTTCGCCGACGAGGGCTTCAAGTGCCGGCTGGCGATCTCCCTGCACGCTCCCGACGACGAGCTGCGCGACACCCTCGTACCGGTCAACACCCGGTGGAAGGTGCGCGAGGTGCTGGACGCCGGGTTCGAGTACAGCGCGAAGTCCGGGCGGCGGCTGTCCATCGAGTACGCGCTGATCCGCGACATCAACGACCAGGCCTGGCGCGGTGACCGGCTCGGCCGGCTGCTCAGGGGCAAGCCGGTGCACGTCAACCTGATCCCGCTGAACCCGACGCCCGGCTCCAAGTGGACGGCCTCCCGGCCCGAGGACGAGAAGGCGTTCGTGGAGGCCATCGCCGCCCATGGTGTGCCGGTGACGATCCGGGACACCCGTGGTCAGGAGATCGACGGGGCGTGTGGTCAGCTCGCGGCCACCGAACGGTAGTCTGATCGCCGTATCCACATCTGCATATTCCGACAGGGGAGCGCCACAGCGCTGAGAGTGCGGCACGGCCGCAGACCCTCCGAACCTGGCCCAGGTCATTCTGGGTAGGGAGATCGGTCACCACTCGAGCTGTTGCGCCCTGCCCGGGACCACGGAAGTCCCGGGCGGGGCCGCGTCTTCTCCTGGTCACTCCAGGAGGAATCCAGTGAGCATCAACGCAAAGCGCCTGACGGCCGCGGTCGTCGGGCTGGGCCTGGCCGGCACGCTCGCGGCGTGCGGGTCGTCCGACGGCGGTCAGAAGCCGGGCGACTCCCAGACCGTCACGCTCGTCAGCCACGACTCGTGGGCCGCCTCCAAGGACGTCCTCGCGGCCTTCGAGAAGCAGTCCGGGTACAAGGTCAGGGTCCTGGAGGACGGCGACGCCGGGCAGGCCGTCAACAAGGCGATCCTCACCAAGGACAACCCGCAGGGCGACGTCTTCTTCGGCGTCGACAACACCCTGCTCTCCCGCGCCCTCGACAACGGCCTGTTCCAGCCGTACGAGCCGAAGGGCTCGGACCGCATCAAGGCCGAGTACCGAGTCGACCGGGACAAGCACCGGGTCACGCCCGTCGACACCGGCGACGTCTGCGTCAACTACGACAAGAAGTACTTCGCCGACCGCAAGCTCCGGCCGCCGCGGACCCTCGACGACCTGACCGACCCCCGGTACAAGGACCTGCTGGTCACCGAGAACGCCTCCTCGTCCTCGCCCGGCCTCGGCTTCCTGCTCGGCACCGCGGCGGAGTACGGAGACCGGGGCTGGGAGGGTTACTGGAAGAAGCTCAAGGCCAACGGCGTCAAGGTCGTCGACGGCTGGGAGCAGGCCTACAACGAGGAGTTCTCCGGCTCGGCCGGGGGGAAGAAGGCCAAGGGCGACCGGCCGCTCGTCGTCTCCTACGCCTCCTCCCCGCCCGCCGAGGTCGTCTTCGCCGACCCCAGGCCGGACACCGCCCCGACCGGCGTGGCCGAGGGAACCTGCTTCCGGCAGGTCGAGTACGCGGGACTGCTCGGCAACGCGCGGAACGCCGAGGGCGGCAAGGCGCTCCTCGACTTCCTCGTGGGCAAGCGGTTCCAGGAGGACATGCCGCTGAACATGTTCGTCTACCCGGTGCGCGAGGACGCCCAGGTGCCGCCGGAGTTCGCTCAGTACGGGCCGCAGGCGAAGAACCCGCAGACCATGGACCCGGCGAAGATCGCCGACCACCGTGACCAGTGGGTCAAGTCGTGGACCTCGCTCGTACTGAAGTAGCCGCCCGCAGGCGGGGCGCGGCGGCGCGGTTCGGTCTGCTGGCCGTGCCCGTCGCGTTCTTCGCGGTCTTCTTCGCCTACCCCGTCGCCGCGATCGTCGCGCGCGGTCTGCGGGACGGCGGGGCGTGGCACCCCGGGCGGATCGGGGAGGTGCTCGGGCAGTCGGGCGTGCGGCACGTGCTCTGGTTCACCACCTGGCAGGCGCTCGTCTCCACGGCGCTCACGCTGCTGATCGCGCTCCCCGGCGCGTACGTCTTCGCGCGCTTCGACTTCCCGGGCAAGCAGGTGCTGCGGGCGATGGTGACCGTCCCGTTCGTGCTGCCGACGGTCGTCGTCGGCACGGCGTTCCTGGCGCTGGCCGGGCGCGGCGGGCTGCTCGACGAGTGGTGGGGCGTCCGGCTGGACACCACCGTGTGGGCGATCCTGCTCGCCCACGTCTTCTTCAACTACGCCGTGGTGGTGCGGACCGTGGGCGGGCTCTGGGCGCAGCTCGACCCCCGCCAGGAGGAGGCCGCGCGGATGCTCGGCGCCTCCCCCGCGACCGCCTGGCGGAAGGTGACCCTGCCCGCCCTCGCCCCGGCCGTGGCCGCCGCCGCGCTGATGGTCTTCCTGTTCACCTTCACCTCCTTCGGCGTCGTCCAGATCCTCGGCGGGCCCACCTTCTCCACCCTGGAGGTGGAGATCTACCGGCAGACGTCCGAGATCTTCGACCTGTCCACGGCGGCCGTGCTGACCCTGATCCAGTTCGCCGCGGTAGGCGCGATCCTCGCCCTGCACGCCTGGACCGTGCGGCGGCGGGAGACGGCCCTGCGGCTCGTGGACGCGGCGGTCACCGCGCGCCGGCCGCGCGGCGCCGGGCAGTGGGCGCTGCTGGGCGCGGTGCTGGCCACCGTCGCCGTGCTGATCGTGCTGCCGCTGGCCGTGCTGGTGCAGCGCTCCCTGGACGCCCCCGGGTTCGGCTACTACCGGGCGCTGACCCGCCAGGACGGCGGCATGTTCCTGGTCCCGCCGATCGAGGCGGTCGGCAACTCGCTGTCGTACGCCGTCGCCGCGACCGCCATCGCCGTACTGGTCGGTTCGCTGGCCGCCGTCGCGCTCACCCGCCGGGACGCCGGGCGGTTCGTGCGCGGCTTCGACGCGCTGCTGATGCTGCCGCTCGGGGTGTCCGCGGTGACCGTCGGCTTCGGGTTCCTGATCTCCCTCGACGAGCCGCCGCTGGACCTGCGGTCCTCGTGGATCCTGGTGCCGCTCGCGCAGGCGCTGGTCGGAGTGCCGTTCGTCGTGCGCACCATGCTGCCCGTGCTGCGCGCGGTGGACGGGCGGCTGCGGGAGGCGGCCTCGGTGCTGGGGGCCTCGCCGTGGCGGGTGTGGCGGGAGGTGGACCTGCCGATGGTGCGGCGCGCGCTGCTGATCGCGGCCGGGTTCGCCTTCGCCGTCTCCCTCGGGGAGTTCGGGGCGACGGTGTTCATCGCGCGGCCCGACAACCCGACCCTGCCGGTGGCGGTGGCGCGGCTGCTGGGGCGGCCCGGTGACCTCAACTACGGCCAGGCGATGGCCCTTTCGACGATTCTGATGGTGGTGTGCGCCGTGGCCCTGCTGGTGCTGGAGAGGCTGCGCACCGATCGGACGGGGGAGTTCTGATGCTGCTGGCGCTGCAGGGCGCGACGGTCCGCTTCGGCGGGCGTGCCGTGCTGGACGCGGTCGGTCTGGAGGTCGCCGAGCACGAGGTCGTGTGCGTGCTCGGGCCGAGCGGCAGCGGCAAGTCGACGCTGCTGAGGGCGGTCGCCGGGCTGCAGCGGCTGGACGCCGGGCGGATCCTGCTCGACGGGCGCGACCAGGCGGGTGTGCCCGCCCACCGGCGGGGTGTCGGGCTGATGTTCCAGGACCACCAGCTGTTCCCGCAGCGGGACGTCGGCGGGAACGTGGCGTTCGGCCTGCGGATGCAGGGCGTGCCCAGGGCGCACCAGGCCGAACGGGTACGGGAGTTGCTCGAACTCGTCGGGCTGCCGGGCGCGGCGCGCCGGGCCGTTGCCGCGCTGTCCGGCGGGGAGCAGCAACGGGTGGCACTGGCCCGGGCGTTGGCGCCGAACCCCCGGCTGCTCATGCTGGACGAGCCGCTGGGCCAGCTCGACCGGTCGCTGCGCGAGCGGCTCGTCGTGGAACTGAGGGAGCTGTTCGGCCGGTTGGGCACGACCGTGCTCGCCGTGACGCACGACCAGGGGGAGGCCTTCGCCCTGGCCGACCGGGTCGTGGTCATGCGGGACGGCCGGATCGCCCAGTCCGGTACACCGCTGCAGGTGTGGCAGCGGCCGGCCGACGCCTTCGTGGCCCGGTTCCTCGGCTTCGAGAACGTGGTGGAGGCCACCGTGGGCACGGAGGCCGCGGACACGCCGTGGGGCAAGGTGCCGGTGCCGCAGCACGCCCCGCAGGGCACCCGGACCCTGCTGGTGCGGCCCGCCGGCGTGCGGCTGGTACCCGCGGGCTCGGGCCTGCCCTGCACGGTGACCGCCCGCACGTTCCGGGGCACCCATGTCGCCGTCCATCTCCAGCCCGAGGACGCCCCGCGGCTGGAGGCGGCGTGCGCGCTGCGGGCGGCGCCCGCCGTGGGGGAGCGGGTCGGGGTGGAGTTCGACGGGGCGGAAATCGTGGTGCTCGACTGAGCGACACCTCCTAGGGTTCCGGGCATGACGCCACTCCCGCACGCGCGCTACTGCGACGAGATCGCCCACCAGGTGGGTCTGTTGAGGTCGGTGGTGGCCTTCGGGGCCGAACTGTCCGCCGCCGTGCCGACCTGTCCCGGCTGGTCGCTGGAGCACCTGGTGCGGCACACCGGAGGCGCCCTGCGCTGGGCGGAGCTGCTGGTGCGCACCCGGGCGGGGGACGACGTCCCCGAGGAGCGGGTGCCGGGGGGTGCCGGACCCGAGGCGCAGGGGGACGCCGCCGCGCTGGACGCCTGGCTGGCGGAATCCGGCGAGCGGCTCGTCGGCACCCTGCGCGAGGCCGGGCCCGACGCCGAGGTCTGGGGCTGGGCAGGGGATTTCACCTCGGGGTTCTGGGCCCGGCGCATGACCCACGAGATCACGGTGCACCGCGCGGACGCGGCCCTCGCCGCCGGGCTGCCCTACGAGGTCGCGCCCGACGTGGCCGCCGACGCGATCGACGAGTGGCTGCAGATCGTCCGACACGCGCAGCGGACGCAGCCGGACGACGCGGTGGCCGAACTGCGCGGCGCGGGCCGGAGCATCCGTCTGCACGCCACCGACACCGGCCCGGGACGGAACGCCGAGTGGCTGATCGAGCTGGCCGAGGACGGTGTCCGCTGGCACCGGGGCCACGCCAGGGCCACGGTCGCCCTGCGCGGTCCCCTCACCTCCGTGCTGCTGGCCTTCTACCGCCGGCTTCCGCTCGACGCACCGGGGTTGGAGGTGATCGGCGACCGGGCGCTGCTGGAGTTCTGGCTGGAGCGGGCGACCTTCAGCTGAACGGGACGTGGCCCGCCCCCGATCGGGGGACGGGCCACGGCGTTGCGGTGCGCGGGCGTCAGCTGTCGCTCTTGGCCCGGCGGCGCATGCCGAAGAACACCGCGCCACCACCCACGACGACCAGGGCCGCCGCGATGCCGGCGATGAGGCCGGTGTTGGAGTCGGCGCCGGTCTCGGCGAGGTTGGACTCACCGGCCGGGGCGGGCGCGTTGCCCGCGGGCGCGGGGCTGCCGCTCCCGGACGGGCTCGGAGCGGGGGCCTGCGACTCCTCGGCCGGCTCGGAGGGTGAGGCCGACGGGGCCGACGGGCTCGGCGTGGCCGGCTTCGTCGCCGGCGTGGTCGCCGGGGGCTTCTCCTCCTCCTTCTTGCAGGCGGTGGCCGGGGTCACGAGGTTGGGCTTGATGTCCTCGTCGACGTACGAGGCGGCCTTGACGTGGATGCGGTACTCGGCGTTGGGCTGCCACTCCTCGGCGAAGGTGATGGTGGTGCCCTTGCGGGAGCCCTTGACCACCTGCTCGCCGACCTTCTTGGCGTCGGCGCCGTTGTTCTGCAGGTACACGGTGACCGTCGCCGGGATGCCGGCGGGGTCGACGTCGGTGACGGCGATGACGCCCTTGCCGCCGTCGCACTTGGCCTCGGCCGAGAACTCGTTGATGTCGCAGGCCAGCGCGTTGCCGGCGGCGCCGAACGCGAGCGCCGCGGAGGCGGCGACGACCCCGAGGACGCGCACGGAGCGGCGTGCGAGGCGCGGGGACGTACGGCGGGATACGGACAGAACTGCCACGTTTGTCCTTCACAGGGTGCGTAAAGAGGGGGGTGGTGGGCGGTGCTGACTGCGCATCAGCACCACCGGGAGGCTCCCAGGTCTATAAGCGGCCCATCAGCAGTGTCAACGCATATGCCACATGCGGGGGTCGGCTTTGCCTTCTTATTAACCGCCCAGACGTTTCAACGCGTCGGGAGCCTCCTCGATCCGGTCCACCAGAGCGATCCGCGCCTCCATCGAGCGGCCCTCGGCCAGCGTGCACAGCAGCGGCCAGGCGGGCAGCCTCCGCGTCCAGTGGTCCCGGTCGACGAGCACCATGGGCGTGGGTTCGCCGCGCGACTCGTAGTAGTTGGGCGTCGCGTTGTCGAAGATCTCCTGCAGGGTCCCGGCGGCGCCGGGCAGGAACACCACGCCCGCGTCGCAGCGGGCCAGCAGCCCGTCCTCCCGCGTGGCGTTGGAGAAGTACTTGGCGATGTGGGAGGCGAACGCGTTCGGCGGCTCATGGCCGTAGAACCACGTCGGGATGCCGACGGAGCGGCCGCCGCGCGGCCAGCGGGAGCGGACCTCGAAGGCCGCCCCCGCCCACCGGGTGACCGACGGGGTGAACCGCGGCGCCCCGGCGAGCAGTTCGAGCGCCTCGGTGAGCATCCCGTCGTCGTACGGGGCGGCGTACGCGCCCAGGTTGGCCGCCTCCATGGCGCCGGGACCGCCGCCGGTGGCGACGGTGAACCCGGCCCGGGCCAGCTCCCGGCCGAGCCGGGCGGCGCCCGCGTAACTCTCGGTCCCCCGGGCCATCGCGTGACCGCCCATCACCCCCACCACCCGGGCGCCGGTGAGGAGTTCGTCGAGCGCGTCCGACACGGAGTCGTCGTGGACGGCGCGCAGCATCGAGGCGTGGATGTCCCGGTCGGCCTTCGTCCGCTGGAACCAGGCGTAGGCGAGGGCGTCGGGCGTGGCCCCGTAGCCGTCGGCCAGGGACGCGAACAGCTCCTCGGGCGAGTACAGCAGACCGCGGTACGGATCGAAGGGCAGGCCCGGGACCGGCGGGAAGACCAGGGCGCCGTCCGCGCGGACCTTCGCAGCGGCGTCCTCGCGCATCGCGCAGCCGAGGAAGACGGCCCCGGCCGTGTCCGTGCCGAGCAGTTCGCGCGTACGGTCCGTCAGGTCCACGGCCTGTACGCGGTACCCCGCGAGCGTGCCGCGCGCCGAGACGGTCGCGTCGAACTCCTCGAGGGTCTCTATCTCACGGTCGTCGTGGTGGGCCGCATGGGCGGGCATCGTCTGCACCCTGCCCATGCTGGCACAGCCGCGTTCAGCCCTGGACGGCCGCCGGGTCCATCCACACGACCTCGAAGGTGTGGCCGTCCGGGTCGTCGAAGGCCCGGCCGTACATGAACCCGTGGTCCTGGGTCTCGCCGGAGACCGAACCGCCCGCCGCGACCGCCCTGTCGACCAGCTCGTCGACCTTCTCGCGGCTCTCGGCGCTCAGCGCGATCAGCACCTCGCTGGTCCTCGTGGCGTCGGCGATCTCCTTCTTGGTGAACTGGGCGTACTTCTCCTTGGTGTGCACCATCACGACGATCGTGTCGCTGATGACGACGGAGGCGGTCGAGTCGTCGCTGAACTGCTCGTTGATCGAGTAGCCGAGCTCGGTGAAGAACTTCCTGGAGGCGCCGAGGTCGGCGGTGCACAGGTTCACGAAGATCATCTGCTGGTACATGCGAAGTCTCTCCCCGCGGGTTCGGTGTGTGGTTACGCGTGGATAGACCGGACACGGGTGCGGAACTCATCGCCGCGCGGCGACTTTTTCCGTCCGTGTGCCGCGGGGGCTTTCCGCCGGCGCGCCTCGTGGCGGTCAGCGCGCGAGCGGCAGGGCCGCCAGCTCGGCCACCGTCAGGGTGAGCGGGCCGAACAGCGCGAGCAGGGCCCCGGCGCGCAGCGCGGCGGCGCTGCGCAGGGCCGAGGCGGGGGCGCCCAGCCGCTGCAGGGCCGCGGTGGTCTCGGCCCGGTTCTGCCGTGCCTCGACCGCGGCCGTCAGCAGCGTGGCCAGCGTGCAGCCGGTCACCAGGGCCACGCCGAGGACGGTCAGCGGACCGAGCGACAGCCTGTCGGGGCCGTGCAGCAGCGCCATGGCCCACAGGCCCGACATGACCGCGCAGACCACGCCGAGGGGGCGGCCGATGCGGTCGGCCTCCGCCATGAGGATGCGCCCGGCCAGCAGCCGCAGGGCACCGGGGCGGACCGACTGGAGCAGCCGTCCGCACAGGTGGGTCAGGCCCGGGCCGGCCAGGGCCAGTCCGAGGGCGGCCAGCACCCAGCCGACCAGGACGCCGGGGGAGGCGCCGGAGAAGGTCAGGTCGGGCGGTGCCGGGGCGGTGCGGCTCGTGTAGGTCTCCACCGCCAGGCCCGCGGCCAGGACGGTGATGCCCCACGGCAGCCCGGAGGGGGCGGCGGTGACCGAGGGCGCGGGGGCGGGAGGGTCCGGCAGGACCGCGTCGAGGGCGGCGGCGGTGCCGTCGGCGGGCGCGACCTGGGCGGCGGCCGTGGGCTGTGCGCCGGTACCGCCGGCCGGGACCGTGAGGCCGGGCGGCTGCGGGGGGTCGGCCAGCGCGCTCACCGCGCCGCCGCCGTTCCTCGCGGCGGCCGGCTCGCCCGACCGGGCGGCGGGCGGCCCGCTCGCCGGGGCGGAGCCCGGCGCGGGCGGGCCCGTGGGCCGGACGATCTGGCGGCCGAACCGGCCGTAGGCGCCGAAGGTCTCGCGCGTGGCGGTGCGGCGGTACGCGCCGAACCGGCCGTAGGTCCGGGCCGGCCGGGCGTCCTCGGACGGAGGTGTCTCGCGCGGCCGCATCGCCAGTGCCACCGCCACCGAGGCCGCGACGGGCACGATCGCCAGCAGGGTGAGGGTGCCCGGCAGCGGCAGCGGCCGGTTCCCGCCGAGGGACGCGGCGGCGGCGCCGTCGAAGGGCATGCCCGACAGGTCGCCCCGCAGGTGCAGGAAGACCAGCAGGGCCAGCATCGAGCCGAGGGTGCACGACAGGGCCGTGGTCGCCGTGGAGACGGCCATCAGGCGCAGCGGGCCGAGACCGATGGCGGACAGCCCGGCGCGCGGCCGGGTGCCGGGGTCGGTGCGGGCCACGGCGACCGTGAAGTACACCGTCGAGGCCAGCGGGGCCGCGCACCAGGCCAGGCGCGGCACCGAGTCGCCGCCCGCGCCGGGGTGGGCCAGCGCGTGGCCCAGGGCGCAGAGCAGGAGGAAGCCCGTGCCCGCCGAGGCGGCCGCGACCAGGAGGCGGCGCAGCTGCACGGCCGGGTGGGCGCCGCGGGTCAGACGGAGAGCGAGCACGCCGCCCGGCCTCCCGGCTCGGCACTCTCGCCCATGGGCGGCAGGTGCACGGTCTGGACCCGCCGCCCGTCGAGCAGGGAGACGGTGCGGTCGGCGAGGGCCGCGGTGTCCGGGTCGTGGGTGGCCAGCACGACGGTGATGCGGTGCGAGCGGGCCGCCGTGGTCAGGGTGCGCAGCACGTGGGCGCGGTCGGCGCGGTGCAGCGGCGCGGTGGGCTCGTCGGCGAACAGCACCGAGGGGGCGGGTGCGAGGGCGCG
Organism: Streptomyces sp. AHA2; assembly: GCF_036857595.1. NCBI lineage: Bacteria > Bacillati > Actinomycetota > Actinomycetes > Kitasatosporales > Streptomycetaceae > Streptomyces > Streptomyces sp. AHA2. Next base: position 53,161 of record NZ_JAUQWJ010000030.1, read on the forward strand.
GGCGATGCAGACCCGCTGCCGCTCGGCGTGCACCAGCTGGTGCGGGCGCTTGCGGGCGCCGTGGCCGATGTCCAGCCGTTCCAGCCACTCCATGGCGGCGGTCTTGGCCCGGCGCCGGCCGACGCCGCGCAGCATCAGCGGCAGGGCGGTGTTCTCCCAGGCGTTGAGCTCCGGCACCAGGGACGGGGAGGGGTCGATCCAGCCGAAGCGGTCGCGGCGCAGCCGCTCCCGGGTGAGGGGGCCCATGGTGTGCACGGGCACGCTGTTGAACCAGACCTCGCCGCGCCGGACGGGCACCAGGCCGGACAGGCACCGCAGCAGCGTGGTCTTGCCGCTGCCGCGCGGGCCGCCGACGGCGAGGATCTCGCCCTCCCGGACGCCGAGCGAGACACCGCAGAGCGCGGGCGAGCCGTCGTCGTGCTGGAAGTGCAGGGCACGTGCCCAGAGCACGTCGTTGTCCGGCGGGGCCTCCATGGGCGTACACCTCGGTTCAGATCCGTAGTTCCCGTGCCATCCCCCGTGCGGGGGAACGAAGGCAGGGCCGATCGGTCACTGGGCACGCTAGGCAGAAGGCGGCGGGAGGCCGGACAGCACGCGGCCCCGGGCCGCCGTTTCTCACTCGAACGGGCGGCACCGGGGCCGGTGTTGATCATCCAGGCAGACGATCGGAGCGACGGATCAGAGCTTGGTCCAGGCCTCCGAGAGCGTGGCCCGCAGGATCTGCTCGATCTCGTCGAACGTCGACTGGTCCGAGATCAGCGGCGGCGCGAGCTGGACGACCGGGTCGCCGCGGTCGTCGGCCCGGCAGTACAGGCCGTTCTCGTACAGCTTCTTGGACAGGAAGCCGTACAGGACGCGCTCGGTCTCGTCCGCGTCGAAGGACTCCTTGGTGGCCTTGTCCTTGACGAGCTCGATGCCGTAGAAGAAGCCGTTGCCGCGGACGTCGCCGACGATCGGCAGGTCGTGGAGCTTCTCCAGCGTGGAGCGGAAGTTGCCCTCGTTGTCCAGGACGTGCTGGTTGAGGTTCTCGCGCTCGAACAGGTCGAGGTTGGCCAGGCCCACGGCCGCGGAGACCGGGTGGCCGCCGAAGGTGTAGCCGTGCAGGAAGGTGTTGTCGCCCTTGTAGAACGGCTCCGCCAGGCGGTCGGAGATGATGCAGGCGCCGATGGGGGAGTAGCCCGAGGTCATGCCCTTGGCGCAGGTGATCATGTCCGGCACGTAGTCGAACTTGTCGCAGGCGAAGTACGTGCCCAGGCGGCCGAAGGCGCAGATGACCTCGTCCGACACGAGCAGCACGTCGTACTGGTCGCAGATCTCGCGGACCCGCTGGAAGTAGCCGGGCGGGGGCGGGAAGCAGCCGCCCGCGTTCTGCACGGGCTCCAGGAAGACCGCCGCGACGGTGTCGGGGCCCTCGAAGAGAATCTGCTGCTCGATCTGGTCGGCGGCCCAGCGGCCGTAGGCCTCGGGGTCGTCGCCGTGGATCGGGGCGCGGTAGATGTTGGTGTTCGGGACCTTGTGGGCGCCCGGGACCAGCGGCTCGAAGGGGGCCTTCAGGGCCGGCAGCCCGGTGATGGACAGGGCGCCCTGCGGTGTGCCGTGGTACGCGACCGCGCGGGATATGACCTTGTGCTTGGTGGGCTTGCCGACCAGCTTGAAGTACTGCTTGGCGAGCTTCCAGGCGGTCTCGACGGCCTCGCCGCCGCCGGTGGTGAAGAACACCTTGTTCAGGTCGCCCGGGGCGTGGTGGGCCAGGCGCTCGGCCAGCTCGACGGCCTTGGGGTGGGCGTAGGACCACACGGGGAAGAACGCGAGCTCCTGCGCCTGCTTGAAGGCGGTCTCGGCGAGTTCCACGCGGCCGTGCCCGGCCTGCACCACGAACAGCCCGGCGAGGCCGTCCAGGTAGCGCTTGCCCTGGTCGTCGTAGATGTACGTGCCCTCGCCCCGGACGATGGTGGGGACGGGGGCCTTCTCGTACGACGACATGCGCGTGAAGTGCATCCACAGGTGGTCGTACGCGGTCTGGGAGAGGTCCTTGCTCACGGCTATCGGGTCCTCACGGTCATCGGGTTCCCCACATGTAGGTCTGCTTCTTGAGCTTGAGGTAGACGAAGCTCTCGGTGGAGCGCACTCCTGGCACCGCCCGGATGCGCTTGTTGATGACGTCCAGCAGGTGGTCGTCGTCCTCGCAGACGATCTCCACCATCAGGTCGAAGGACCCCGCGGTCATCACCACGTACTCGCACTCGGACATGGCCGACAGCGCGTCCGCGACCGCCTCCACGTCGCCCTCGACGTTGACGCCGACCATCGCCTGCCTGCGGAAGCCCACGGTGAGCGGGTCCGTGACGGCGACGATCTGCATCACGCCCTGGTCGAGCAGCTTCTGGACGCGCTGGCGCACGGCCGCCTCCGACAGGCCGACGGCCTTGCCGATGGCGGCGTACGGCCGGCGGCCGTCCTCCTGAAGCTGCTCGATGATGGCGAGGGAGACGGCGTCCAGCTGCGGCGAGCTGCCGTTCCTGGACTCGCGGGAGGGCTCGCGGTGCTCCCGCGACCCCTTCTGGTCTGCGCTTCGACTGGCCACGGGGTCACTGTGCACGAGGTATCGACACTTCCGCAAGCCTGGATCGATGAAATCCGTTGTTTCAGTCCCCGAGTCCTGCGGATTCCGCACGAACGACGGGAGCGGGGGTGTTGAAAACGTGGGTCGGCCGACTAGGGTGGTGTCTCAAGTGATGGACATCCGAACTGGAGGGCCGGCAGTGAGCACCGAGCTGCGTCGTCTGCGCAACTACATCGGCGGTGAGTTCCGGGACGCCGCCGACGGACGGACCACCGAGGTGGTCAATCCCGCGACGGGCGAGGCGTACGCGACCGCTCCGCTGTCCGGGCAGGCCGACGTGGACGCCGCGATGGCGGCGGCCGCCGAGGCCTTCCCCGGCTGGCGCGACACCACGCCCGCCGAGCGCCAGAAGGCCCTGCTGAAGATCGCGGACGCCTTCGAGGAGCGCGCCGAGGAGCTGATCGCGGCAGAGGTGGAGAACACGGGCAAGCCCGTCGGGCTGACCCGCTCCGAGGAGATCCCTCCGATGGTCGACCAGATCCGCTTCTTCGCGGGTGCGGCGCGGATGCTGGAGGGCCGCTCGGCCGGCGAGTACATGGAGGGCCTCACCTCCATCGTGCGCCGCGAGCCGGTCGGCGTCTGCGCGCAGGTCGCGCCGTGGAACTACCCGATGATGATGGCCGTGTGGAAGTTCGCGCCAGCCCTCGCCGCGGGCAACACGGTGGTGCTGAAGCCGTCCGACACCACCCCGGCCTCGACGGTCCTCATCGCCGAGATCATCGGCTCGATCGTCCCCAAGGGCGTCTTCAACGTCATCTGCGGCGACCGCGAGACCGGCCGCATGATGGTCGAGCACCCGGTCCCGGCCATGGCCTCCATCACCGGCTCGGTGCGCGCCGGCATCCAGGTCGCCGAGTCCGCTTCCAAGGACGTCAAGCGCGTCCACCTGGAGCTGGGCGGCAAGGCCCCGGTCGTGGTGTTCGAGGACACCGACATCGCCAAGGCCGTCGAGGACATCTCCGTCGCCGGCTTCTTCAACGCCGGCCAGGACTGCACCGCCGCCACGCGCGTGCTCGTGCACGAGTCCATCCACGACGAGTTCGTCTCCGCCCTGGCCAAGGCCGCGTCCGAGACGAAGACCGGGCAGCCGGACGACGAGGACGTGCTGTTCGGCCCGCTCAACAACCCCAACCAGCTCGAGCAGGTCGAGGGCTTCATCGACCGGCTCCCGGCGCACGCGCGGGTCGAGACCGGCGGCAAGCGGGTCGGCGACAAGGGCTACTTCTACGCGCCGACCGTCGTCTCGGGCCTGAAGCAGGACGACGAGATCGTGCAGAAGGAGGTCTTCGGCCCGGTCATCACCGTGCAGTCCTTCCAGGACGAGGACCAGGCGGTCGAGTGGGCCAACGGCGTCGAGTACGCGCTCGCCTCCTCGGTGTGGACCAAGGACCACGGCCGGGCCATGCGGATGTCGAAGAAGCTCGACTTCGGCTGCGTGTGGATCAACACCCACATCCCGCTGGTCGCCGAGATGCCGCACGGCGGCTTCAAGAAGTCCGGCTACGGCAAGGACCTGTCCGCGTACGGCTTCGACGACTACACGCGCATCAAGCACGTCATGACCTCGCTCGACGCGTAAGTCGCCAGGGCGGGCCGATGCGGCCCCGGACGGTTCGTCACCGTCCGGGGCCGCTCGTGCGTCCGGGGGTCTCCGCGGAGGCCCCCGGACGCCCTTTTTGAACGTGTTCAATAACAGGCGTAGAGTGCGGCCATGAGCGACAGAGCCGCCCTGCTGAGGGGTATTCGCGCGTGGCTGGTCTTCTTCGTCGTCTGCCTGGTGCTCAGCGGCGTCACGGCCTTCCCCCTGGTCCACGAACTGCGGTGGGCGCAGGACCTGCTGAGCGCGCTGTCCGCCGGTGAGCACCTGCCCGGCCTGACGGACTGGATCTCGCGGGTGCGGGCCGGCCTGGAACAGGCCGACGCCGAGTACCCGTTCCTCCTCTACGGCACGGACTGGCTGGCCTTCGCGCACCTGGTGATCGCGGTGGCCTTCTACGGGCCCTACCGCGACCCGGTGCGCAACATCTGGGTCGTGGAGTTCGGGATGATCGCCTGCGCGGGCATCGTCCCGCTGGCCCTGATCTGCGGCCCGATCCGCGGCATACCGCTGTGGTGGTCGGTGATCGACCTGTCCTTCGGGGTGTTCGGGGTGATCCCGCTGTATGTCGTGCGGCAGAAGATCAAGCGGCTGGAGGCCCTGGCGCCCCGCCCGGTCCCGCTGCCGGCGACCTGAGCGCGCCGGCAGCGGAAGAGGCGGGGACGGCGACCGGCGGGGACGGCGACCGGCGGGGACGGTCGGCCCCCCGCCACGGGCCTCGGCGGTCCGGCCCCGGGGGTCAGCCGCCTGGCCCTGCGGCCTTGGCGGTCCGGTCCGGGGGTCAGCGGTCTGGCTCTGCGGTGTCAGTGGTCCGGTTCCGCGGCCTTGGCGGTCCGGTCCGGGGGGCAGCGGTCTGGCTCTGCGGTGTCAGTGGTCTGGTTCCGCGGCCTTGGCGGTTCGGTCCGGGGGGCAGCGGTCTGGCTCTGCGGTGTCAGTGGTCTGGTTCCGCGGTCTCGGCGGTTCGGTCCGGGGGTCAGCGGTCTGGCT
>NZ_JAUQWJ010000031.1:0-44567 GCF_036857595.1 Streptomyces sp. AHA2
AGCCGCCCGTGCCCGGGCGGCTTCCGCGCGGTTTCGGCGGAGGCCGGCCCGTCACGGAGCCGCCTGCGCCCACGCGCGGGGCGTCGACGCCCCACCCCGCCCCGCCCGGCTGACCTCCCCGCTCCCGGTGCCGCGGCCTCAGGCGCCTCCTCCGGCCCGGCCTCCCCGGCCCCGCCGCGGCCGCCCCGGCAGCCGGCTCGCGAACTCGGCCACCGCCGCCTCGACGTCCCCGGCCGTCCACTCCAGCCCGGCGGCCCGCACGTGCACCTCGGTGTACGCGAGTCCCGGGCCGCCCCGGGCCCAGCCGGCGCCGAACAGCACCACGCCCGTCTCCTCGGCCGTCCGCACCGCCGCCTCACCCGCGACGTCCGCGTCGTACGGCAGCCACACCTGGAAGTCGTGCGTGTGCGGCACCTCCGGGTGCACCCGCGCCCAGGGCAGCCCGGCCGCGGCGAAGCCCTCCCGCAGGGCGGCGGCCACCACGCGCGCGTGGGCGACGTACTCCGGCAGCCGGGGCAGCTCCCGCTCCAGCCCGGCGAGCGCCGACAGGACGGTCGGGAATTGCTGGAAGACCTGGCCGCCGTAGCGGTGCCGCCACACCTTGGCCTCCTCCACCAGCAGCTCCGGCCCGGCGAGGGCGGCACCGCCGAACGCCTCCAGCGACTTGTAGAACGACACGTAGACGCTGTCGGCCAGGGCCGCGATCTCCGCCAGGGGCCGGCCGAAGTGGACGGTGGACTCCCACAGCCGGGCCCCGTCGAAGTGCACCACCGCCTCCCGCTCCCGGGCGGCCTCGACGACCTCGGTGAGTTCCTCCCAGGTCGGCAGGACGAAACCGGCGTCCCGGAGCGGCAGTTCCAGCATCAGGGCACCGAAGGGCTCCGCGAAGTCGCGCACCTCGTCGGCGGTCGGCAACCGCGGCTCGCTCGTCACGCGCACCGGGCGCAACCCGCCGACCTCCCGGAAGGCGTTGCGCTCGTGCACCTCGGGGTGGCTGAGCCCGTGCACGGCGACGGTCCGGTCGCCGGTGCGCCCCGCCCAGCAGCGCAGGGCCACCTGCTGGGCCATCGTGCCCGTCGGGAAGAACGCGGCGGCCTGCGTGCCGAGCAGCCCGGCGACCTTCTGCTCCAGGGCCTCGACGACGCCGTCGCCGTACAGGTCGGACGGCTGGTCCAGGTCGTGGAGCCCTTCCGCGTCCTCCAGCACCGCCAGGCGCTCGCGAAGGGTGCGGTGGAAGCCGAAGCGGGCGAAGACCCGCCGTGCGCCGCGGTGGGCGGCCAGCCGCCGTTCCCGCAGCCCCGGTGCCCGCTCCCGCGCGTCCTGGTCCCGCTCCCGGTCCGCCGTGGGGCCGTCGTGCCCCGCCGTGTCAGTCATGCTCCGGATCCTCCCCCGCGCGCGTGCGGCCGGGCACTCGCATTTCCGTCACCTGCGGGCGCCGGTCCGCGGTCCCGAGCGCCGTGCACAGCCTGTGGACGGCCCAACGCCCCGCGGACCGATAGCGTTAACATGACGAGAAATCGTCCGGTACCCGGAGCGGACTGGAACGGGAAGGCCGCCGTCGAGTGAACACAACCCCACAGCCAGACCCCAGGGACCGCCCCGCGCGACTCACCGTCGGCGTGATCGGCGCCGGCCGGGTCGGACCCGCGCTCGCGGCGTCCCTCCAGCTCGCCGGGCACCGGCCGGTCGCCGTCTCCGCGGTCTCCGAGCGCTCCCGGCGCCGCGCCGCCGAGCTGCTGCCCGACGTGCCGGTGCTGCCGCCCGCCGAGGTGCTGGAGCGGTCCGACCTGGTGCTGCTGACGGTCCCGGACGACGCCCTGCCCGGCCTGGTCTCCGGCCTCGCCGAGACCGGGTCCGTCCGGCCGGGCCAGCTGCTCGTCCACACCTCCGGGCGGTACGGGGCGCGTGTCCTCGACCCGGCCCTGCGCGCCGGGGCGCTGCCGCTCGCCCTGCACCCCGCGATGACCTTCACCGGCACACCCGTGGACGTCCAGCGCCTGGCCGGCTGCTCCTTCGGCGTCACCGCCCCCGAGGAGCTGCGCCTGGCCGCCGAGGCCCTGGTCATCGAGATGGGCGGCGAGCCGGAGTGGATCGCCGAGGAGAACCGCCCGCTCTACCACGCGGCTCTCGCCCTGGGAGCCAACCACCTGGTCACCCTGGTCGCCCAGGCCATGGACCTGCTGCGCACCGCCGGGGTCTCCGCCCCCGACCGCATGCTCGGCCCGCTGCTCGGCGCGGCCCTGGACAACGCCCTGCGCTCCGGCGACGCGGCCCTGACCGGCCCCGTCGCGCGCGGGGACGCGGGAACGGTCGCCGCGCACGTCACCGAACTGCGCCGGCACGCCCCGCAGACCGTCGCCGGCTACCTGGCGATGGCCCGCGCCACCGCCGACCGGGCCCTCGCGCACGGCCTGCTCAAGCCGGAACTGGCCGAGGACCTCCTCGGGGTACTCGCCGACGGGACCGACGGCACCGAAGGGGACGCCCGATGACCACCCTGCTGCGCACCGCCGGTGAACTGCACGCACGCGTGCGCAAGGGCCGCCGCGCCGTCGTGATGACCATGGGCGCCCTGCACGAGGGCCACGCCACGCTCGTCCGCACCGCGCGCGACCTCGCCGGACCGGACGGCGAGGTCGTCGTCACCGTGTTCGTCAACCCGCTGCAGTTCGGTGCGGGCGACGACCTCGACCGCTACCCGCGCACCCTGGACGCCGACCTCGCGCTGGCCGGGCGGTCCGGCGCGGACGTCGTGTTCGCCCCCGCCGTCGAGGAGGTCTACCCCGGCGGCGAACCCCAGGTCCGCATCAGCGCGGGGCCCATGGGCGAGCGCCTGGAGGGCTCCTCCCGCCCCGGCCACTTCGACGGCATGCTCACCGTCGTCGCCAAGCTGCTCCACCTCACCCGCCCCGACGTCGCCCTGTACGGCCAGAAGGACGCCCAGCAACTCGCCCTGATCCGCCGCATGGTGCGGGACCTGAACTTCGGCGTGGAGATCGCCGGCGTCCCCACCGTCCGCGAGGAGGACGGCCTGGCCCTGTCCAGCCGCAACCGCTACCTGTCGGCCCCCGAGCGGCGTACGGCCCTGGCCCTGTCCAGGGCGCTGTTCGCGGGCCGGGACCGGCACGCCGCGCAGGAGGCGCTGCGCGCCCGGGCCCGCGAGGTGCCCGCCACCCGCGCGCGTGCCGAGGCGCTCAGCGCCCTCGGCGAGTCCCGCGCGGCGGCCGACACGCACGCCGTCGCGACGGCCGCCCCGGGCGGCCCCGCGGCCGTCCGAGCGGCCGCCCGCCAGGTCCTGGACGAGGCCGCCCGCCTCGACCCGCCCCTGAAGCTGGACTACCTCGCCCTGGTCGACCCGTCCGACTTCACCGAGATCGGCGAGGACTTCACCGGCGAGGCGGTCCTGGCCGTCGCCGCCCGGGTCGGCACCACCCGGCTGATCGACAACATCCCGCTCACCTTCGGAACCTTCGGAGCCGCCTCGTGACCACCACAGGCATACGACTGCACGCCCCCGCCCCCGGGTGGTCCATCGCCGCGGACGTGGTCGTCGTCGGCTCCGGGGTCGCCGGCCTGACGGCCGCCCTGCGCTGCGAGGCCGCGGGGCTGAGCACCGTGGTGGTCACCAAGGCGCGGCTGGACGACGGCTCCACCCGCTGGGCCCAGGGCGGCATCGCCGCGGCCCTGGGCGAGGGCGACACCCCCGGGCAGCACCTGGACGACACCCTGGTCGCCGGAGCGGGCCTGTGCGACGAGGAAGCGGTCCGCATCCTCGTCACCGAGGGCCCCGACGCCGTACGCCGCCTCATCGAGACCGGTGCCCGGTTCGACGAGTCCACCGCGGGCGGGCTCGAACTGACCCGGGAGGGCGGCCACCACCGCCGCCGCATCGCCCACGCCGGCGGCGACGCCACCGGCGCCGAGATCTCCCGCGCCCTGGTCGAGGCCGTCCGCGCGCGTGGCATGCGCACCGTGGAGAACGCGCTCGTCCTGGACCTGCTGACCGACGCCGAGGGCCGCACGGCCGGCGTGACCCTGCACGTCATGGGGGAGGGCCAGCACGACGGGGTCGGCGCCGTCCACGCCCCCGCGGTGGTCCTGGCCACCGGCGGCATGGGCCAGGTCTTCTCCGCCACCACCAACCCGTCGGTCTCCACCGGCGACGGCGTGGCCCTGGCCCTGCGCGCGGGCGCCGAGGTCAGCGACCTGGAGTTCGTCCAGTTCCACCCCACCGTCCTCTTCCTCGGCCCGGACGCCGAGGGCCAGCAGCCCCTCGTCTCCGAGGCCGTGCGCGGCGAGGGCGCCCACCTGGTCGACGCCGACGGCGTGCGCTTCATGGTGGGGCAGCACGAACTGGCCGAGCTGGCCCCCCGCGACATCGTCGCCAAGGGCATCACGCGCCGCATGCAGGAGCACGGCGCCGAGCACATGTACCTGGACGCCCGGCACTTCGGCGCGGACATGTGGGAGCGCCGCTTCCCGACGATCCTCGCCGCGTGCCGCGCCCACGGCATCGACCCGGTCACCGAGCCCGTCCCGGTCGCCCCGGCCGCCCACTACGCCTCCGGCGGCGTGCGCACCGACTCCCACGGCCGTACGACCGTGCCCGGCCTGTACGCGTGCGGCGAGGTGGCCTGCACCGGCGTGCACGGCGCCAACCGCCTCGCCTCCAACAGCCTCCTGGAGGGCCTGGTCTACGCCGAGCGGATCGCCGCCGACATCGCCGCGGCCGGCCTGCACGCGCGCGTGCCGCAGCCCCTGCCCCACCCCGAGGTCCCCGAGCACCCCCTGCAGAGCCCCGAGGCCCGCCTCACGATCCAGCGGATCATGACGAACGGCGCGGGCGTCCTGCGCTCGGCCGACTCCCTCACCCACGCCGCCGACCGGCTGGAGCGGCTGCACGCGGACGCCCGGGAGGCCCTCACCGAGCACGGCAAGACGGCCGAGCCCGGCACCGACACCTGGGAGGCCACCAACCTGCTGTGCGTGGCCCGCGTCCTGGTCGCCGCCGCCCGGCTGCGCGAGGAGACCCGGGGCTGCCACTGGCGCGAGGACCACCCCGAGCGCGACGACACGGCCTGGCGCCGGCACATCGTCGTACGCCTCAACCCCGACCGCACGCTGGCCGTGCGCACCACGGACACCACACACTTCCCTACGACTTGCCCGCCCCAGGCCCCCCAGGAGCAGTGACCCACGTGAGCACCCACGACCTTCCCCTCGCCCCGTCCGGAGGCTGCGGCGACGGCTGCGCCTGTGGCGCGGACGACGAGGCGTACCTGGAGTGCGGACTGGACCCCGCGCTCGCCCAGCTCCTGGCCGACGCGGGCCTCGACCCCGTCGAGGTCGAGGACATCGCCAACGTGGCCCTCCAGGAGGACCTGGCCCACGGTGTGGACGTGACCACGGTCGCGACCATTCCCGAGGACGCGGTGGCCACCGCCGACTTCACCGCCCGCGAGGCGGGCGTCGTGGCCGGCCTGCGCATCGCCGAGGCGGTCGTCTCGGTCGTGTGCGAGGAGGAGCTGGAGATCGAGCGGCACGCCGAGGACGGCGACCGCGTCGAGGCGGGCCAGAAGCTGCTCTCGGTCACCACCCGCACCCGCGACCTCCTCACGGCCGAGCGCAGCGCGCTCAACATCCTGTGCCGCCTGTCGGGCGTCGCGACGGCCACGCGCGCGTGGGCGGACGCCCTGGAGGGCACCAAGGCCAAGGTGCGCGACACCCGCAAGACCACCCCCGGCCTGCGCAGCCTGGAGAAGTACGCCGTCCGCTGCGGCGGCGGCGTCAACCACCGCATGTCCCTGTCGGACGCGGCCCTGGTCAAGGACAACCACGTGGTCGCCGCGGGCGGCGTCGCCGAGGCCTTCCGGGCGGTGCGCGAGCGCTTCCCCGAGGTCCCCATCGAGGTCGAGGTCGACACCCTGCACCAGCTGCGCGAGGTGCTGGACGCCGGCGCCGACCTGATCCTGCTGGACAACTTCACGCCGGCGGAGTGCGAGGAGGCCGTCGCGATCGTCCGGGGCCGCGCCGCCCTGGAGGCCTCCGGCCGCCTCACCCTCGGCAACGCCAGGGCGTACGCGGACACCGGCGTCGACTACCTCGCCGTCGGAGCCCTCACCCACTCCTCGCCGATCCTGGACATCGGCCTGGACCTGCGGCCGGCGGAGTAGGGGAGCGGTAGGGCCATGCTGCTGACGATCGATGTAGGAAACACCCACACCGTCCTCGGCCTGTTCGACGGCGACGAGATCGTCGAACACTGGCGCATCTCCACGGACGCGCGCCGCACCGCCGACGAACTCGCCGTCCTCCTGCAGGGCCTGATGGGCATGCACCCGCTCCTCGGCGACGACCTCGGTGACGGCATCGACGGCATCGCCATCTGCGCGACCGTCCCCTCGGTCCTGCACGAGCTGCGGGAAGTGACCCGCCGCTACTACGGCGACGTGCCGGCGGTGCTCGTCGAGCCCGGTGTGAAGACCGGCGTGCCGATCCTCATGGACAACCCCAAGGAGGTCGGCGCGGACCGCATCATCAACGCGGTCGCGGCGGTCGAGCTCTACGGCGGCCCCGCCATCGTCGTCGACTTCGGCACGGCCACGACGTTCGACGCGGTCAGCGCGCGCGGCGAGTACGTCGGCGGGGTCATCGCCCCCGGCATCGAGATCTCCGTCGAGGCCCTCGGCGTCCGCGGCGCCCAGCTGCGCAAGATCGAGGTGGCCCGGCCGCGCAGCGTCATCGGCAAGAACACGGTCGAGGCGATGCAGTCCGGCATCATCTACGGGTTCGCCGGCCAGGTCGACGGCGTCGTCAACCGCGTGGCCCGCGAGCTGGCGGAGGACCCCGACGACGTCACCGTCATCGCGACGGGCGGCCTGGCCCCGATGGTCCTGGGCGAGTCCTCGGTCATCGACGAGCACGAGCCGTGGCTGACCCTCATCGGCCTGCGCCTGGTGTACGAACGGAACGTGTCCCGCACGTGACCGGGCGGGCCGTCCCGGCCCGTCCGGCTCCGCAGCCCGCCCATTGGCGCGCCGGTCCGTACGCCCCGGCGCGCCAGCCCCTGCGCGTCGCGGTCCGGACACGCGCCGTGTTCGACCGCCCCGGCGCGTGCGGGTCCTCGGTGTCCCGGCCCGGGCGTGCGGGTCTGCGGTGCGAGGGCCCCGGCGTGTGCAGGTCATCGGCGTCGCAGCCCGGGTGCCCCGGAGTCTCCGGGCTTTCGGCGCCGGCGCCACAGCCGGGTCGGCCGGCCCGGCCGGGCGGCGTGGTTCGACCGCCCCGGCGCGTGCGGGTCCTCGGCGTCCTAGCCCGGGCGTGCGGTTCTGCGGTGCGAGGGTCCCGGCGTGTGCAGGTCATCGGCGTCGCAGCCCGGGCGCCCCGGAGTCTCCGGGCTTTCGGTGCCGACGCCACAGCCGGGTCGGCCGGCCCGGCCGGGCGGCGTGGTTCGACCGCCCCGGCGCGTGCGGGTCCTCGGCGTCCCGGCCCGGGCGTGCGGTTCTGCGGTGCGAGGGTCCCGGCGTGTGCAGGTCATCGGCGTCGCAGCCCGGGTGCCCCGGAGTCTCCGGGCTTTCGGTGCCGGCGCCTCAGCCGGGTCGGCCGGCCCGGCCGGGCGGAGCGGGTGGGTCTGCGCGGACTCCGGCCCGGCTCGGCGAGCACGCACCGGGACCCGCCCGCCGGCACCGCCACGACCGCCCTCCGCGCCTGCTCGGCCGCAGGCGTGCCGTCGCCCGGCCACCCGGGTGGTCCCCCGCGCCACACCCGTCCCCTATGCGTTATTTGTCTGATTAGCGCGTATCGTCGCCGCATGCCCACGCCCTACGGATCCCGCGGCGGCATGGCGTTCGGCCCGGAGGAGCTGCGTGTGCTCCGCCGCGCCCTCGCCCTCGCCCTCCACCCCGCCCCCGCCACGCCCGACGACGTCCGCGACTGTCTCCGCCTCGCGGAGTCGCTGGACGAGGCCCGGCGGGAGGGAGCCAGGCTGCGCGCCTTCCTCGTGGCCGACCTGGGCCGGTACCGCGCCGCCCTGCCCGGCACCGCGGCCGGCTACCTCGCCCTCCTGGACGAGGCCCTGGCCGCCGGCCACCGCCCCGGCCCCGACGACCTCGCCGCCCTGCGCGCCCTGCGCGGCAACCCCGCGGCGGCGGCCCTCCTGGACCGCTGCGCCCCCACCCCGGCCGCCCGGACCGCCCCGGCCGCGGCGCTGACGGCCACCGTCCCCGCCTCACGCACCCGCAGCCGCGTCGTCGGTGCCGTCCGCCTCCTGGCCCTTCCCGGCGGCGTCGGCCGGCAGCCCGACAGGAAGCCCGCCAAACCCGGCCCCGCGAAGCCCGCACCCACGCCCTCCCCGGCCCCCGCACCGGGCACCCCGAAGCCCTCCCGCCCGATCCCCACCCCGGGTGAGGTCTTCCCGCGCCGCAAGCCCGCTCCGCCGTCCCCACCGAACCCCCGGCAGCTCGCCGCGGGCTGACGGCTACCCTGGATCCATGGACTACGTCTCCGCGCTCCTGCCCCCGGTCGTCATGGCCGCGTTCTTCATCGGCGTGATCCGGGTGATCGTGAAGACCCAGGGCGGCGCCAACAAGGCCAAGGAGGACGCGGCCGTGGACGCCGCCCTCGCCCGCGTGGACGGCGCCCGCCCGTCCGCCGCGACGCCCCCCAGGGCCGAGGCCTGACCCCACCCTCCGTCCCACGGCGTACGACTCCGCGAGCCCGCTCGGCCGAGTCGTACGCCCTTTTTGTTCGTGTTCGCCGCTGAAGCGCACGTCCGCCACGCCATTACCCGGATCTCCCACTATTGTGCTGAGGGTGCCTCGCCCATTGGGAGAACTCGAAGACGCGGTCATGTCGCGGGTGTGGAAGTGGAACCGCCCGGTGACCGTTCGAGAAGTCCTGGAAGATCTCCAGAAGGAGCGGTCCATCGCCTACACCACGGTGATGACCGTTTTGGACAATCTCCATCAGAAGGGCTGGGTGCGCCGCGAGGCGGAAGGCCGCGCCTATCGATATGAGGCCGTCTCCACCCGGGCCGCCTACGCCGCCGCCCTCATGAACGACGCCTGGTCGCAGAGCGACAACCCCGCCGCCGCTCTCGTCGCCTTCTTCGGGATGATGAGCGAGGAACAGCGGCAGGCGCTCACCGATGCCGTGCGCATCGTCCAGGGCCCGGAAACGCGGGAAGCGGCCGCACCGCCGGAATCCGCCGCGCCGGCACAACCCGTGCAAGGCCCGGAAGACCCCCCTCAGAACCCCGCCTCCCCTTCGGACCCCCGCGGGCGATAGCGTCCCGGCATGTCCGCGAAGAGCCCCGAACCCACCGCAAAAGCCGTCACCGTCCGGCGGGCCCGCACGAGCGATGTCCCGGCGGTGCGCCGCCTCCTCGACGCCTACGTCCGCGGCGGCATCCTGCTCGACAAAGCGACGGTGACGCTTTACGAGGACATCCAGGAGTTCTGGGTCGCGGAACGGGACGACAACGCCGAGGTCGTGGGCTGCGGCGCACTGCACGTGATGTGGGAAGACCTCGCGGAAGTGCGCACTCTCGCGGTGAAGCCCGGCCTGAAGGGCGCGGGCGTCGGGCACCGGGTGCTGGAGAAGTTGCTGCAGACCGCGCGATGGCTCGGTGTTCGCCGCGTTTTCTGCCTGACCTTCGAAGTCGACTTCTTCGCCAAGCACGGCTTCGTGGAGATCGGCGAGACGCCCGTGGACACCGATGTCTACGCGGAGCTGCTGCGTTCCTATGACGAGGGCGTCGCGGAGTTCCTCGGTCTCGAACGAGTGAAACCGAACACCTTGGGCAACAGCCGGATGCTTCTGCATCTGTGATCACCGGGACGGACAACGCACCGTGCGAAGGCGGGCCGCCCGGTTCGTCAAGACATATTCCGCGGAGCACGCCCTGCCCCGGTGGCCTATGTCCGAAACGCGCACGTTTCCGGACGGAGCCCGGCCTCCGGTCTCCGCCGGGGGTTTGTGTTTTTCCGGCAAAAGCGGTTTGCTTTCCGACGTACTGCAGTACTGCATATAACAGGGGACGGCGATACGGCGGACGCCGGCACTCCCCCGACCCTTGAAGATATCGATGAAAGGAAATCCGGTGGCACAGAAGGTTCAGGTCCTTCTTGTCGACGACCTCGACGGCGGCGAGGCGGACGAGACCGTGACGTTCGCGCTGGACGGCAAGACGTACGAGATCGATCTCACCACCGCCAATGCGGACAAGCTCCGTGGCCTTCTCGAGCCTTACGTGAAGGGCGGTCGTCGTACCGGAGGCCGTGCCTCGGGCGGGCGCGGCAAGCCGCGCGCGGCCTCGGGCGGCAGCCAGGACACCGCGGCCATCCGCGCGTGGGCGAAGGAGAACGGTTACGAGGTCAACGACCGCGGCCGGGTCCCCGCGACCATCCGCGAGGCGTACGAGAAGGCCAACGGCTGAACAGCGGCGCTACCGGCCCCGCGCAGGCGAGGCCGGCGGCTGGGCGCCCGCGCGCCGCAGCCGGGTCCGGTGGCACCATGTGGCCACCGTGTCCACCAGCCGCACGAGATCGGGGGCAGCCCCACCGCCCCCCAGCGCCGACAGCGTCGGCAGCGAGGCCTCGACCTCGCATCCCGGCTCGGGGGGCCGCAGCCACACGGCGGCCCCCTGGGAACCGACCCGCCCTCCGGGCCGGGGCCGCCCCGTGACGGAACCGGGGGCCTCCGCACCGGTGGACCCGTCCGCGTCCGGCCCGCACGGCGGCAGCGGCGCCTCCATGGCGCCCCCCGTGCCGACCGCCGCCAGGTCCAGCGGCAGCGTCCCCCAGTCCAGCCACTCCAGCAGCCCCGGCAGCTCCTCAGCACTGCCCGGCGCCACCAGCAGGCGTACGCGCGGGCCCCGGACGGCCACGGGGCAGCCGGGCCCCAGGTGCCGCAGGGCGGCCCGGCCCGCCTCCGCCGGCACGTCCAGGACGTCGAAGCGCACGCCCACCACCAGCCGCACCGGGTCCCCGGGCACCGTCGGCCAGCCGAGCTCGTGCTCGTACCACCGCCGGACCCGACCGCCCGGGTCCGGGCCCGTCCCGCCGCGGGCGGCCGGGTCGAGCGGCCGGCGGGGGAGCGGGACGAGCCGGGGTGCGGAAGGGCTCACAGCGTGCGGGGAGGGGGTCACCGCGTGCGGGGTGCCGGACATGCCGAGTGCAACAGCCGGAAGGCTCCGAGAGTTACGCTGGGTGGCGCCGTGCGCGCGTAAAGTGCCCGGACGGGGGCGTGCGGGGGGCTCGGAGGGGCGCAAGGTTGTTCGCCCGTAGCGGAGGGGGAGGGTGCGCTCGGCATGGACTTCCGGTCCGCGCGGGTAAGACATGCCTAGTGGGAGGGGGCGACACGCAGGAAAGGACGTCTCACGTTCGCCATCGGCGTACTGGCGAGTGGGGTATCTGCCTGGCCTGCGGGAACATCGTCTCGCACCATCGGGTTGGAGCAGATGTCGGCGTTCGGGGTCAGGAGGCCAAGGACGGTGTCGGCAGTTGGAATGAGCGGTCCCCGCTTGCGGGACTAAGCTGCGGAAGGACAGGGAGGGGAAGTTCCCCCCACTGCCTGACCGCTCTGAGGAGCGATTAACGATGTTCGAGAGGTTCACCGACCGCGCGCGGCGGGTTGTCGTCCTGGCTCAGGAAGAAGCCCGGATGCTCAACCACAACTACATCGGCACTGAGCACATCCTCCTGGGCCTGATCCACGAGGGTGAAGGTGTCGCCGCCAAGGCCCTTGAGAGCCTCGGGATTTCGCTCGAGGCGGTCCGCCAGCAGGTGGAGGAGATCATCGGCCAGGGCCAGCAGGCCCCGTCCGGCCACATCCCCTTCACCCCCCGTGCCAAGAAGGTCCTGGAGCTGTCGCTCCGCGAGGCCCTTCAGCTGGGCCACAACTACATCGGCACGGAGCACATCCTGCTCGGCCTGATCCGCGAGGGCGAGGGCGTCGCCGCCCAGGTCCTGGTGAAGCTGGGCGCAGATCTGAACCGCGTGCGGCAGCAGGTGATCCAGCTGCTCTCCGGTTACCAGGGCAAGGAGACCGCCACCGCCGGTGGTCCTGCCGAGGGCACCCCCTCCACGTCCCTGGTCCTCGACCAGTTCGGCCGGAACCTCACCCAGGCCGCTCGTGAGTCCAAGCTCGACCCGGTCATCGGGCGCGAGAAGGAGATCGAGCGGGTCATGCAGGTGCTGTCCCGCCGTACGAAGAACAACCCGGTGCTGATCGGTGAGCCCGGCGTCGGCAAGACCGCCGTCGTCGAGGGCCTCGCCCAGGCCATCGTCAAGGGCGAGGTGCCCGAGACCCTCAAGGACAAGCACCTCTACACCCTGGACCTCGGCGCCCTCGTCGCCGGCTCCCGCTACCGCGGTGACTTCGAGGAGCGCCTGAAGAAGGTGCTCAAGGAGATCCGCACCCGCGGCGACATCATCCTGTTCATCGACGAGCTGCACACGCTGGTCGGTGCGGGTGCCGCCGAGGGCGCCATCGACGCGGCCTCCATCCTGAAGCCGATGCTGGCGCGCGGTGAGCTGCAGACCATCGGTGCGACCACGCTGGACGAGTACCGCAAGCACCTGGAGAAGGACGCGGCCCTGGAGCGCCGCTTCCAGCCCATCCAGGTCGCGGAGCCGTCCCTGCCGCACACGATCGAGATCCTCAAGGGTCTGCGCGACCGGTACGAGGCCCACCACCGCGTCTCCATCACGGACGAGGCGCTGGTCCAGGCCGCCACGCTGGCCGACCGGTACATCTCGGACCGCTTCCTGCCGGACAAGGCGATCGACCTGATCGACGAGGCCGGATCGAGGATGCGCATCCGCCGGATGACCGCGCCGCCGGACCTGCGCGAGTTCGACGAGAAGATCGCCGGCGTCCGCCGGGACAAGGAGTCCGCGATCGACTCGCAGGACTTCGAGAAGGCCGCGTCCCTGCGCGACAAGGAGAAGCAGCTCCTCGCCGCCAAGGCCAAGCGCGAGAAGGAGTGGAAGGCCGGCGACATGGACGTCGTCGCCGAGGTCGACGGCGAGCTGATCGCCGAGGTCCTCGCGACCGCCACCGGCATCCCCGTCTTCAAGCTCACCGAGGAGGAGTCCTCCCGCCTGCTGCGCATGGAGGAGGAGCTCCACAAGCGGGTCATCGGCCAGAACGACGCCGTCAAGGCGCTGTCGAAGGCGATCCGCCGTACGCGTGCCGGTCTGAAGGACCCCAAGCGTCCCGGTGGCTCGTTCATCTTCGCCGGCCCGTCCGGTGTCGGTAAGACCGAGCTGTCCAAGGCGCTCGCCGAGTTCCTCTTCGGTGACGAGGACGCGCTGATCTCCCTCGACATGTCGGAGTTCAGCGAGAAGCACACGGTCTCGCGCCTCTTCGGTTCGCCCCCCGGCTACGTGGGCTACGAGGAGGGCGGCCAGCTGACGGAGAAGGTGCGCCGCAAGCCGTTCTCGGTCGTCCTCTTCGACGAGGTCGAGAAGGCCCACCCGGACATCTTCAACTCGCTGCTGCAGATCCTGGAGGACGGTCGCCTGACCGACTCCCAGGGCCGGGTCGTGGACTTCAAGAACACGGTCATCATCATGACGACCAACCTCGGCACCCGGGACATCTCCAAGGGCTTCAACCTGGGCTTCGCGGCCTCGGGCGACACGAAGACCAACTACGAGCGCATGAAGAACAAGGTCCAGGACGAGCTCAAGCAGCACTTCCGGCCCGAGTTCCTCAACCGCGTCGACGACGTGGTCGTCTTCCCGCAGCTCAGCCAGGACGACATCCTCCAGATCGTCGACCTGATGATCGGCAAGGTGGACGAGCGCCTGAAGGACCGGGACATGGGCATCGAGCTCTCCCAGTCCGCCAAGGAGCTGCTGTCCCGCAAGGGCTACGACCCCGTGCTGGGTGCGCGTCCGCTGCGCCGCACCATCCAGCGCGAGATCGAGGACTCGCTGTCGGAGAAGATCCTCTTCGGCGAGTTGCGTCCCGGTCACATCGTGGTCGTGGACACGGAGGGCGAGGGCGAGGCCAAGACCTTCACCTTCCGCGGCGAGGAGAAGTCGGCCCTGCCGGACGTCCCGCCGATCGAGCAGGCGGCCGGTGGCACCGGTCCGAACCTGAGCAAGGACGCGTAAGCGTCACGGCCTGACGAGAAGGGGCCGGTGCCGAAAGGCACCGGCCCCTTCCGCGTGTCCGGGCCCCTACGACAGCTGCCCGCCGTAGTCGGGCAGCTTGAACGTCTTCTCGGCGTGGCCGCCGGAGAGGTCGGTGGCGCTGTTGCCGATGTTCGCGATGATCGTGTAGCCCTTCTTCTCGATCGAGACGCGCTGGGCCGTCTTGTAGTCCGCGACGTTCTTGAACAGGTCGATGAAGTTGCGGACGTACAGTCCGGAGACCCGGTAGCCGGCGTGCTTGAGGTTGTAGTCGGTGAACGCGTAGACGATGTCCGGGCGGGCGGTCACGAAGAACAGCGCGACGCCGCGCTCCTGGGCGTATCTGGCGGCCTCCAGGACCGGCTCGTTGGCGGGCTGGGGGTAGCTGAAGCCGAAGTCGGTCTCCAGCGTCGTGTTGTCGATGTCGAAGACGATGGCCTGCTTCTCGCCCGGCTCGGTCGCCGCGATCCGCTGCTTCAGATAGGGCAGCGCCTGGTCCATCACGGCCTGGCAGTCCCTCTGCCAGGTGCCGTAGTCGACGTCCGCCGCGGCGGCCGCGGTGGCGGCTGCGGTGGCGGTGGAGGCCCGGTCGGCGGTCGTGGCGTCGGCCGGTGCGGCCATCGCCACGAGGGCGGCCGCCGAGACGGCGGACACTGATGCGCGGCGCAACCAGGGGCGTCGGATCTGCATGTCGTGGGGGTCCTCTCACGTCCGTGACGCTGCCAACATGTCGTGTGCATGCTTGTGCGCGAGGGTGGCGCGAGGGGAACCGTAGGGTTACCGGACGGTAGGCGCATAGAGGCGTACGCCACATTTCCCGAATGGCCGAAGTGGGCCCCCGGTGACATGCCGCACAGGCGATATGTCCGTTACTAGCCGGAATAGTGGCCAAGTGACCGGGACGAAAGGGATTCTTCGCCCCTCCTGCGGGCCGAAGACGGGCTGGTGCCGGTATTTGTCCCGAATGGGAGCTGTGTCAAGAGACCTGGAACACGCTGCCAAAGTACTAACTTGGGCCGTAGATCACGCTTTTGGGGCTTTGTCGGACTTCGGGTTACCAAGGGATGGCCATTCGGCGAGCGACTGTGCGCCGGGTGGTTTTCTCCGTCCCCTTCCACACGAGGTTTCGATGTCCCAGCGCGTCACGTCCCGTTCTTCCCGTACGTCCCAGCTCCGCACCCGTGCGACCGTGCTGGCCGCCGGCCTCGGTGTCTCGGTCGCACTGGGGGCCGGGGTCGCGTCCGCCGCCGACACCACGGCCGCGTCCGGTGCCGCCGCCGCCGTCCAGGCGCAGGCCGCCGCCCAGGCCAAGGCCGCCAAGGCCGAGGCCGCCAAGGCCGAGAAGGCCGCCAAGACCGCCGCCGTGAAGGCGGCCGCGAAGAAGGCCGCCGCCAAGAAGGCCGCGCCCTCCTGGGTCGACCCGGTCAAGAAGTACAAGCTCTCCGCGAGCTTCGCCCAGAACGGCGGCATGTGGCAGTCCACCCACAGCGGTCAGGACTTCGCCGTGCCGAGCGGCACCCAGGTCGTCGCCGCCCACGGCGGCACGGTCGTCAAGGCCGGCGGCAACGGCGCCGGCGACGGCCCCGCCTACGGCAACGCCGTCGTCATCAAGCACGGCAACGGCACGTACTCCCAGTACGCCCACCTGTCGAAGGTCAAGGTGCACATCGGCCAGATCGTCAAGACCGGCCAGGAGATCGCGCGGTCCGGCAACACCGGCAACTCCAGTGGTCCGCACCTGCACTTCGAGATCCGCACGACCCCGAACTACGGCTCGGCGATCGACCCGGTCAAGTTCCTGCGCGCCAAGGGCGTGAAGGTCTGATCCGTGTGACCGGCCAGGCCCGCTAGGAGCTCGCCGCTCCTCGGTGGGCCTGGGTCACCAGGTCCGTGGCGACCTCGAGGACGGCTCTGCTCTTCTCCTCGGGGTCGTTTCCCATGTCCTGGAGCAGGAACATCCCGGCGTGCAGCGTGAAGATGGCGCTCGCGCAGCGCACCTGGTCGACCAGGTCCGCGTCCGGGTCGACGATGATGTCGCGCAGGCTGCGGATGCGTTCCTTGAAGGACTCGCCGATGCGCAGCTCGCGCACCGTCGCCTGGTTCTCGTGCATGAAGCGGAACAGCGGCGCCGCCTGGGCCAGCGTGTCGGCGTAGCGGCGGACGATCTCCTGCTTGGTCTCCAGGGTGTGCGGCTGCTGCCGACCCCAGTCGATCAGGTCCTCGATGGGCTGGGTGAGGTCCTCGAAGATGCTGACGAGGATCTCTTCCTTCGTCTTGAAGTGGTAGTAGAGCGCCGCCTTGGTGACGTCCAGGTGCTCGGCGATCTCCCGCAGGGACGTCTTCTCGTAGCCCTGCTCCGCGAAGAGGTCGAGGGCCACGTCCTGGATGCGCCGGCGGGTGTCCCCGCGGCGCCGCTGCTTGGTGCCGTCCATGGTGCCGCCCATCCTCCTACGCCGCTCGCTTTCCAGAAAACTTACTTGACGACCGGCTAGTGCGCCGCTAGCTTCCCAGTGTATTCACTAGCCGGTCGGCAAGTAAGTAGCAGTAGCTGGGGGAGTGGGAAGCGATGGCGGACACGACGGACACACCATCGGCGCTCGCCGCCGACGGCGGGGGCGGGCAACCGAGGAGCGTGCGGGTCGTCCTGCTCGCGCTCATGATCGCGATGATGCTCGCGATGCTCGACAACATGATCATCGGTACGGCGATGCCGACGATCGTGGGGGAGCTGGGCGGACTGGAGCACCTCTCCTGGGTCGTGACCTCCTACACGCTCGCCACCGCCGCCTCCACCCCGCTGTGGGGCAAGCTCGGCGACATGTACGGCCGCAAGGGCACGTTCCTGTCGTCCATCGTCATCTTCCTGATCGGCTCGGCCCTCAGCGGCATGGCCCAGGACATGGGCCAGCTGATCGGCTTCCGCGCCGTGCAGGGTCTGGGCGCCGGCGGTCTGATGGTCGGCGTCATGGCGATCATCGGTGATCTGATCCCGCCCCGGGAGCGCGGCAAGTACCAGGGCATGATGGCCGGCGTCATGGCGCTGGCCATGATCGGCGGCCCCCTGGTCGGCGGCACGATCACCGACAACTGGGGCTGGCGCTGGGCCTTCTACATCAACCTGCCGCTCGGCGTGGTCGCCCTGGTCGCCGTGAGTGCGGTGCTGCACCTGCCGAAGAAGCGGGCGCAGGCCCGGATCGACTACCTGGGCGCCGTGCTGCTCACCGTCGGCATCACCGCGATCGTGCTGGTCACCACCTGGGGCGGCACGGAGTACGCCTGGGACTCCGCGCGGATCATGGAGCTCATCGGCATCGGGGTCGCCGCGCTGGTCGGGTTCGTGTTCTGGCAGACGAAGGCGGCGGAGCCGGTGGTGCCGCTGCACATCTTCCGCAGCCGCAACTTCACGCTGATGTCGCTCATCGGCTTCATCACCGGCTTCGTGATGTTCGGCGCGACGCTGTTCCTGCCCTTCTACCAGCAGGCCGTGCAGGGAGCCAGCGCCACCAACTCCGGTCTGCTGCTGCTGCCGATGCTCGGCGCGATGCTGGTGACGTCCATGGTCGCCGGGCGGGTCACCACCGGTACCGGCAGGTACAAGGTCTTCCCGGTGGTCGGCAGCGTGCTGATGATCGTCGGGCTCTATCTGCTGTCCACGATGGACACCGGTACCTCCCGGCTGACCTCCGGCGTCTTCATGGCCGTGGTCGGCCTCGGCATGGGCTGCCTGATGCAGATCACCATGCTGGTGGCGCAGAACAGCGTGGAGATGAAGGACATGGGCGTCGCGTCCTCGTCCACGACGCTGTTCCGCACGCTGGGCTCCTCCTTCGGCGTCGCGATCATGGGCGCGCTGTTCAACAACCGGGTCCACGACGTCATGGCCGAGCGGGCCGGGGCGCTCGGCTCCGAGGTGACCGAGCAGTCCGCCCAGCTGGACCAGGCGAGCCTGGCGAAGCTGCCGGAGGCGGTGCGTGAGGCGTACCAGCACGCCGTGGCGGCCGGTACGCACTCCGCGTTCCTGCTCGGCGCCGTGATCGCCGTGCTCTCGCTGGCGGCGGCGGTGTTCGTCACGGAGGTCCCGCTGCGAGGAGCCGGGCCGAAGGCCCCGCAGGACGAGAAGCCGGACGCCCCGGCCCCCCAGGCACCGCTGGCGGAGGCGCTCTGACGGATCGGCGGCCCGGCCGGCGGTCGGTCCCCGGTGGGACGGCAACCGTGCCGGGGACCGGGCAACGGGTGCGGGGCCGCCCGCCCGGCCGGTCGACGCGTCGGCCGACCGGAGCGTGGCCGACCGGCCGACGGGCAGGCCGACCGGCACCGGCGAAGGCCCCGGGGATGTGTCTCCCCGGGGCCTTCGCCGCGCCGTGCGCGACGGGGGCGGTGCCCAGGGCGTTGTCGGACCCCCGTGTCACCATCGGTCGCATGGACAGGACGCGGCAGGTGCGGCTCGCCAAGGACGCCATGGACCGGGACTGGGCCGACCCCGGCCTCGACCTGGACACCGTGGCCGCCCACGCCGGTTACTCGCGGTATCACTTCATCCGTGCCTTCAAGGAGACCTACGGCGAGACCCCGGGCCAGTACCTCACCCACCGCCGTATCGAGCGGGCCGAGGACCTGCTGCGCACGGCCAACCTGACCGTCACCGAGATCTGCCACCTGGTCGGCTTCAGCAGCGTCGGCACCTTCTCGGCGCGCTTCAAGGCCTGGACCGGGCTGACCCCGAGCGAGTACCGCGCCGAGCACGTCGGTCGCGGAGCCGCCCTGATACCCGGCTGCTACGCGATGCTCTGGGCGGGCGGATTCCGCTCCGGCCCCGGCACCGCGCCCGGTCCCCGCAAGGAGCGCAATTCCGGAGAAGCGGGCTGACGGACCCGCTGCCTACCGTGGCAGGGCAAGCAGCATTCACCGCGGAGCAGCAGGAGCGCGCCATGATCAAGGGTCTCGCCATCTCGACCGTCTGGGTCCTCGACCAGGACCGGGCCAAGGAGTTCTACACGCAGAAGCTGGGTCTGGAGGTCCGTACGGACATGACCATGGGCGAGGGCGGCATGCGCTGGCTCACCGTCGGCTCACCGAACCAGCCCGACGTCGAGCTCACCCTGATGGTGCCGGGCGGACCCGCGATGGACCCGGAGTCCGCCGAGATGCTCAGGAAGCTGGTGACCAAGGGGGCGCTCGGCGCGGGCGTGCTGACCACCGACGACATCCACGGCGACTACGAGAAGCTCAAGGACCGGGGCGTGGAGTTCCTCCAGGAGCCGCAGGAGCGTCCCTACGGCACGGAAGCGCTGTTCCGCGACGACTCGGGCAACTGGTTCTCCTTCACCCAGCCCCGCGAGGGCGGCCTCGACATGGACCAGGACTGGTCCTGCTGAGCGGCAGGACCGGCCGCCCGCACAGGTCCTACGGGGCCGGCAGCATCGGGTAACTGCCGGTGTCGGTCGGCGCGTGCTCCGGCAGCCACAGCACCGCCACCGCGCCCTCGGCCCGTACGTCCTGCGGGGCACCCGGGGTGCGGACGTTGCGGAAGGTGAGCCGGGCGCCCAGCACCCGGGCCTGACCGGCCGCGATGGTCAGGCCCAGGCCGTGCCCGTGCCCGGCCCGGTCCGCGCTGCCGGTGCGGAAGCGGCTCGGCCCCTCGGCGAGCAGGTCCTCGGGGAAGCCCGGCCCGTGGTCGCGGACCCGGATGACCCGGCCCTCGACGGTGACCTCGATGGGCGGCTTGCCGTGCCGGGCCGCGTTGGCCAGCAGGTTGAACAGCACGCGCTCCAGCCGCCGGGGATCGGTGGTGACCTCCGACTCGTGCACGATCCGCACCTCGATGCCCGGGTCCTTGGCCGCCACCCGCCGGGCGACGAACTCCCCCAGCATCAGGTCCTGCAGCTCCGCCCGCTCCGAGGCGCCGTCCAGCCGGGCCACCTCCAGCACGTCCTCGACGAGGGTGCGCATGGCCTTGGCCCGGTCCAGCACCAGCTCGGTCGGGCGGCCGGGCGGCAGCAGTTCCGCGGCGGTCAGCAGCCCGGTCACCGGGGTGCGCAGCTCGTGCGCGATGTCGGCGGTGACCCGCCGCTCGGCCTCGATGCGCTGGCGCAGGGCGTCCGCCATGGCGTCCACCGCGCTCGCCAGGTCGTCGGTCTCGTCCCGGACGACCCCGCCCATGGCGTCCCGCACCCGCACGTCCGTCCCGCCGCCCGCGAGCTGGTTCGCCGCGACGGCCGCCTTGCGCAGCCGCCGGGACAGGTGCCCGCCGATCAGCACCCCGAGCGCGCTGCCGCCGAGGACGACCGCGATGGACCCGATGAGCAGGGCCTGGTCCAGGTCCTGCAGGATGTCGGAACTGCGGTCGGTGAAGCCCGAGTGCAGCGACATCACCTGCCCGTTCTTCAGCGGCACGGCGGCCCATATGTCGGGCACGTCACCGGGCCGGTCGGCCACGTACGTCGCCCGCTGGCCCGCCTCGACCCGCTCGCGCAGCTCCGGCGGCAGGGCCGGGTCGTTGATCTTCGTGTTGGGGAAGTTCATCCGCCCCGACAGCTCGAAGTTCCGCTGGGCGATCATGATGCGCTCGTCGGCGAGGTCGCGCGCGTTGTCCAGCATGGACACCCGGGCGGCGTTGTGCACCACCAGGCTCAGCGCGACGGCGACCAGCGCCCCGACCAGCGCGATGGCCGCGCTCAGCTTCCATCTCAGACCCGTGCGGATCCCCGCGCGCTCCAGGCCCGCGGCGACCAGCCGCCGGAAGTGCCCCCTCATACCCCGCTCAGGCCTTCAGCTTGTAACCGAAGCCGCGGACCGTCTCGATCCGGTCCTGGCCGATCTTCTGCCGCAGCCGCTGCACGTGGACGTCGACCACGCGGGTGTCCCCGCCCCAGCCGTAGTCCCACACCCGCTCCAGCAGCTTGTCGCGGGAGAGCACCGTGCCGGGCGCGGAGGAGAACTCCAGCAGCAGCCGCATCTCGGTCGGCGTCAGCGCCACCGGGCGCCCGGCCCGGCGCACCTCCATGCCCTCGGTGTCCACCTCCAGGTCCCCGAAGGTCAGCATCCCGCCATCGGCCGGGCCGGCCGGGTCCGCCGACCGGTCGCCGCCGGCGTGGCCGAAGCGGCGCAGCACCGCGCGGATCCGGGCGACCAGCACGGCCCCGTCGAACGGCTTGGTGACGTAGTCGTCGGCGCCCGCCTCCAGGCCCAGGACCACGTCGATGGAGTCGGCGCGCGCCGACAGCATGATGACCGGCACCGTGGACTCGTCCCGGATGCGGCGGCACAGGCTGACCCCGTCGAGTCCGGGCACCATGACGTCCAGCAGCGCGATGTCGGGGCGGTCCGCCCGGAACGCCTCCAGGCCCGACAGCCCGTCGGGCATGGCCGTGACCACGAAGCCGTCCCGTTCCAGGGCGAGCTGCGTGGCCTCGCGGATGACGTCGTCGTCCTCGACGAACAGGACGTGGGTCTGGTCTGCCATCCCGGTGCTCTCAGTCCTTCGTGGTGGCGTGGGGTGCTTCTCTTGGCTGGGACGCACGGGCCGTGCGCCGCGTTCACCGGCAGGCAGCCCGGCCGGAGATCCGAGCGGCCGCCCGGCGTCAGCTCGCCGGTACCGGTGTCGCGCTGTCGCCGGCGACCTTCCCGTAGTCGTTGTGCGTGCGGTACTTCTCGTCGAACCGGCCGGACGCCCACCGATAGGTGATCACGTTCTCGCCGGACGGGCTCGACAGCGGATCGCCCCGCTCGTAGACCTGCTTGGTCACCACCAGGTCGCCGCGGTCGATCTCCGCGTAGACCGGCGGCTCCTCGGCCTTGAAGACATTCTTGTACGCGCCGTCCTGCTCGCGGTAGACGTAACTGCCCACACCCACCGCGTCACCGCAGGTCAGTACGTTGACCACGATGTCTTCGGCCGATCCGCCGGTGAGGTTGCCGTAGGAGACGTCGACCGGGTACTCGTCGGCGACGCACGGCTTGAGGTCGCGCTTCACCTCGGGGGCGACCTGCGGGTCGTCCTTGACGAGCCTGACGGCGTTCACCGCGTCCGGTGTCCTCGACGGCTCGGCCGAGGGGCTCGCGGCGGCGCCCGCGACCGAGTCGGCGTGCGCCGGGCCCTCGTCGCGGGCGCCGGTCCCGCCGGCCCCGCACCCCGACACCAAAAGGGCGAGGGCGGTGGGCACGGCCAGTGCCGTGCCCACCGCCTGGACTCCGCCCCGGGTCCGTGCAGAACCCCCGCCGGTCAGGCCGCGCACCGCTCCCGCTCCTCACGCTCCAGCGCGCGTGCGTCCAGATCGCGGGACTCCAGCTCCTCGCGGAGCCGGGCGAGCGCCCGGTGCAGCGTGCTCTTGACCGTTCCGGCCGACATGCCGAGGGCGGCGGCCGTCTCCTCCGTGGACATCTGCTCCCAGTGTCGCAGCACCACGACACTGCGCTGCTTCGGGGCGAGCACCCGCAGGATGTCCATCAGCAGGGCGCGGTCCGCGTGCTGTTCGGTGGAGTCGTCGACCGAGGCGTCCGGAAGCTGCTCGGTCGGGACCTCCTCCAGCTTCCGCGCCCGCCACCACTCGGTCCGGGTGTTGATCATCACCCGGCGCAGGTAGGCGTCCGCCAGCCGCTTGTCCTCGATCGTCTCCCAGCGGCCGTACGTGCGCACCAGCGCCGTCTGGAGCAGGTCCTGCGCGTCGGTGGGGTCCGGGACCAGGCGTCGGGCGCTGCGCAGCAGCGCGTCCTGCCGGGTGCGGACGTACTCCTCGAACTCGAGCACCTCGCCCTGCGCCATGGTGAACCGCCTCCCGTTTCCCCGTTCGGGCCGGCTCCCCGCCGCCCGTGCACTGCCTGTGGTCCTCAGTCGTCCCGGGTCTTCCGGGAACGCAACCGAAGGTACGGAGGCCTTGTCACGGCACTGTCCGAAGCAGCCTGCGGCCAGCGCTCGGCTGTCCGTCGGTTGTGTAACGGAAGTCGGAACGGGGTAAAGACGCGGGGGAGTTGGGAAGGGTATGGGGCGATTTGTCCACCCGGAACGCTGTGACGTCCACGGTGTCGACGACCCGCCCCTGCGACCCCGCCTGTGGCGTCAGGTCAGCGGCAGCCGGTACAACCCGCCCGGCATCGGCTCCACCAGGCCGTCGGCGACGAGGCCGTCCAGGGCGCGGGCCCGCTGCACCGGCTCCTGCCACACCCGGTCCAGGGCCGTCTGCGGAACGGGGCCGTGCGCCTCGCGCAGCACGGCGAGCAGCCGTCCGCGCACCTGCCGGTCGGTGCCCGCGTACGTCTGGCCCCGGCGCGGCGGCCCGTCGTGCGCCGGCTTGCCCGCCAGCAGCCACGCGCAGCTCGCGGCGATCGGGCAGCGGTGGCAGGACTCGTTCCTCGCGGTGCACACCAGGGCGCCCAGCTCCATCGAGGCGGCGGCCCAGCGCGCGGCGGTCGGCTCGTCCTCGGGCAGCAGCGCGCGGGCCAGCCTCCGCTCGGCGGCGGTGGTGGCGTTGGGCGGGTACTGCGTCCCGGTGACCGCGCGGGCGAAGACCCGGCGCACGTTGGTGTCCAGCACCGGGTGGCGCTGGCCGTAGGCGAAGGAGGCGACGGCGGCGGCCGTGTACTCGCCGATGCCGGGCAGGCCCAGCAGCTGCGCGTGATCGGCCGGCACGTCCCCGCCGTGCCGTTCCGTTATGGCGACCGCGGCGCCGTGCAGCCGCAGCGCGCGGCGCGGGTAGCCGAGCCGGCCCCAGGCGCGCACGGCCTCGCCGGGCGCCTCCTTGGCCAGGTCGGCGGGGCGCGGCCAGCGGGCCAGCCACTGCTCGTAGACGGGCAGCACGCGGCTCACCGGCGTCTGCTGGAGCATGAACTCACTGACCATCACGCCCCACGCCCCGGCCTCGGGGCGCCGCCACGGCAGGTCGCGGGCGTTCTCGTCGAACCAGTCGATGACGGGGGAGTGCAGGTCCGCGCCGACGGGCGCCACGGGGACCGGGCCGGTGGGGGAGGGGACGGGGTGCGGGGGCTTCGTGGGAGCAGTCATGGCCTTCCGATGGTGCCACGCGGGGCCACCGATCGGGGCGCACCGCCACCCTGTGGGCGACGGCGGACCGACGACCGGTACCGGTCCGGCTCCACCCGGCGCGGCGGCGTCCCGCCCGGTTCCCCCCGGTGCCGAGTGGGGGCGGGCCGGTCGCCGGACCGTTCCGCTCCACCCCGTGCCGGCGGGTCGCGGTCGCGGTGCGGTCCGCCCGGCGCGGCCGGCGCGCGGCGTCCCGAGCACCGCTCGCGCCGCGGGCGGCCCGGGCGCCGTCGCACCTCGACCGGATCGCGGACCGGCGCAGCAACTCGTCGTCCGCCCCGTCGAGTCCGGCGTCCTCGCGCGCCGCGTCACGAACACCCGAGCGCGGTCACGGGACTTGGGCGTCGCGGGCCCGGACGCCTCCGCCTTGGCCAGAGGTGCAAGGGCCGCAATCGCGAAGCGGGATGCCCTCAAGTCCGCGATCACACACGGTAGGTGAAGCGCCGACATCATCACACTCGGTGACCATCGTCCCCTGCGCCCGGCGAAACACGGGGGTGGCAACGGGAGTTCCGGAATGATGATCCGGAAAAGTTGCGGTCCGAACGGCGGGTGTGACGGGTGAACACGCCGAACTCTCGTAAGGTTTGCGCCGTGGGATCTCTGCGCAATCCGGTCGGGCCGCTTCCCTCCTCCATCTACTGGCGTCGGAGGGCCGTACTCGTGTCCGTGGTCGCCCTGTTGGCGCTCCTGATCACCTGGATCGTGTCCATGGGCGGCGGGGGCGGCGACGGGGACGACAACGGTGCCAACGGCAAGAATCCCGCGCCCTCCATCACGCCCGGCCCGTCCGGTTCCGGCCCGGCGATCAGCCAAGCGCCCGGCGGGCGCGACGAGTCGCCGGGCACGGGCTCGGGCGGCTCCTCCGCCGGGTCCGGAGGCGGCTCCGGGGACGGCTCGGGCGGCGGTTCCGGTGAGGGCTCGGGCGGCGGTTCCGGTTCGGGCTCCGGCGGGTCCGAAGGCGCGGGCGGCGCGGGCGGTTCCGGGGGCGGTGCCGCGACGGGCGTCGGCGCGGGCGACACCCTGCCGGCCGGATCCACCCTGCCCAACTGCACCGCGAGCGCGGTGAAGTTGAGCCTGCGCAGCCGCCACAACACCTACGACCCCGAGCAGACGCCCACGTTCCTGCTGACCGCGCGGAACGTCTCGGGCAACGACTGCAAGATCGATCTCGGGCCGGAGAACGCGGTGTTCACGATCTCGCAGGCCGACAGCGACGACGACTACTGGTCCTCGAAGGACTGCCCCCGGTCCGCGGCGCGCCAGTTGTTCCGGGTCCCCTCGGACAGCAGCATCACCTACACCGTGAAGTGGAACCGCAAGCCGAGCGCCGCCGAGTGCGCCACGCCTCCGGCCGGCTCGGCCAAGCCGGGCACCTACCTGGTCGAGGCGAAGGCGCCGGGCTTCGCGAAGGTGCAGACGTCCTTCGTCCTCTCGGCCGACTAGGGCCTGTCTGACGATTCCCGCCGTCGCCCGGAGGGCGGCCTGGCGTCGCGAGGCAGGAGGGAATTGTCAGCCAGGCCTCAGGACCTGCCGTCCGGAGCGGGGCGCGGGCAACCGCCGGACCCGGGACCGGCTGCACCGAGGGCGGTACCCCTGGTCAGGGGTACCGCCCTCGGGCTTTGCCGGTCGTCCTAGACGTACCGCTCCAGGATCGACGACTCCGCCAGCCGGGACAGGCCCTCGCGGACGCTGCGGGCCCGGGCCTCGCCCACGCCGTCGACCGTCTGGAGGTCGTCGACGCTCGCCGCGAGCAGCTTCTGCAGGCCCCCGAAGTGCTCCACCAGGCGGTCGATGATCGCGCCGGGCAGCCGCGGCACCTTGGCCAGCAGGCGGAAGCCGCGCGGGGACACCGCCGAGTCCAGCGTCTCGGGCGAGCCCGTGTAGCCCAACGCCCGGGCCACCGTGGGCAGTTCCAGCAGCTCGGCGTGGGTCAGCGCGTCGAGCTCGGACAGCGCCTCGTCGACCGTGCGGGACCGCTTGGCCGTGGGCTCGGGGACGTAGTCGCGCACGACCAGCTCGCGCTCGGGCTCCACGCCGGCGATCAGCTCGTCCAGCTGGAGCGCCAGCAGCCGGCCGTCGGTGCCGAGCTCCACCACGTACTCGGCGATCTCCGTGGCGATGCGGCGCACCATCTCCAGGCGCTGCGCCACCGCCGAGACGTCCCGGACCGTGACCAGGTCCTCGATCTCCAGCGCGGACAGCGTGCCCGCGACCTCGTCGAGGCGGAGCTTGTAGCGCTCCAGGGTCGCCAGCGCCTGGTTCGCGCGCGACAGGATCGCCGCCGAGTCCTCCAGGACGCGGCGCTGGCCGTCGACGTACAGGGCGATCAGCCGCATCGACTGGGAGACCGAGACGACCGGGAAGCCCACCTGCTTGCTGACGCGGTCCGCGGTGCGGTGCCGGGTGCCGGTCTCCTCGGTGGGGATGGTCGGGTCGGGGACCAGCTGCACGCCCGCGCGCAGGATCTTCGACAGGTCCGAGGACAGCACGATGCCGCCGTCGAGCTTGCACAGCTCGCGCAGGCGGGTCGCGGTGAACTCGACGTCCAGCACGAAGCCGCCGGAGCACAGCGCCTCGACGGTCTTGTCGGAGCCCAGCACGATGAGCCCGCCGGTGTTGCCCCGGAGCACCCGCTCCAGGCCGTCACGCAGGGCGGTACCCGGTGCCACGGCGCTCAGAGAGGCGCGCATGAGGCCATCGGTACCGGCACTCCCACCGGACTTTCCGGGAGCTGCTGCCCGGTCGTTGGCTGCCACTGCACTCCTCCGGTCGCAGGTTCTGGGCGCCCCCGTGTCGCACGCTTGGTTCGCACGGACGGGCGAGACCAGGGCAAAGTCTACCGGCGACCCTCCTCGTCCCGCGGGGCCTCTCGGCGACGGGACCGGGGAAGGACGCGCAGGGCGTCCCCTATGTCCGCGACTTCCAGAACCTTCATGCCCGCCGGGACCTTGCCCGGATCGGCCGGGACCAGGGCGTGCGTGAAGCCCAGACGGTGGGCTTCTGCCAGCCTGCGCTGCACTCCTGTGACCCGCCGCACCTCTCCGGCCAGGCCCACCTCTCCGATCGCCACCAGGTTCTTGGGGAGAGGTGTGTCACTCGCCGCACTCGCCAGCGCGAGCGCCACGGCCAGGTCCGCGGCGGGCTCCGAGAGCTTCACCCCGCCGACCGTCGCGGAGTAGATGTCCCTTTTGCCCAAGGCGCTGATCCGTCCGCGCTGTTCCAGCACCGCGAGCATCATCGAGACGCGGGAGGTCTCCAGGCCGGAGGTGGTGCGGCGCGGGGAGGGGATCTGCGAGTCGACCGTGAGCGCCTGCACTTCGGCGACCAGGGGGCGGCGGCCCTCCAGGGTGACGGTCAGGCAGGTGCCCGGGACGGGTTCGGCCCGACGGGTGAGGAAGAGTCCGCTGGGGTCGGCCAGGCCCGTGATGCCCTCGTCGTGCAGTTCGAAGCAGCCCACCTCGTCGGTGGTGCCGTAGCGGTTCTTGACGCCCCGCACGAGCCGCAGCCGGGCGTGCCGGTCGCCCTCGAAGTGCAGGACGACGTCGACCAGGTGCTCCAGCAGGCGCGGACCGGCGATCGCGCCGTCCTTCGTGACGTGGCCCACCAGCAGCGTGGACATGCCGCGATCCTTGGACGCGCGGATCAGGGCGCCCGCGACCTCGCGCACCTGGGCCATGCCGCCCGGGGCGCCGTCGATCTCCGGGGAGGCGACCGTCTGCACCGAGTCCAGGATCAGCAGCGAGGGCTTGACCGCGTCCAAGTGGCCCAGCACCGCCGCGAGATCCGTCTCGGCCGCCAGGTAGAGGTGGTCGTCGATCGCGCCGATGCGGTCGGCGCGCAGCCGGACCTGGCTGGCCGACTCCTCGCCCGTGACGTACAGCGTGCGGTGCTCGTCGCTGGCCGACTTGGCCGCCACGTCCAGCAGCAGCGTCGACTTGCCCACCCCCGGCTCGCCCGCCACCAGCACCACCGCGCCCGGCACCAGTCCGCCGCCGAGCACGCGGTCCAGCTCGGGCACGCCGGTCGTGCGGGCGGTGGCCCGGCGGCCGTCGACCTGGCCGATGGGGAGGGCGGAGGTGGTGACCCGCCCGGGCGTCGTCGTGCGGACCGCGGGCGTGCCGTACTCCTCGACCGTCCCCCAGGCCTGGCACTCGGGGCAGCGGCCGAGCCACTTGGCCGTCTGCCAGCCGCACTCGGTGCAGCGGTAGGACGGGCGGTCCTTGGTGGATTTCGTACGGGCAGCCATGGACGGAACCGTAACCGCCGCCACTGACATCGCGGCACCGGCCGGCCCGGGCGACCTGCGCGCCAGGGCCCCGCCACCCCTCGCCGGCGGCGGAACGAACCGTTCCTGTCCCCGATTGAGGGATCGTTTCACCCGTACGGATTAAATGTGCTCAAGCCACCGGAAGGTGCCACTCCCGGCCCCCTACGGTCGCCGAATGATGAGCAGTACTCCGGAGATCTCGACCCGCTCGGCCCGCAGTACCGGCGCACACAGGGCGCACCGGGAAGCGCGTGACCGCGGGGCGGCGCGCACGCTGGCGCAGCGGCCGCCCGCGCGCTACGAGCCCTACCTGGACGGCCTGTTCACCTACTGCCTGTCCGTGCTGTGCGACCACGACGCCGCGACCGCCGCCCTGGGCGACGTCCTCGCCCTGGCCGAGCGCCGCGGCCGGCACGTGCCCGAGGCGCCCGCCGAACGCCGGGCCTGGCTGTACGCGCTGGCCCGCTGGGCGTGCCTGCGCAAGCTGGCCGAGGCCAAGCAGAAACGTCAGAGCAGCCACGCGGCGGGCCGTTCCGGCCGGCAGCACGCCGAGCGCCCGGCCGCGCCGGCCCCCTCGGAGGAGGTGCAGGAGCAGCGCCGCCGCGAACTGGCCCAGCTGGCCTGGCCGGAGGCCGCCGGCACCACCCCCGAGCAGCGCGAGGCGCTCGAACTGGCCGTGCGCCACCACCTCTCGGCTCACGAGGTCGCCGCCGTCCTCGGCCGTGACGTGACCGCCACGCGCGACCTGCTCGCCTCCGCGGCCTGCGAGGTGGAACGCACGCGTGCGGCCCTCGCCGTCGTCGAGACGGGGACCTGCCCCAGCGTCGCCCACCTCGTCGGCGACGACCGGCTCGTCCTCGGCACGACCCTGCGCCGCGAACTGGTCCGGCACGTCGACGACTGCCCGCGCTGCCGCCGTACCGCCGAGCGCGCCATCCCCGGCCGCTGGCCCGGCACCAGCGTCACGCCGGCCGAACTGCCCGTCCTCGCGGCGCCCCGCGCGGCCCTGCACGTCGCCATGGCCCACCACTCGCGCACGCGGGGCGACGCACCGCGCTTCGACCGGCGCGGCTTCCCGATGGACCCCAAGGACCACGCCGCCCGGCGGGACCGCCTGCGCGCGCGTGCCGTCACCACGACCGTCGTGGCCACCGTCGTGGCCGCCCCCGTGCTCGCCCTGTGGGCGGCCTACCGCGGCACCCCGGTCGGGGAGGGGCAGGACGGACGTTCCCCCTCCGCCAGCGAGGCGGACGACCCGTACGGCATGGACGGCGAGATCGCGGGCGGCGGCTACGAGAACGCCGGCAACGCGAGCACCCGTCCCGGTCCCCGCTTCGGCGAGGACGGCAAGGCCGACGTCTCCGTCGAGGTCGTCGGCGTCGCCGGCGCGGGCCGCGAGAGCGCCCTGGACGTGACGGCCGACAACAGCGGCGACACCACCCTGATCACCCTGACCGCCACCGGCCCGGCCACGGTGAGCTGGTCCGCCTCCACCGGAGCCGACTGGCTCTACCTCAGCCGGTCCTCGGGCACGCTCCGCCCCGGCCAGTCGGTGACGATCCGGGTGTACGTCGACCACCTGCGCGAGCCCGCCGGCGCCTGGCAGGCACGGGTGGCGATCGCACCGGCCGGCGCGGTCGTGCACATCGGCGGCTACGGCACCGCGCCCAGCCCCTCCGGCCCCGGGACCCACCCCGGCGGACCGGGCGGCGAGCCCTCGACCCGGCCCGACCCGACCCCGACGACCTCCGCCCCGGACCCCGACCCGACCCCGACGACCCCGCCGCCGTCCTCCGGCCCGGACCCCACCCCGACCCCGACGGACCCGACCCCCACCGAGCCGGCGGGCTCGACGCCCCCGCCGTCCGACAGCGGTGACCCGAGCCCGGCCACGTCCTGAGGGCGCCGCCCCGTCAGGCCACCGGTCCGGCCGGGGGCGCCGGTGGCGCCGGATCCGCCGGGTGCGGCGCCAGCATCGGCAACTGCGCGGCCAGCCGCTGCTCGCACAGCTCGACCAGCCGGTCGTAGCCGGCCTTGCCCATCAGCTCGATCAGTTCGGGCCGGTAGGAGACGTAGACGGGCTCGCCCGCGCCGTGCGCCGAGGTCGCCGAGGTGCACCACCAGTGCAGGTCGTGCCCGCCCGGGCCCCAGCCGCGGCGGTCGTACTCACCGATCGACACCTGCAGCACGCGCGTGTCGTCGGGCCGGTCGATCCACTCGTACGTCCGGCGCACCGGAAGCTGCCAGCACACGTCCGGCTTGGTCTCCAGCGGCTCGCGGCCCTCCCTGAGGGCGAGGATGTGCAGCGAGCAGCCCATGCCGCCCGGGAAGCCCGGCCGGTTCTGGAAGATGCAGGAGCCCTCGAAGGGCCGGGTCTGCCGGTCGCCGTCCTCGTCCTCGGAGACCCAGCCGCCCCGCGTGCCCTCGGCGTGGTGCTGCCAGATGTCCGGCGTGAGCCTGGCCACATGCTCGGCGACGCGCTTCTCGTCGTCCTCGTCCGAGAAGTGGGCACCCAACGTGCAGCACCCGTCGTCCGCGCGGCCCGCCTGGATGCCCTGGCAGCCGCTGCCGAAGATGCAGTTCCAGCGAGAGGTCAGCCATGTCAGATCGCAGCGGAACACCTGCTCCTCGTCCGCCGGATCGGGAAACTCCACCCACGCGCGGGCGAAGTCGAGGCCCTGCTCGTCGGGGACCGCGACGCCAGGTGATTTGTCGCGCTTGGCCTTTTTCGTCTTTGGCACGCCTCCAGGGTACGGGCCGGGTGCCCGCACCGAGGACGGCGGACGGCCGGGTGGGCAGTAGCGTGCCCTACATGAGACTCGGTGTCCTCGACGTGGGTTCGAACACGGTGCACCTGCTGGTGGTGGACGCGCACCCCGGCGCGTGCCCGCTGCCCGCGCACTCGCACAAGGCGGACCTGCGCCTGGCCCAGCTCCTCGATGAGGACGGCGCCATCGGCCCCCACGGCGTCGACCGGCTGGTCGCGGTCGTCCACGGGGCACTGCAGGCCGCCGAGGACAAGGGCGTCGAGGAGATGCTCCCGTTCGCCACCTCCGCCGTGCGCGAGGCCCGCAACGCCGACGACGTCCTCGCGCGCGTGCGCAGCGAGACCGGCGTCGAGCTGCAGGTCCTCACCGGTGAGGAGGAGGCGCGGCTCACCTTCCTCGCCGCCCGCCGCTGGTTCGGCTGGTCGGCCGGGAAGCTGCTCGTCCTGGACATCGGCGGCGGCTCCCTGGAGATCGCCTACGGCATGGACGAGGAGCCCGACGCGGCGGCCTCGCTGCCCCTGGGTGCCGGGCGCCTCACCGCCGGCTGGCTGCCCGGCGACCCGCCCGGCTCCGACGACGTGCGGGCCCTGCGCCGCCACGTGCGCACCGAGATCGCCCGCACGGTCGGCGAGTTCAGCCGCCTCGGCGCCCCGGACCACGTGGTCGCCACCTCCAAGACCTTCAAGCAGCTGGCCCGCATCGCCGGCGCCGCCCGCTCCGCCGAGGGCCTCTACGTGCAGCGCGAGCTGAAGCGGGAGTCGCTGGAGGGCTGGGTGCCGAGGCTGGCCGGGATGACCGGGCGCGAGCGCGCCGAGCTGCCCGGGGTGTCCGAGGGCCGTGCCGGGCAGCTGCTGGCGGGCGCCCTGGTGGCCGAAGCCGCACTCGACCTGTTCGGCGTGGAGCGCGTGGAGATCTGCCCCTGGGCCCTCAGGGAGGGCGTGATCCTGCGCAAGCTGGACCACATGGAGACCGCGTAGCGGCCCCCGCGGGGAACGGAGCGCACGGGAGGAACGGACCACGGCCTCACGTGGCAATCACCACAACGGCCAGGAGACCCCCCACTCCCCGCCCACCACACCCCGTAATCTGTGCTGCATGGCAGAGCCAGCCGTGAAGATCCCGGACGCGAAGGTCGCCCTCTCGACGGCCTCGGTCTACCCGGAGTCGACGGCCACGGCCTTCGAGATCGCCGCGCGCCTCGGTTACGACGGGGTCGAGGTCATGGTGTGGACCGATCCGGTCAGCCAGGACATCGAGGCCCTGCGCAGACTCAGCGACTACCACCGCATCCCGATCCTCGCGGTGCACGCCCCCTGCCTGCTCATCACGCAGCGGGTCTGGTCCACCGACCCCTGGACCAAGCTCCAGCGGGCCCGCGCGGCGGCCGAGAAGCTCGGCGCGAGCACGGTCGTGGTCCACCCCCCGTTCCGCTGGCAGCGCCAGTACGCGCGCGACTTCGTCACGGGCATCTGGCGCATGGCGAACGAGACGGACGTACGGTTCGCCGTCGAGAACATGTACCCCTGGCGCTACCGCGACCGGGAGATGCTCGCCTACGCCCCCGACTGGGACGTCACCAAGGACGACTACCGCCACTTCACGATCGACCTCAGCCACACCGCGACGGCCCGCTCCGACGCGCTGGCCATGGTCGACCGCATGGGCGACCGCCTCGGCCACGTCCACCTCGCCGACGGCCGCGGCTCCGCCAAGGACGAGCACCTCGTGCCCGGCCGCGGCACCCAGCCCTGCGCCGAGGTGCTGGAGCGGCTGGCCCTGACCGGCTTCGACGGCCACGTCGTCATCGAGGTCAACACCCGCCGCGCCATGTCCGGCGCGGAGCGCGAGGCCGACCTCGCCGAGGCCCTGGCCTTCACCCGGCTCCACCTGGCCTCGGCCGCGAAGGTGCCGCGCCCATGAGCGGCCGGCCCCCGGCCGGCACCGGGCCCGGCCCCGCAGCCCGGCGCCGCGGCCGCCCCCCGCGCACGGAGTCCGCCGGCACCCGGGACCGCATCCTGACCGCCGCCCGCGACGAGTTCTCCGCACGCGGCTACGAGAAGACGTCCGTGCGCGGCATCGCCAAGACCGCCGGCGTCGACTCCGCCCTGGTGCACCACTACTTCGGCACCAAGGAACAGGTCTTCGAGGCGGCCGTCACCCAGTCCTTCGGACCCGCCCTGCAGGCCCCCGAGGCCATCGAGGAGGGGCCGCTCGACGGCGTGGGGGAGCGGCTGGCCCGCTTCTTCTTCGGCGTCTGGGAGAACCCGGCGACCCGCGCCCCCCTACTCGCCATCGTCCGCTCCGCCCTCACCAACGACACCGCGGCCGCCGTCTTCCGCCGCATCGTCGCCACCCAGGTGCTGCGCCGCATCGCCGTGCGGCTGGAACTGCCGGACGCCGAGCTGCGCGCCGAGCTCGCCGCAGCCCAGCTCGTGGGCACCGCGATCCTGCGGTACGTCATCAGGATCGAGCCGCTGGCCTCGGCGGACCCGGAGCAGATCATCGAGCGGCTGGCCCCCGTCGTCCAGGGACACCTGACCGGTCCGTGATCCCGCCGGGGTACGCACACGAGACGGCCGTCCCGCATTCCGGACACTGCGTCCCGCCTCCTGGATGACCGGCGTACGCTCGACAGCAGTCAGACGTCTCCGAAATCTCTGACGCAGTCTCTGAAGGAGCGAGCGACGATGCCCGAGCTGAGGTCCCGCACAGTCACCCACGGCCGCAACATGGCGGGCGCCCGCGCCCTGATGCGCGCCTCCGGTGTACCGGGTGCGGACATCGGCCGCAAGCCGATCATCGCCGTCGCCAACAGCTTCACGGAGTTCGTCCCCGGCCACACGCACCTCGCGCCGGTCGGCCGCATCGTCAGCGAGGCCGTGATCGAGGCCGGCGGCATCCCGCGCGAGTTCAACACCATCGCCGTGGACGACGGCATCGCCATGGGCCACGGTGGCATGCTCTACTCCCTGCCCTCGCGCGACCTGATCGCGGACAGCGTGGAGTACATGGTCGAGGCCCACTGCGCCGACGCCCTGATCTGCATCTCCAACTGCGACAAGATCACCCCGGGCATGCTCAACGCGGCCCTGCGGCTGAACATCCCCACGGTGTTCGTCTCCGGCGGGCCCATGGAGTCCGGCCGGGCCACGCTCGTCGACGGCACGGTCCGCACGCTCGACCTGGTCGACGCGATCTCCGACGCCGTGAACGACAAGATCTCCGACGAGGACATCCTCCGCATCGAGGAGAACGCCTGCCCGACCTGCGGCTCCTGTTCCGGCATGTTCACCGCCAACTCGATGAACTGCCTGACCGAGGCCATCGGCCTGTCCCTGCCGGGCAACGGCTCGGTCCTCGCCACGCACACCGCCCGCAAGCAGCTGTACGTGAACGCGGCCCGCACGGTCATGGACATCACCCGCCGCTACTACGAGCAGGACGACGAGACGGTCCTGCCCCGCAGCGTGGCGTCCTTCGCCG
Source organism: Streptomyces sp. AHA2 (assembly GCF_036857595.1). NCBI lineage: Bacteria > Bacillati > Actinomycetota > Actinomycetes > Kitasatosporales > Streptomycetaceae > Streptomyces > Streptomyces sp. AHA2. Next base: position 34,696 of record NZ_JAUQWJ010000031.1, read on the forward strand.
CCTTCCAGAACGCCATGGCCCTCGACATCGCCATGGGCGGCTCCACCAACACGATCCTGCACCTGCTGGCCGCCGCCCAGGAGGCGGGCGTCCCCTTCGGCCTGGAGGAGATCGACGAGGTCTCCCGCCGCGTGCCGTGCCTGGCCAAGGTCGCCCCGAACGTGGCCAAGGACCGCACGTACTACATGGAGGACGTGCACCGCGCGGGCGGGATCCCCGCCCTGCTGGGCGAGCTGCACCGCGCCGGGCTGCTCAACGAGGACGTGCACTCCGTCCACAGCCCCTCCCTCGCCGACTGGCTGAAGACCTGGGACGTGCGCGGCGGCTCCCCGTCCGCCGAGGCCGTCGAGCTGTGGCACGCGGCCCCCGGCTGCGTCCGCTCCGCCGAGGCATTCTCCCAGTCCGAGCGCTGGGAGGCCCTGGACGAGGACGCCGAGGGCGGCTGCATCCGCTCCGCCGAGCACGCCTACTCCAAGGACGGCGGCCTCGCGGTCCTCAAGGGCAACCTGGCCGTGGACGGCTGCGTCGTGAAGACGGCCGGCGTCGACGAGTCCATCTGGACGTTCGAGGGGCCGGCGGTCGTCTGCGAGTCGCAGGAGGAGGCCGTGCAGAAGATCCTCACCCAGCAGGTCCGGGACGGCGACGTCGTCGTCATCCGCTACGAGGGCCCCAAGGGCGGCCCCGGCATGCAGGAGATGCTCTACCCGACCTCGTACCTGAAGGGCCGCGGCCTCGGGAAGTCCTGCGCGCTGGTCACGGACGGCCGCTTCTCCGGTGGCACCTCGGGCCTGTCCATCGGTCACGCCTCGCCCGAGGCGGCCGCGGGCGGCACCATCGCCCTGGTCGAGGACGGCGACCGCATCCGCATCGACATTCCCAACCGCTCCATCGACCTGCTGGTCGACGACGCCGAGCTGGCCCGCCGCGAGCAGGCCCTGAACGGCCGGTACGCCCCGAAGAACCGCGACCGCAAGGTCTCCGCCGCCCTGCGCGCCTACGCGGCGATGGCGACCAGCGCCGACAAGGGCGCCGTGCGGGACGTGTCGAAGCTGGGCTGACCCCGCGTCACCCGCCGAGGGCCGCCTCCCGCCACCGGGGGGCGGCCCTCGCCGTACGCGCTCACCAGGCGGCGGGATCACGCCCGTCGACGGCGAACACCGTGCCGTCCGGGGCGCTGCCGTAGACCCGGCCGCCCACCACCACCGGCTCGGGCAGGGAGGCCGGCACCCGGTCGGACCGCTCACCCAGCCGGACCGGCGTCTGCCCGACGAGCCCGCCCCGCCGGGCGTCCACGGCGAGCAGCCGCCCGTCGGGCGCGCTCACGTACACGTGCCGGCCGTCGGAAGCCGGCCTGGAGGCCCGTACGACTCCCGTCTCCAGGGTCCACAACTGCTCGCGCGCCTCGAGGTCGACGGCCGTCAACGCCCCGCCCCCCGCCATGAGATGGACGACGTCCCCGCGCACACCGCCCTGGACCTGCGCCAGGGGAACACGCAACGGAACCCGTACGGTCGCCCGGCTGCGGGGGTCGTAACGCACGACGGCCCGCGCCTGACCGCTCGCGGCGTCGACGGCCACCGCCACGAGCGCTCCGTCCGACGTGCCGACGGCCTCCAGGTTTCCGTCCAGCCCCCGCTGCCACCGCACCTCACCGGTCCGCGGATCCAGTGCCGTGACCCGCGTGCGGCTCCCGTCGCCGGACACGCCCACCGCGTACGCCAGCCGATCGCCGGGGAACGAGACGAAGTACGGCACGTCCTGCCCGGGCACCCGGTGGCTCCACCGCACCCGGCCCGAGGCGGCCTCCACCCCGCTGACCGTGCCGTCGGACCCGGTGAGCAGCACCATGCCGCCCACGGCCCGCAGCCCGCCGTACGCCGGCAGCTCCTGCCGGGACACCCCGCCCGACGCCAGGTCGACGGCCGTCAGCTCCCGCCCCTGACCGAGTCCCCCCAGCACCCTGCCGTCCGTCACGACCGGCGCCCCGGCCGGCGGCCCGCTCGCGGCGGCGCCCCTCAGCGCCTGCCGCCACAGCAACCGCCCGTCCACGGCGTCGCGCGCGAACACCAGCCCCTCCTGGGCGCACACCACGGCGTCCGCCGCGTACGAGCACTGCGGCGTGCTCCGGCCGTCGAGCGGCTCCGCCTCCCACCCGGAGAACGCGGCGGCCGTGGTCCGCGGCGAGGCGACCTCCCGCGCCGCCTCCGCGCCCCCGGGCAGACCCACCACCGCCAGCACCCCGGCGGTGGCCAGCGCGAGAGCCCCGGCCGCCACGGCCACCCGCTTGAGCAGCCGGCCGGACCCCTCACGCGGGGGCACCTCTCCGGCCGGCGCCTCGGGCTCGGCTGCTGCCGGTTCCTCCTCGGCACGCTGTGGGGGTCCGAAGGCCTGCGTGTCGTACGAGGCCGACACCGACCGGAGCTCCCGCATCAACTCGTCGGGGGAGGGCCGGTCCTCGGGCTCCTTGGCCAGGCACCGCAGCACGAGCGGGGCCAGTTCCTCGGGCACACCGGTCAGCTCCGGCTCGTCGTGCACGACCTGGTAGGCGACCACGTACGGACTGTCCGAGTCGAACGGCCCCCGCCCGGTCGCCGCGTGGACCATCACCGATCCGAGCGCGAACACGTCGGCGGCGGGCCCGACCTCCCTCGGCCGCCGGAACTGCTCGGGCGCCATGAACGGCGGCGTCCCGATAAGTTTTCCCGTCTCGGTGCGCAACTCGCTGTCCTTCGGCCGGGAGATGCCGAAGTCGATGACCTTCGGCCCGTCCTCGGCGAGCAGCACGTTGCTCGGCTTCAGATCCCGGTGCACGACCCCGACCCGGTGGATGTCCCGCAGCGCCTCCGCGAGCCCGGCCATCAACCGCCGCAACCGGGCAGGGGCCAGCGGCCCGTTCCGCTTCACCTCCTGGGCGAGCGTGGGACCCGGGATGTACAAGGTGGCCATCCAGGGCCGGCCGGCCTCGGGATCGGCGTCCACGACCGGCGCGGTGAAGGCCCCGCTGACCCGCCGGGCGGCCCCCACCTCCTGCCGGAAACGCCCCCTGAACTCAGGGTCCTTGGCGAACTCGGCGTGCACGACCTTCACGGCGAGCCTCATCCCTGAGGTGCTGCGCGCCAGATGCACGACCCCCATCCCGCCGGATCCCAGGCAGGACTCCAGGCGGTAGTGCCCGGCGTATTCGGGAAGTTCCGCTTCCGGGCCCGCTCCGGCGTTCCGCCGTGGCGCCATGGGACCACCCCCGTGCTGTTCGTCCGCGCGCGCGACGCACGGAGCCTAGTCGATGACTCGTACGGGACAGAGGCGGCTTGCCAGCCGCCGGCGGCAAGTCGCGCACATGTGTTTGACGGCGTGATGCGGGGGAATCAACGGGACCCCACGGCAGACGTGGGGCTCAACGGGGGAGGAACACATGTCAGTCGAGCCTGCCGAGATCGAGCACACCGAGCAGCCCGAGGGCGCCGCCGAGCCGGCCGTCACCACGCTGGCCGCGGCGGCCACGACCTACCCGATCGCACCGGGCACCAGCGTCAACGTCCGCAGCGGCCCCGGCACCGGCTACCCGGTCGTCAAGGTCCTGCCCGCCGGATCCAGGGTCTCCATCAACTGCCAGTCGCCCGGCACCTGGATCACCGGCCCCTACGGCACCACCAACATCTGGGACAACATCGCGAGCGGCCAGTACATCTCCGACGCCTACGTCCAGACGGGCAGCGACGGCTACATCCGCCCCCGCTGCTCCTGACCGTCCGCCCGGACCGGTGTGGCCCGCCCCCACTGCGGGCCACACCGCGCCGGGCGTCCCGCGCATCCCGTGCCCTCCGGCGGCGGCCGCACGCGGAGCGCGATGGAACCGCGGGCCGCCGCCGGAACCGCGGCCGCCGGAACCGTCCCCGCACCACCGCGAGCCATAATCGACGGGTGAGCGCAGACACAGGCACCCCGGCCCCCGGCACCGCCCCGCACCCGGAGCCCCTCCGGTTCTTCGGCACCAGCTGGGTGAACCACGACGACGGCTACACCGCCCGCCGCATCGCCGTGGCCACCGGATCCCTCGTCGCCGCCGCCGCGTCCTGCCTCGTCCTCCGCCTCGCCTACCAGGGCCTGCAGATCGCCGCGATCGGCAGCTTCGTCACGCTCCTGACGACCGTCATGTTCGCGATCTGCAGCGCGATGGCCTTCCGCCACACCTGGGAGGGCTTCACCCGGCGCCAGGACCCCGACCGCCAGGCGTCCCTGCGCGGCCTCCTCACCATCGGCTTCGTCGGCTCCCTCCTGGCCTACTTCTTCCGTTCCCTCACCGAGGCCCCCGGCGAGAAGCTCCACCGCGCCGAGTACGAGGAAGCCCGCCGGCAGCACGAGAAGCGCACCACCCGCCGTTCCGGCAACCCGTCGAAGAAGCGCCGCCCCACCTGACGCCACCGGCACCCCTCCACCGAGCCCCCGTCGCGCCCGGGCGCCCCTCACCGAAGTCGCCCGCTTCCCACCCCGCCCACCGGACTCGACCCCTCGGGGCTATCTCTCCCCGGCGTCTCACCGCACCCCACCCCGATTTTCCAGGCACCTCTCACCGAAGTCTCACCGCGCCCCACCCCGGCTCCCGGCCACCATGGCGGGATGACACCGTCTCCTGCCCACCGCTCCACCGGAGCCGAAGCCACCCCCGACGACCGACCGGGCGTCCGGCCGCTTCACACGGCCCGCGCCCACTCCTTCAACGCCGTCGCGGCTCAGTACGCGGCCCACCGCCCCGCCTATCCCCCGGCCCTCTTCGACACGATCGAAACCCTCACCGGCCGCCCCCTGACCGGCGCCCGCGTCGCGGACATCGGCGCCGGCACCGGCATCGCCACCGCCCTCCTGCGCGCGCGGGGCGCGGACGTCGTCGCGGTGGAACCCGGCGCCGGCATGGCCGCACAGTTCCGCCGTACCCACCCGGACATCCCGCTCGTCATCGGCACGGGCGACGACCTCCCTCTGGCCGACGCCCGTCTGGACCTCGTCACATACGCCCAGGCCTGGCACTGGACCGACCCCGCCCGCTCCGTCCCGGAGGCCCTGCGCGTCCTGCGCCCCGGTGGGGCCCTGGCCCTGTGGTGGAACACCGAGGCGCTGGACGTCCCCTGGATCGCGGAAGCCGCCGAGCGCGTCGCCCGTCACTTCGCCGTCGACGTCACCGCCGAGCAGAAGAACGCCGGGGCCCGCGATCCGGACCCCACCGGCCGTCTCGGCTTCACCCGCCGCACGGTCCGCTGGAGCCGCCGCGTCCCGGTCGACACGCACCTCGCCAACGTCGCCAGCCACTCGATCTTCCTCGTCCACGACGAGGAACACACCACCGCCTTCCTCGACCGGGAACGGCAGCACCTCATCGCGGCCTTCCCGGACGGCCACGTGGACGAGGTCTACGAGGTGGTCCTCCTCCTCGCCGAAGCCCCGTCCTGACCCGGCGCCCCGTCCTGCTCGAAGCCCTGTCCGACAGGGAGCCTTGTCCCACCCGAGGCCCCGTCCGGCCCGGATCCCTGTCCCACTCGAAGTCGGTCCTGAGGCGAAGGTCCGCCCCTGCCCCGGCACCCGGTCGTGACGCGACTGCCGTCCTGACCCGGCGCCCCGTCCCGACTCGAAGCCCTCCCGGCCCGGACGCCCCCGCAAGGCGCCCCACCCGATCCGGCCTCCCGACCGGACCCGCGCCCGCCCACGCCCGCACGCTTGACGACCCCCACCCCCGGGAGCATTATTCATCGCATGATGAATAATGCTCTCGGCTCCCCGCGCCCGGACCCGGAACCCCAGGTCCGACCCGCCCCGGCCGACCCAGCCGTCCACGCCGAACACCTCACCGTCGTCCGCGGCCCCCGCACGGTCCTGCGTGACCTCGCCTTCACCGTCCCGCGAGGCCGGATCACCGGACTCCTCGGCCCCTCCGGCTGCGGCAAGTCCACCCTCATGCGCGCGATCGTCGGCACCCAGGCCAAGGTCACCGGCACCCTCGACGTCCTCGGCCGGCCCGCCGGCCACCCCGCCCTGCGCACCCGCGTCGGCTACGTCACCCAGGCCCCGTCCGTCTACGACGACCTGACGGTTCGTCAGAACCTCGACTACTTCGCCGCGATACTCGACCCGGGCCGCGCCCACGCCGATCGCCGCCACGACCACGTCACCCGCGCCATCGCCGACGTCGACCTCACCACCCACGCCGACGCCCTGGCCGGCAACCTCTCCGGCGGCCAGCGCAACCGCGTCTCCCTCGCCGTGGCCCTCCTCGGCGCCCCCGAGATCCTGGTCCTCGACGAACCGACCGTCGGCCTCGACCCGGTCCTGCGCCGGGACCTGTGGACCCTCTTCCACGACCTCGCGGCGAACCGCGGCGCCACCCTCCTGATCTCCTCCCACGTCATGGACGAGGCCGAGCGCTGCCACCGCCTCCTCCTCATGCGCGAGGGCGAACTCCTGGCCGACACCACCCCCGACGCCCTGCGCGCCCGCACCGGCGCCGAGACCGTCGAAGAGGCCTTCCTGCACCTGGTCGACGAGGCCGAGGCCGCAGCCCGCACCAAGGAGACGACCCGATGACCACCACGACCACACCACCGGTCCTCCCCACCCCCACCGCGCCCCCACGCGCCCTCAGCGCGTCCCGCACCACCGCCACCGCGCTCCGGGTCCTGCGCCAGCTCACCCACGACCCGCGCACCATCGCGCTGCTGGTCCTCATCCCCTGCGTGATGCTGCTCCTGCTGCGCTACGTCTTCGACGGCAGCCCCCGCACCTTCGACAGCATCGGCGCGTCCCTCCTCGGATCTTCCCGCTGATCACGATGTTCCTGGTGACGTCCATCGCCACCCTGCGCGAACGCACCTCCGGCACCCTCGAACGCCTCCTCGCCATGCCCCTCGGCAAGGGCGACCTCATCGCCGGCTACGCCCTCGCCTTCGGCGCCCTCGCGATCGTCCAGTCCGCTCTCGCCACCGGCCTCGCCCTCTGGCTCCTCGGCCTGGACGTCACGGGCAGCCCCTGGCTCCTGCTCCTCGTGGCGCTCCTCGACGCCCTCCTCGGCACGGCCCTCGGCCTGTTCGTCTCCGCCTTCGCGGCCTCGGAGTTCCAGGCGGTCCAGTTCATGCCGGCGGTGATCTTCCCCCAGCTCCTCCTGTGCGGCCTGTTCACCCCGCGCGACGAGATGCACCCCGTCCTCCAGGCCGTCTCCGACGTGCTGCCCATGTCGTACGCGGTGGACGGCATGAACGAGGTCCTGCGCCACACCGACATGACGGCCGCGTTCGTCCGGGACGTGTCGATCGTCGCCGGATGCGCCCTGCTGGTCCTCACCCTGGGGGCGGCCACCCTCCGCCGCCGCACCATGTGACCGGCCCGCACACGCGTCCCGCCCACCGGACACGCCCCCCGCCCCGCGACCCCGGGTGCGAGGATGAACCAGGACGACGCGCAACCCCCGGAGGGCACCGAAAGCCATGACCCAGAAAGTCGCAGTCCTCGGCACCGGCAAGATCGGCGAAGCCCTGCTCAGCGGAATGATCCGCGCCGGCTGGACCCCGGCCGACCTCCTGGTCACCGCCCGCCGCCGGGAACGGGCGGAGGAACTCCGCACCCGCTACGGCGTCACCCCCGTCACCAACGCCGAAGCCGCCAAGACCGCCGACACCCTGATCCTCACCGTCAAGCCGCAGGACATGGGCACCCTCCTCGACGAGCTGGCCCCGCACGTCCCCGCCGACCGCCTGGTCATCAGCGGCGCCGCCGGCATCCCCACCGCCTACTTCGAGGAGCGCCTCGCTCCCGGCACCCCCGTGGTCCGCGTCATGACGAACACCCCGGCCCTCGTCGACGAGGCGATGTCCGTCATCTCCGCCGGCACCCACGCCACCGCCGCCCACCTCGCCCACACCGAGGAACTCTTCGGCGCCGTCGGCAAGACGCTGCGCGTCCCCGAGTCCCAGCAGGACGCCTGCACGGCCCTCTCCGGATCCGGCCCGGCCTACTTCTTCTACCTGGTCGAGGCCATGACCGACGCCGGCATCCTGCTCGGCCTGCCCCGTGACAAGGCGCACGACCTGATCGTCCAGTCCGCCATCGGCGCCGCGACGATGCTCCGCGACAGCGGCGAGCACCCGGTCAAACTCCGCGAGAACGTCACGTCCCCCGCCGGCACGACGATCAACGCCATCCGCGAACTCGAGAACCACGGCGTACGGGCCGCCCTCATCGCCGCCCTCGAAGCCGCCCGCGACCGCAGCCGCGCCCTGGCCTCCGGCAACAGCACCTGATGCCGAGGGGGCGGCCGCACACCGCCCCCACCGGCACCCTCACGTCACACGGTGACGCCGCCCCCCGCGCCCGCCCTCTCGGCCACGGGCTCCAGCAGCCCGATCGCGCGGTACGCGGCGTCCACCGTCGGCCGGGCCATCGCCCGGGCCCGCTCGGCCCCGGCCTGCAGCACGGCCTCCACATGACCGGGATCGGCGCACAACTCCTTGTGCCTCTCCTGCACGGGCCGCAGCACCTCGACCACGGCTTCGGCGGTGTCCCTCTTCAGATCCCCGTAGGACGCGTACGCACCACTGAGGCTCTCGGGATCCCCACCCGTACAGGCGGCGAGGATCTCCAGCAGGTTGGCGAGCCCCGGCCGGGCCTCCCGGTCGTACACGACCTCCCGCCCGCTGTCGGTGACGGCACGCATGACCTTCTTGCGCACCACGTCCGGCTCGTCCAGCAGATAGACGATCCCGGGCCCCACGTCGTCGCTCTTGCCCATCTTCGACGTCGGGTCCTGCAGGTTCATCACCCGCGCCGCCACCCGGGGCCGCGTGGCCCGCGGCACGACGAACGTGTGCCCGTACCGCTGGTTGAACCGCACCGCCAGATCCCGGGCCAGCTCCACGTGCTGGCGCTGATCGTCCCCGACCGGCACCTCACCGGCCCCGTACGCCAGGATGTCCGCCGCCATCAGCACGGGATACGTCAGCAGCGACAGCCGCACGCTCCCGCCCCGCCGCTGCTCCCGCGCGGCCTTCTCCTTGTACTGGATCATCCGCCGCATCTCACCGTCGGTGGCCACGCACTCCAGCACGTACGACAACCGCGCGTGCTCGTCCACGTGGCTCTGCACGAACACCGTGCACAGGGCGGGATCGAGCCCGGCCGCCAGCAGCAGACTCGCGGCCTGCCGGCTGAGCCGGCGCACCCGCGCGGGATCGTGGTCCACGGTCAGGGCGTGCAGATCGACGACACAGAACAAGGCGTCCGCCTCGTGCTGGTCGACCGCGGCCCAGCGCCGCATGGCTCCGAGGTAGTTCCCCAGCGTCAGATGCCCCGTCGGCTTGACCCCGCTGAAGACCCGCGTCATCTCTGTTCCACCTTCCGGTCCGGGACCGCCGCCCCGGCCCGGCCGCCCCTCGGTGATGCCGGAGGGAGGAACAGAAACGGCCGCCGAGGCGGCGGCCGTCGAGTGCGTACGTGAGCGCGGCCGCCGTCAGGCGGCCCACCAGGACTGGTGACACGTACGCGTGGTCATGCGTCCCACCGTACGCCTCCGGAGCCGGGCCCACCCGGCACTTGACACGCCCTGCCCCGCTTCGTAGTGTTCTCCGAGTTGCCCGACGTGAGAGCCGACTCCGGTCGGTCCCCGGGCAGCCAATCCGCAGGTACCCACCACTACTCGACGGGCAGAACTCTGTCCTCGTTTCATTGGTGTGCGTATTCGCGGAATGAGGAATCCACGTTCGAAAGGACGCGGCCCCCGATTAGGTCGGGAGCCGGGGAATCCGCTAAAGTCTCACTCGTCGGAACGGCCCAACAGCCGTGACGACAGCCCACTCTGACTGGGAATCAGGCCCGAAAGGATCTGATAGAGTCGG
>NZ_JAUQWJ010000032.1:0-43851 GCF_036857595.1 Streptomyces sp. AHA2
CTCGGCCGAGGTCGCGGCGGGCCGGGCGGGCCTGTCGCCGGTGTCCGTGGCGTCCGTGCCCGGGACGGCGTCCGTCCTGGCACCGGGCTTGGCGGGCTTGGCGGAGGCGTCGCCGGCGGTGGCTCCCTCGGCCGGGTCGGTGGCGTCGGCGGCCGGGGCCGCGTCCGCCTTGGCGGCGGGCCGCTCGGACGCGTCGCCGGTGTCGTTGCCGGTGGTGCCGTCGGCGTCCTCGGCCGAGGTCGCGGCGGGCCGGGCGGGCCTGTCGCCGGTGTCCGTGGCGTCCGTGCCCGGGACGGCGTCCGTCCCGGCACCGGGCTTGGCGGGCTCGTCGGGGGCGTTGCCCTCGACGGTGCCCTCGGCGTCGGTGGCGCGGTCCGTGCCCGCGGCGGTCGCGCGGGCGGTACCGCCGGAACGGTCCGCCTCGGGCTTCCCGTCCCCGGCCTCGGCCGACTCGCCCGCGCCCTCGTCGCCCCGGGAACGCCCGGAGCGCCTGCCGCCGGCCGCGCTTACCTCCGGGTCCCCGTCCTCGGCGGGCTTCTTGTCCGGGTCGGCCGTGGCGACCCGCGCGGCGACGGAGTCCCGCACCCGCCCGTCTCCGGGAGAGGCGGCCCCGCCCTGCTCGCCGGAGCCCTGAGCCGACGCCCGGGCCTCGTCACCGGCCGCACCGCCGTCGGCGTCACCCGGCTCGGCGTCCTCCGCGCCCGAGTCGCCTTCGGCCCGCTCGGCGTCGACCGCCGTGTCCTCGTCGTCGCTCACGGCCTCGGTCCGCGTACCCGAGCCACCCCGCGTACCCGAGTCACCCACTGCGTCCCGCGCGCCGCCCGAGTCGCCCTCGGCCCGCTCGGCATCCCCAGCCGCGTCGGGCGCCTCGGTCTCGTCGGCCGTGACGGCCGCCTCGGCCGTGGCGCTGGCGTCAGTCGTGTCGGTCCTGTCCGGCGCGTCCGCGTCGGCCTCCGCGCGCTCCGCACCGGCGGGTGCGGCCTTCGCGTCCTGTCCGTCCGCGCGGACGGACAGGACGCGCGTCGCCGTGTCGACGCCGCCCCGGGCCGCAGCGGACGTCTTCGGACTCTTCGCGTCCCGCGCCACCGCGAGCCGCGGATCGGCGGACTCGCTCCTGGCCGCGGGAACCGGACCCGCGCTCCCCGACGTCGGTTCTGCCGACGACTCGCGCTGCTTCGACCTGTCGGGGGACTCGCCCGCCACCGATGCCTCCTCCTCGCGCCGCACCACCCGCGTACGCGTACCGAACCGTCTACCGCCGCCTGACACCGCACACCGGCGCTGTCCGAACCATGTACCAGTGTCCTGTGCGCGGACCAGATCCATCCGGTAGACGAGAACGACATACCTACTGGTTCCACTACGAAGCGGTCACGCACTCTCGACAGACCAATGTGAGAGGGGTCACCCTGTCATTCATCCACGCGGGGAGGCATGGATGGGCAGGAGCCGCAGAACACTTCCGGAGGAGCTTCTGCTGCTGGCGTTGGACCCGGCCACGGGTACCACTGCACAGCCGCAGTCGCTCGACCTGGGTCTGGCCGGAGCGCAGCTAGTGGAGCTGGCGCTGGCCGGACGGATAGCCCCGGACGGGGATCGTATCGCCGTGGTGGTACCACGGCCGACCGGAGATCCGACATTGGACTGCGCGTTGGAGTTGCTGCGAAGGCGCGGCGCTCCCGTACGGGCCGTCCACTGGATCGGCGGACCCCGACTGGGGCTCCGTCAGACCTACCTCTCGCACCTGGAGCGGTGCGGCATGGTGCATGCCGTGGCGGGCCAGATGTGCGGAGTGCTGCCGACGACGCGCTACCAGGCGACGGACACCGAGATCAGCCGGGAGATCAGGGCCCGGCTGGACTCCGCGATCCGCACCGGCGTACCGCCGGACCCGCGGACCGCGGCGCTCGCCGCCCTGGCCCACGCGGTCGGTCTCGGCAAGCACCTGTACCCGGGCAACGAGGGACGTTCCTCTCGCTCCCGGCTCAGGGACCTGATCAGACACGACCCCATGGGCGGCCTCGTCGCGCACGCCGTGATGGACGTCCAGAACGGCGTCGGGGCACAGCCGCGCCGCAACCCTGCCCCGCCGGGCCGCCAGGCCGCGGGCGGATCCAGGCCCGTGCCGGAACCGGCCAGGGGCGTTCCGATGCAGCCGCGCCACGGAAGCATGGCGCGCGCAGCCGTCCACTGACGGACCGCACCGAAGCGCACCGAACCGCATCACCCACGACCGGTACACCTCACGGGACCCCACGAGCCCGGTCACGGGAGCCGCTGTCCGAGCGGGGCGGCGAGAGCCGGTGCTCTCGCCGCCCCGCTCGGGCGTGCCGTGCCGAACTGGCGTGTACCCGTCGCATATCCACCGTTTCCCAGCGGTAGGAAGCACCTTGGTGGCAGTCTGCTCAGCAGCAGATACGCAAAGTAGAGGCACGCAGCCGGAGGTGCACGTCCCGTGGCGTCCAATGTCAATCCCACCGTCAGGAGGCGCCGGCTCGGCCAGGAGCTCCGCAGGCTCCGGGAGCTCAAGGGCATGACGGCCGAAGAGGTCGCCGAGCGGCTGCTGGTGTCGCAGTCGAAGATCAGCCGGCTGGAGAACGGGCGGCGCAGCATCAGCCAGCGCGACGTGCGCGACCTGTGCGGGGTCTACGAGGTCGAGGACCAGCGGATCGTCGAGTCGCTGATGCAGATGGCCAAGGACTCGCGCCAGCAGGGCTGGTGGCACGCGTTCGGCGACATCCCGTACAGCGTCTACATCGGCCTGGAGACGGACGCCGAGTCGCTGCGCGTCTACGAACCCCAGATCATCACGGGCCTGTTGCAGACCCGCGCCTACGCCGAGGCCATCATCAGGGGCGGTTCGCCCGAGGCGTCGGAGGCGGACAACGACAAGCGCGTCGAGGTCCGGCTGCGCCGGCAGGGACGTATCACCGCGGAGACGGAGCCGCTGCGGCTGTGGGTGGTGCTGGACGAGGCGTCCCTGCACCGGGTCGTCGGCAGCCGCCAGGTGATGCGTGAACAGCTGGAGCACCTCATCGAGATGTCGCAGCTGCCCCACATCACCGTGCAGGTCCTGCCGTTCGAGGTCGGCGCGCACGCGGGCATCAACGGCCAGTACTCCATCCTGGAGTTCGCGGACGCGGCCGACTCCAGCGTCGTGTACATCGAGGGCGTCACCAGCGACCTGTACCTGGAGAAGCCGCTCGACGTGCAGAAGTACACCGTGATGTACGAGCACCTGCGCGCCCAGGCGCTGAACGTGGACCAGTCCCGGCAGCTCATCGAGCGTCTGGCCAAGGACTACGCCCGCTGAGCAGCACCGGATGACGACCTTCCGGCGCGCGGGCCGCGGGATGCTACACCTCTGACACGGCTGACTGGAAGACTCCTCTGGAATATGCCATCCGGTCGAGTGAATGGCTGCTCCGAACGATGAGGCGGGCGAGTAGCGTCGATCACGCCAACCACCAGCACGGGTTGGCGTTAAACGCAACTGGCTACGGAGCGATCATGGCTATTCGTCTGGGCGCCACGGAAACGTGGACGACGTCCTCCTACACCAACAACAACGGCGCCTGCGTGATGGTCAGGTCGACCGTCGACGAGGCCCTGGAGCTCGGGGACACCAAGATCCCCGAGGGCCCCAAGCTGGCGTTCCCCGCCGACGCGTGGAGCGCTTTCGTGGCCTCGGTCAAGGCCTGAGCCTCGGCACCACAACAGCACAAGCACCACCGACCGGGCCCTCTCGACCAGCATCGCCGTCCTAGCCGAGGGGGCTCCGCTCGTGCACGCGGACGGTTGAGGAAGCTCAGTGCACGGAACGCTCAGTGCACGGAACGCTCAGCGCACCGGGAACGCCACATCGCACACCGGGTCCTCCGGCCGCGCCGAGCCCAGTCCGCGAAGTACAGCTCCCGGCAGGGACCGGCCGGGGTGAGTCCCCGTGCGGCGATCCACTCCTCGACCGCCTCGAACGCGGCCAGGATCCGCGGGTGCGCCACCTGCGCCTTGGTGATCCTGGTGTACGCCAGCCGCCCGGCCGGCTCCACCCGCACCGCCGTCTCCCGCATCCGCCCGTGCCGCTCCGCCCACCGGCGGGCGGCCGACTCGTCGGCGACCGGCACGCACGCCTCGGCCGGGCCGTCGCTCTCCATGGACACCTCGGCGTGGTAGGCGACGTAGGGCACACCGGCCACGCCCCCGCACTCCCCGGCCGCCTCCGCCAGGCGGTCCAGCGCCGCACCGATCCACGCCGGCAGTTCGTCCGCCGAAGTGTGCCGCTTCTCGGTGATCACCACCTGTGCCGGCACGTCCACCGTCTCCACCGCGAACTTCCCGTACACCCCGGAGTTCCTCCCCGGCAGCCGTCCACGGAGGTACGCGGCGAGTGTCCGCTGACCGGCCGGCCGTGCCTCGACGTCCGCCCAGGACGCGCCGAGCAAGTCCGCCGCCGCGGGGCCGTCGTCCGCCGCGAGCACCTCGGCGATCCGGGCGAGCGGCATGTCAAGCTGCCGCAGCACCGCCACGAGCCGGGCCCGTTCGGCCTGCCCGGCCCGGTAGGAGCGGTAACCGGTGACCTCGTCCACGTGCGCCGGGGCCAGCAGGCCCAGCCGGTCGTACAGCCGCAGGGCCCTGGGCGACAGCCGGGCCCGCACGGCGAACGCGCCGATGGTCAGCAGGTCCCCGTCCGGTACGTCCACGACCGCATCCTCCGTCGTCGGGCGGCCGTTCCGCCCGACGAGGAGGACGCTGCGGCCTGACCCAGGGGCAGGGTCAAGCGACAGGGCGAGGCGAAGGCCCGGGGAGGGCGGGGTCCCCGGGGGACGCGGGCGTCAGGCCAGCTGGGCCTCGACGGCCGCGACGACCTCCGGCGACTCCGGCTCGGTCTGCGGGGAGAAGCGGGCCACGACCTGCCCGTCCCGGCCGATGAGGAACTTCTCGAAGTTCCAGCGGACGTCCCCGCTGTGCCCCTCGGCGTCGGCGAAGCCGGTCAGGCGCTCGTACAGCGGGTGCCGGCCGTCGCCGTTCACCTCGACCTTCTCGGTCATCGGGAAGGTCACGCCGTACGTGGCCGAGCAGAACTCGGCGATCTCCTCGGAGCTGCCGGGCTCCTGCCCGAGGAACTGGTTGCAGGGCACGCCCAGGACCGTGAAGCCGCGCCCGGCGTACCGCTCCTGCAGCCGCTCCAGCCCGGCGTACTGCGGGGTCAGGCCGCACTTGGAGGCCACGTTCACCACGAGCACCGCCCGGCCCGCGTACTGGGACAGGTCGGCCGAGCCGCCCTGGAGGGCGCCGATCTCGACGTCGAGGGGAGAGGAAACGTTGGAAGTCGTCATGGGCAGACCCTAGCTGCGGCCGGTGCCGTGCCGGTTCTGGGCCTCCACCAGGGTCTGCCCGGCCGCCGTCCGCGCGTACAGCACCGACCGGCCCGCCCGCGTCTTCTCCACCAGCCCCGCGTCCAGCAGCACCCGCAGGTGCCGGCCCACCGAGCCGAGGCCCTGCCCGGTCACCGCCACCAGCTGGCTGGTGCTCAGGGGCGAGGCGAGCCGGATCAGCACACCGGCACGGGCGGCGCCGAGCAGTGCGCCGAGACTCGCGGGCACGGGTCTGCCGCCGGGATCGGCGAGCGCCCCGGCGCACGGGTAGACCAGGGCGTAGCGGTCCGTGCCCTCCCACGACACCCAGCCGATGCGCTGGGTGGTGATCGGCACGAACACCAGCTCCGCGCCCGAGATCTCGCGCGGCGGGTACTCGTGCGCGTTGACCTGGAGCCGGTTCTCGCCGAGCCAGCGCGTCCCCGGCCGCAGGGTGTCCAGCGCGGACGCCCATCCGCCCCTGCTCACCTGGGCGGTCCGGGCGATCACGTCGGCCTGGAGGATCCGCCGGCGGTGCGTCCAGTACGGACGCACGGCCGTCTCCCAGACGTACGTCAGCAGATCGGCGGCCCGCTCCGGCAGGTCGTCCCGCTGCAGGATCGAGGGGACCGGACCGCGCAGGGAGACGGTCAGATCGGCCCGGGCCTGCCGCGGGCACGCCGCCCGCACCCGCGCGACCGTCTGCTCGCAGGTCTCGCCGTCCCAGGGCGTCGGGGCGAGGAAGTCGGCCGTCCACTCCGTCCCGATGCCGGCGTCCACGAGCCGTGCGGTCACCGGATCCCGGGCCAGGCGCGCACGGTAGGCCGGCAGATGGGCGTCGAGCCAGCCTCGCTCGCCGGGGTGCGCGGCCCGTGCCCCCTGCAGCAGGCGCAGGCTCCCGAAGACCTCGGCGAACGGCGAGATCACGAACCGGCTCCCGGCCAGCGTGTCGGCGTTGATCTGCCACCAGCCCACGGGCGCCCTCCCGGCTGCGTCCTCGTCGTTTCGCGTGTGCGCGAAACATTAACCCCGCCCCGCGGGCCGCCCGGAGACTCCGGGCATGCGCAGTTACCGCGAACTGTTCCGCACGCCCGAGTTCACCCCCTTCTTCGTCGCCGCGTCGGCGCAGACCGTCGCCCAGACCATGGGCGGGCTCGCCCTGGGCACCCTGGTGTACCGGGCGACCGGCTCCCCGCTGCTGTCCGCGGTGAGCATGTTCGGCTCGTCGCTGGTACAGGTGGTGGGCGCCACGTTCCTGCTGTCCGCCGCCGACCGACTGCCCCCGCGCGCCGCCCTGACCGCCCTGGCCCTGTTGTTCGCCCTGGCCACCGCCGCCCTTGCCCTGCCGGGACTGTCCGTCGGGGCGCTGTTCGCGATCGTCCTGGCCAAAGGGCTGGCGGAGTCCGTCGGCGGGGGAGTGCGCTGGGGCCTGCTGAACGAGATCCTCACCAAGGAGGGCTACCTGCTCGGCCGGTCGGTGTTCAACATGATGAGCGGCCTCATGCAGATCGCCGGATACGCCACCGGCGGCACCCTCGTGGCTCTGCTCTCCCCGCGGGCGTCCCTGCTGGTGGCCGCCGCCCTGTACCTCTCGGCGGCCGCGACCCTGCGCCTCGGACTGACCGTCCGGCCGCCCCGGACGTCGGGCCGCCCCTCGGTGCGGGCGACCTGGCACGCCAACGCCCTGCTGTGGTCCTCACCGCCCCGCCGCCAGGTCTACCTGGCCGTGTGGATCCCCAACGGCCTGGTCGTCGGCTGCGAATCCCTCTACGTCTCCTACGCCCCCGAGTCCGCCGGCACCCTGTTCGCCTGCGCCGCGCTGGGCATGCTGGCCGGGGACGTCCTGGTGGGCCGCCTGCTGCCCCCGGCCCTGCGCCGGCGCCTCGGCTTCCCCCTCCTGCTGCTCCTGGCCCTCCCGTACGTGCCGTTCCTGCTGCTGCCGCCCCTGCCGCTGGCGGCCGCCGCCGTGACGCTGGCCTCGGTCGGCTTCGGCGCCAGCCTGGTCCAGCAGGAACGCCTGGTGGAGCTGACCCCCGACGGCATGACGGGTCACGCGCTCGGGCTGCACTCGGCCGGCATGCTCACGATGCAGGGCGTGGCGGCGGCCCTGGCCGGCTCGGTCGCCCAACTGACCTCCCCGGCAGCGGGGATGACGGCGATGGCCGCGGCCTCGGCGGTCGTGACGCTGCTGCTGATGGCGGCGGACGGACGGACACGGCGGCGGACGGTACCGGTGCCGGGCTGACGGGAGGCGGTGCCCTAACTCCGGTCGGCGGAACCGCCGTCGGGAAGACGGTCCTCTGCGACGCCGTCTCGGACGGAGCCGTCTCCCACGGCACTGTCCGCCAGGGAGCCGTCCTGCTCGGCGCTGTCCTCGGGGACCTGGCCCTCGATGAGGCGCTCGGCGATGTCGTCGGCCCACTCCTGGGCCCAGCGGCGCAGCCCGGCGACGTCCTCCGGCTCGACGCCCTCCGCGACGAACGCCCGGTCGTCGAGCCAGTCCGTGCCGGTGAGCCGGGCCTGCAGGTCGGTCGGATCGAAGGTGTCCGGGGCGTGGCGGCGGGCGAGTTCCTCCAGCTCCGGGTGGCTCCAGCGGGAGGAGACGGCGTGGACGTGCACGAGGTCGCGGGCGAGGCCGTGATCGGCGAGATCACGCACCCGGATGCCGGCGAGGTCCTCCAGCGACAGAGCCGGCCCGAGCCCGGTCGGCACGGGGGGGCGCCAGAGCACCTCCTTGCGCAGGGAGACCCCGCACTCCTGCCCGGTCACCGCGTCCGTCACGAGGAAACTCGCGGACAGCGGATCGCTCTCCAGCGTCCGCACGAGCCAGCCACGCGCCACGAGCCCCGTCCGTACGGCACCGGCGATGTCGTCCATTCCGGCGGGATGCTCGGTGGCGACGTCCACCTCGACCCCACCGCGCCCGGCGAGCCCATGAGCCACCATCCCGTACCCCCCGGCCAGGACGAGCCCGTACGCCTCCCCGACCGCCAGCACATCACCGACGAGCCGAAGACAGGGCTCGGGGGCGTCGGCGGGGAGGGACATGCCCCGATTATCCAACGGGGCGGCAGCCGGCTTCCCCCGGACCAACCCGGACGGGTGACACACCCGGCTGCCGACCGGGGGCGGGGAACTGCGCACGGGCAGGGGGCCGGGACGGTGGAACGCCGCGAACGACGCCCACTCAGGGGCGCGGGGAACTGCGCGACCAGCCCCCACCCCGCCGCACAGCCGCACGAGCCCGAGCCACCCCCCGGGCCCTCACCCACAGGCCGCGCTACACCCCATGGGAGGCGACGCCGCCCCTCCCACCCCCGCGCCGCCCGGCGATCAGCCACACACTCCGCGCCACGGCCCACACCACCAACCCGGCGGCGACCGGCGTACCGAAGACGACGAGGAGCCCGGCCCCGATGTTCGCCCCGACGACCCCCGCCGTCAGGATCCGCCACCCCACCCCGGCCATGAGCCCGACGACCACGAGGGGCCCGACGACACTCCACCAGCGCGGATCCAGCACACCCCGCCGCACACCCCGCACCAGCACCACCGCACCGACCGCCACGCCCACCAGGGCGATCCCCCCGACGACCGCGGCCACCCCGTCCCCCACACCCCAGGGCTGAAACGCGTAGTCGAGCTCACTGGCAGGCAGCCCCTCGTGGTCCTGCCGCCCCGTCAGCCCCCAAGCGGCGACAGGCACTCCACCCACGACCGCAGCCCCGGCAGCAACCATTCCCCGTGTCTTCATGCACCCAGCATCACCGCCCCACCGCCCCCGGTCATGAGCACGCGTACTCAGGTGCCACGTCGAGACGGTGCAACCGATGTCCAGCCGGCACCTCTCCACCCCGTCCGGCAGGCACGGCGGCGCACGAGGCCGCCATGCGCCGCCCTTCCCTTCAGCCCCCGGTCCGCGGCAGCAGCGATACGATCCTCTGACCGTTGCGAGCGATCAGCACGTCCTCGTAGAGGAGCAGTTGGGGCGAGTCGGCCGACCCCGGACTTGCCTTGCCGATGTCGGCGTGGCCGCTCCACACCTGCTCACCCGTCAGCAGATCCAGCGCCGAGAGGTCCCCGGTGTCGTCGGCGAAGTACACGACACCCTGCCGCTCCGACACCACGGGGGACACGGCCCGCACGAACTCCTCCCGTCCTGGCACCTCCACGCCCGCGGGGCGCGTCCACAGACTCCTGCCCTCCGACAGGGAGAAGACCGAGGCTTCGCCCTGCCGCGACAACGAGATCACGCGGTCACCGGCGACCTCCAGCGCGGCCAGCGGCCCCACCCGGTAGGGCCACGAGGTCTGCTTCCCGGACCCGCTGACGGTGATCAGCCGCAGGTTCTTCCCGGCCCCGCCCTTCGACGCGACCAGCACCAGGCGGCCCCCCGAGGTACCGACCAGCTCCGGCCTGCCGTCCAGGGTCGTCACCTTCGTGGCGCGTCCCGTCGCCGGATCGAGCCGGAGGACGTCCGTGTCGTGAGGCTCCTCGGTGTCCCGCGTGCACAGCAAGTGGGGCACACCGCTCACCACGGCCCGCTGGCACGCTGTCCCCTTGGCCCAGGTGTGGCGCCACTTCTGCACGCCGGTGTGCGGGTCGAGGGCCGACATGGTTCGGGTGCCCGGCGTGTTGGCCAGTACCGCGCCGTCCATGAGCATGGCGGCCTGTTCGGTCCGGTCGTCCTGGGGCATCTCGGTCTTCCACAGCACCTCACCACTCGCGGCGTCCACGGCGATGAGATCCGTGCCGCCCGCGTAGTCGCCGTCCGGAAGGTTCTGCGCGGTGTGATTCCGGTAGGCGTAGACGACCCCGTCGCGCGCAGCGAAGGGGTGATCGAACCCGTCGCCGTCGCGGTTGACCGCGACGGTCCACTGCCGCTTGCCGGTGCCGGCGTCGAACTTCGCCACGTCGTACCGCGACCCGGCGCAGTACAGCGCGGCGCCGTCGACGAGGCAGCCCCGTTCACCCGCTCCCCGGATCTCCCCCTGCCAGGGCTTCCAGCCGTCGGGGGGAGTCGCCGGCTGCGTGGCCGCCGGGTGCGCGGGCCGTTCACGCTCACCCGCGCCACCGTCCCCCAGCCCGAACACCGCCCCGGCCGTGATCGCGGCGACGGCGACCGTCGCTCCCGCGGCCTGCGAGAAACGCCGCCGGCCGCGCCGCCGCACCACCCGCTCGACCAGATCGCCGGGCGCCCGCACCCCGTCCAGGTCGACCGCGTGCAGCGCCTCCCGGACCTTCGCCTCCACCTGCTCCGTGGTCATCCCCGGACCTCCTTCGGCGTGTAGCTGAGCGACTGGACCTGCTGCCCGGGCCCCTCCGGACCGAGTTCCGGCACGAGGGCGCGGAGTTTGGCGAGCGACCGGTGCGCCGTACTGCGCACCGTCCCGACCGGACACCCCAGCAGCGCCGCGACCTCGCCCTCCGGGAGGTCCTCGAAGTACCGCAGCACGACCACGGCCCGCTGCCGCTTGGTCAGCCGCCCGAGCGCCGCCCACAGGGCGATCCGCACCTCGGAACCCGACCCGGCGTCGGTGTCCGTGGCGGTGTCGGGCAGCACGGGCACCGTCGTCTCCGCGCGATGCCTGCGCAGCCGCCAGCGGTTGACCTGCTGGCGGTACATGACCTGCCGGACGTACGCCTCGTGCTGCTCGATGCGCGCCCACCGCCCGTACACCTTCATCAACGCGATCTGCAGCAGATCCTCGGCGGCATGCCGGTCCCCTCCGGTCAGCAGCACCGCGAGCCGCAGCAGCGCGGTGGACCGCATCGCCACGAACTCCCGGAACTCCTCAAGCTCAGAGCCCTTCATCGACCCTCCCCTTCTCGAACGATCACGACGGGGTGAGGGGGGTGTGGCTATCCCTGGGAGGCGAAGGTTGTGCACCGCATCGGATGGTCATGGCTGCTTTCGGTGTCTCGATGGGTGTGGAGCGTGCCTTCGCCCACCTGCAGCGGTTCCGTCGCTGCGGATCCGCCGACCGGTCGCCGTTCAGCGCCGCCACTCGTAGGCGCCCGGCGACGTTCGGAGGACCTCACTCGGCCACTCCCGCCGCACCAACCGAGCAGCTTCCGCTGGCCGTCGATCCATCCGTCCTCAAGGGACAGGGGAAGGAACACAGAGATGCTGGAGCGAGCCACGTCCTCAACGTGCACGGCGGGGGTTCCGTGTTCTTCGTCGAGCGCCTGGAGCCGGATCTCAGGGCTACGGTCGCCGTCCATCCAGCAGACATCGCGGCCCGTGGCAAGCACATCCAAGGCGCGCGACCAGCCGTCCAGGTCGTTGGGAAACAGGGACAGGCCCAGTCGTCCGGTCACGAAGCTGCTCTCGACGAGTACCTCGGCGTCAAGCGGGTCGTGCAGCGGCAGCACTCCCGGCATACGGCGACCCAGCACACGCACCCGGAAGCTGTTGTCGCCATCCGAGAGATGGATCAGATCCACCGCGCACCCCCTACTCCTCACCCTTCGACGGTCACGGCCCATCCTGTCGGTCGAGCTCTTCCACCACCATCGAGTGGTCGGCCGGCGTTCTGTCAGGAGTTTCCAGGAGGCAGCCTGCAAGGACATCCTCCTGGGCTCTTCCACGACCTGCTGCACAAGGGCGACACATGGCCCTGACGGCAGGGCCGGCACGCGGGAGCTGATGACGCGGATGGGATACGGCAACCCCTGGGACGTGTCATGACTCCGAACACGACGAAAGGCCAGCCTGGGAGGAGAATCCTCCTGAGCTGGCCCTTCCTGCTGTGCCCCCGGCAGGATTCGAACCTGCGACCCCGCTTTAGGAGTTCGATCCGGGTCCGCTCCGGCTGCGGCTGTCGACTGGTGCGACGGCCGGGCGGAGGTGCTGCTGTACGTCCCCGTCCGGAGTCGTTGATGTCAGCCGTAGATGTCAGGAGCCGTCTGACCATAGCTGCACAGAGATCGGCCAATAATGGTCATACCGGCCGCCGGGAAGGTCGTGAGGGCCCGTGTCGAACGCTGCGGGTTGTTGAGGTTGCCGTACTTCACTGCTGTACGCCCCTACTCGAGTTGACTGACAAGCACCCTCCGGGCACCCTCCTGGAACAAGTGGCCAGTTTCGACGAATTCATCCCAAGATTCATCGATTCGGTCTTGGTGGTCCTGAGTGAAGTCGACAGCATCGCCCCCCTCACCAAGCGTTGCGCGAAGACGCAACAGTTTGTGGAAAACCCGCCCTGACAGCTCGATCATGTTCGTTGGCCCAAGTACGGCAACCTGGCTGGACACGTTGTTCAGTTCGTCGATTGCTTGACCAAGAGATTCCAGTTCGCTTCTCCAATGCGGGCCAGGTGTGTTCCGTATCGCTGTGTCAGCGGCTCGCTCAACAGCTTGATTGGCAGCGATGAACGCGCTGTACGCTGCTTGGCGCTGCTCCCTGAGCCAATGGCCATGCTCTGCCAACGCCTGATCTTTGACTTGTTGACGTGTGGCCTCAGCTGTCTTCTCCGCTCCCACCTTGGCACCGCGAACAGCACCGATTGCCCCTGCCACTGCTCCGCCAAGCGCGCCGGCCATGCCCGCAAGACCGGCGATCAGAGCTGCTACCCCTTGGTCCATGCGGTAAAGGATCTACCACCTGACACGTACCGTGTGCACCGAAGTCGGCTACCTCGCATCAGGTGAGCAAGGAACGTCTTCTAGCCCTGGGTGTTGTCGGGGATCTTGGCGACCCTGCGTTTTTGCTGGTGAGGGGCGATGGGATCGACCGCCTGGTGGGTTGTGTCCCGCGTCGTGGTGTAGGCGATCAAGCTTTGCACGTTCCGGTACGAGACCGCCGGCGATCTCCGCAGAGGTGGCAGTCCACAAGGCGCCCTGCTGAGGCGAGTTGAGCGCCCGGTCCGGTGGAGCCACCTTCCCCGACCTGCGGATTCCGGCGCCTTGATCGGCTACACCACTCGGCAGGACACCATCGCCTGGTGGTCGTCGTTGGTCGTCATTGGCCACTGTCGACCGGCCGCGGACGGCCCAGGGACGGCCCAGCCAACACCGTCATGAGCGTCGGCCTATCGCATTGCGTAGTGCCTCGAACCAACCCATGACGAGCCACCTCAACCGCCAGAACCAGCCTCTCCGCCTGCCCTGTTGCTGCGGTTCTGGAGGCGCCGGCATGCGCGGAAGTCGGGGAGGAGTAGAGACACGTGGGCTTCGGCTTCGTCGACCTCCACCACCGTGCAGATGGCAGTAGCCGTTCCATCCGGCCGTGTTTCCGCACGCTCGCCCCTGCCGTGTCACCCCAGCGCAACGCCCCATGAAGCGAGTCTGGCAGAGCATGTGCAGGGAGGGTGCGGCTGTGGGGCAACTGCTCCAAGAGCTGCTGCGTTTCGCCCAGGAGCCATCAGCTTGGGGAAGCTGCGGGCATTTGGGGCGGATAGGGCTGCTGAACTGGGCGTCCGCCCGACACTAGGTCTCATCGTCCCTGGTCGCTCCCCCGTGGTTGCCCGCTGTTCCCCGCTCCATCTGGTGCGCTTGTGGTGCGTCGGCTGTGTCCTGACCTGGTGCCGTCGGCTCGTCGGCTCCCCATACAGATCGGCGCGGAGACGCTCCTTGGCCGCTTCATGGCGTGGGCCGTAGTCCACGAAGATCTCGCTCAGCGTCTTGTCGAGCGTTCTGGAGATCGCGTAGATCGGCGATCAGATGGCGCGGTCATGCACGATCCCCTGAAGGTCGTCGGACTGGAACATGACCTGGTGAAGCCAGTCCGACAGCACGAACGCTTGATCGCGCGTGAGCCTGATGGTGATCGCTTCCTCGTCCACACTCTCAACCTGGCTGCCTCGACTGGCGGTGTCGTGAGCCGGCGCTGCCGTGAAGACGTGACGACCCGTCACCGCTTCAATTGCGTCATGATCGGCTAGGTCCGGTAAATGCGTCGCGCTCCTGCCAAACTCTGTCCATGGACGCAGGGTTGGCAGCAGTACTGGGCGCTCTCGCAGGGGCCGTTGCAACGACGGCGGCGGCACTCGCTACGGGATGGTCCGCGCGGGAACAAGCGAAGATCACAGCGCGCGGTGAGCACCGGCGACAACGGCGCGACGCCCGGCAGGCGGTCTACGAAGAGTTCATAGCCACGGTCAGGGAACAGATGGCTCACGCCAGTCCCTTGTTTGAAGAATCCCCGCCAGAAGACCAGGAAGAGTTGGATCGACACCTCCAATCATCGGGAGTTAGGGATTCTGCTTCACTGCTGACCGATGCCTACAGACTTCATACTGACGCCTTGAAGGTTCTTACCCGCGTCCAATTAGCTGGCCCTAAAGACGTGACGACAACTGCCAAGTCTGTCTGTAACCGTTCTTTCGCTCTGACTTCCTCGTTGGTGTCACTTATCAGTACGCCTCGCGAAGGAGATGCACTCCGGAGATCTTTCCGTCAGGCCGAGGAACGCTTACTGAAACTAGATATGGGGCTGGATGCATTCATCGATGCCGCACAGGCTGCCTTGGATGACGACGGCACGACAGTGTGATCACCATTCCCGCGAGTCACCGCAGCCGGGGACCCACTTGCCGCTGGCGCTCGCCCGCCAGTGGCCATGGCAATACGGCGGTGGCGTTGCCAGACACTGCGGGTACTCGCAGTAGAGGGCCCAGGCGGCGTTTGGAAGCCGTCCGGGACATTGTCGGGGGCGACAAGTCAGGGTCAGTACCTCTGGACGCCTAGGTACCGCCCTACGGGCTGCGTTGCCTTTAAGAGTTCGATCTACCCTCGTCTTGGTCCCGAACTCGCCTCGGGCACAGTGCCGGACGCGGTTGCCGCGTGTCGCTGCCGTCCACGCTCGTTGACGCAGCGTTGGATATCAGCGGAACAGCTTGGGCACCGGGCAGGCTTCCAAAGACCCGTCCAGCCGGTCGGCCCAGCGCCACCAGATATGCCGACCGGCACACCCCCAGAGCAACCGGCAGGCGCGCCGGCCATCGTCCTCCCGCGCGGAGAGGGCAAAGCCGCCCGCCTTCATGGGCTGGCTGCACTCAGGACAGTCCGGAGCGAAGTCGGTCATGCGACGCACCCTAACCGAGCGACCTCTTCGTCCCGAAGCAACTTGGGTGGGGGTGCTGCCTTGGGCTGGCGCGCTTCTCACCTGCATTGATGGTCCGCAGACGTCCGCGCTCGTCCGCCGGTGTTCGTCGGCGTTGTCACCCAATTCGACACTCACCGGGCACAGGTTCGTGTTCGCCCAAGCCTGGCTCTCGGTACGCCGCTAGGCGGGTCTTCCATTCCAGTCGTCCAGGTGGTCGCGCGCTACGTCAAGGAACTTCGCGATCGCATTCGAAGCAGCTCCGACGGAGGCTGCTACCTCGCGGTACCGGATCAGGGGGCCTTCCGTCATGATCACGAGATCGTCGCTGTCTACTGACATGAAGGGGCTGCTTTGGACCAGTCCGACGTAGCTCTCCAGGTCACCCAGCGCGTTCCCGCACTTCTCAAGCACTGCATACGCCTCTTCGGCGACGACCTGTGGGCCGGCGAGTCGTACGCGGATCGCGGCATCGCCCATCGGATCGAGTTGAGCCAAAAGGTCCTGTAGGGAGGGGATGGCGCCGCGACGCTCGTCTTCCCCGATGCTTTGGCTGTACGCCCCGACTGAGTTGGCGGCGTCTTGTATCTGACTTACCGACAGACGAGCAGCCTTGGCGAACTCCTGATACGAGTCCATCCGGGTCTGCCGAACGGACATGCCGTAGGCATCGGCTCCTGATTTCGCGGCAGCACCCACGGATCCTCGGCTGGCGGAACGGGCGGCGGCAACGGTGGCCACCCCTCCCACCAGGGCACCAGCCACGCCAGCAATGGCGGCGATGAAGGCTGTGTTCATGGCCTCAGAGGCAAGTTGCATAGCTATCACAGGTCTGGCTCCAGTGCCCTGAGGTGCTCTATGTGTGCGAAGCGCACGCTACAGCCGCACTCCGTCCCCTGTAGAGGGCGTGATCTCGCCACTCAGGCGCAGTGGGCGGCACGTTCTGATCCGTAGCTCTATTTGGATCGGTCGACAGCGGTCATCACGGTCATCCGGGAGTCCCCAAAGTGGGGTGCATGACGTAGTCGTTGGTGAGGTTGCGGTACTCCGCTGCTGTACGTCCGGCAGGTTTCGCATCGAATTTTTCACGCTCAACGCGTGACAGTGGGATCGCTTGCGTCATCTAAGTGTGCACGCTTCTTCAATCGCTTTTGCCACACAAGTAGAGAACGCATCACCAACGGCCATAAAGAACTGAATGTAATCTTCCAGGTCTGTCGAAGTCGGCTTGACCGAATAGTCGCCGTGCGCAATCAGGTTTCTCTTGTTTACGATCTCGGCCAGCTTTATATCAACCCGCACACTGAGCCCTGCACCCTGAAGGTGCGATGTTGCATCGTCGACAATATCGTCAATGCCAATCAACGCAAATGATTCGCGCAAAACATCCGGCTTCAAGCTTGTCATCTGACGCGCCAAGATTTTCGACGAAATCACTTGCGGATCAATGGATCGCTCTTGATCCCACAGGGCTGAGAATGCCGTAAACAACTTCCGTGTCCTATTAACACGGTCAGCCCCTGGCGGCAACGAGGAAATCTCTTGAATTCTATCCCGAGTGAATAGCTCGAGAAATGCAGGAGGTACTTTACGGGCAGGAGGGCGTACGGCACAGACCTCGTCGACGTACTCGCTTAGTGCACCCTTTGCGAAACCCTCGAAGTGGGCCACCAAGAGGACGAGACAAGCACGGTGCACTGCATTTTCCAGCTGAATCGCCTCATCGGTCCTCCGAATGAGGGGAGAATGCGGGCGGACCGCCAATAGGTGATTAAGTTCGGCGGTACTGTTGATGAAATCATCGTACGCGGCGAGCTTGGTTGGCATTTATCGCGCACTCTCAAGCTCTTCGTGCAGGGAACAAGAAATTCCCCGCTCGGCCAAACCGATCGAGAATCTGGAAACTCGATAGTGCATGCGGGATCGGTCGGCGGTCGCACGACCGATTGAGAAGAGAAATTCCTCGTCCTTCAGCAGCTCTTCCCGCAGCTCCCGGACACGCTGCGGCGCTGCACGAATGGCTGCACGGTCCGCGTGAGCGAAGGAGATCATAACCGCATCAAAGAGTGCCTTATTCATTCCAGGAGCAGGCCTTCCATTGGGCGCCGGAAGCCTAAAGGCTGAGTCTCCGAAAACTTCGGCCACTGTACGACAGACGTCCGCAAAAAGATCCATTTCTCCTTGCTCGGGGACGCGTGCGCGATTTTCTCGCATGTAGCCATTGAGCAGTTGGCGGAGAGGAGGGCGATATTCCACAACGGTGCTATGGAGGGAGAAGAAGCGCAGGACGAGCTCTTCAAACTCCATTCGCCTATTTCGGATACCGCTGAGAATTCCTGTAAAGTAAGGAAGGTCGGCCGTGCGCCTCAGGAAGTCATTCAGGTCCCCTCTATAGATACAGTTCCTGAGTTCTTGTGAGCCGAGGCGTGCAGAGCCAGTGTTCAGACGCTCAAATACATCGAATTTGATGTCAGGGTCAGAGTCCTCAGTGATCACGATGCAGCGAATTGTTCTACCGCTGAGACGTCGCTGATCGCGCACCGTTAGGTCCGAGAAGAACTTTCCCTCTAGCTCGGACAGGACCGGAATTCCCTTGAGCTCGAATTTACCCTCAAGGTAATTGCTGATCGTCGTGATCCGCTGCAATCCATCAATTACTTCGTATGCCCCATCTTCATTCTCGGCGAAGTAACATACGGGCACCGGGATATTGAGGAGTAGGCTTTCGATCAGCCTGCTTGCCTTGGCCCTGTCCCACACATATTGGCGCTGGTATTCGATATTGAGAAGCAGACGGTCTTTCTTGATGTCATCGACCAGGGTCCCGACGGAGAGATCGTATGGTTGCGTGACGAGGCGACGTTCTCGGTTACCGAGATTCAGTGGTTCTCGTTGATCTACCGTGACGTCCTCTTCGACGTCATCGTCAAACAAGGTCTGATCCTCGGTCATATCGCTCCTCGTTCTTGATCCGATACTTAGCGTAGCGTGACCTACGTGTCGTATCCATACGTTTGAGTGGGACAGCTCGAGTGGGACAGACCTCTAAGGTCGGCGGAGCGGCTTTGGGCAGGAGCTGCCATGGGGCGAGTGATCATGGCCCCGTAAGCTGATGGCGAGTCGGGCAGTCTGTGGACCTGCCCGTTAAAGCACGACGTTGGGGCCATGATCTTCGAGGCTCGCCCCATGGTGGCTGCCTAAAGCCGTGGAGCCGACCGCCCCAGCCACAGAGGGTGTCTCCCCATTCGTGCCCGCAGCTCGTGAGCGCGCCGCCGGGCGCGGCCAGCCGGGGCGGAGACAGGAGGCAGGCCGCGCCGCAGAGGCGGCGCGCGCCCGCGCCGTGCGCGGGCCTTGAACCAGTAGAGAAAGTTGTAACTCAGTCGGTCGGCTGGGGCTGTCCGGTCCCGGTAGATGCTTGACACTTCGGTCCCAGCTGATGGTTGACAGTGGCCGCGTTCACCTGGGATTAGACGGACGGCTGAGGCTTGAAGTCGTGTGCGCAGGGCGGTAGTTCGATCTGCCGGTGGGCCATCGGTAGGAAGATCACTGGTCGGATCGTCCATGTGATGCGGGTGCTGGCGTAAGTCAGAGAGACCGTGCAGGGTTCCATGCGTAAGAGGGCTCGTCGCGTGTCGATGCGGCCGTCATAGAGCCAGGCCCAAGCCTCGTCGGAGGCGTCCGGGTCGAGTGCTGGTGAGATGGTGCGCAGGGCGACCGCTACCCATCTGTCCGCCTGTGGTGCCGAGTAGGCGTCGAAGGATGCCCGGAGTGCCGGCCACCCTGTCTCGTCGTTGACGTCTTGCGTCCAGCACTCGCACCAGAAGCCTCGCCGGGGCTTGTCCATCAGCACGGGTGACCTCCGGGCTGAGCGTCCGTGAAGAGTTCCGCGGTGACGGTGTAGCCGCTGTGGCTGCCGTGGACGACGACCCGGTGTGCGATGACGCTGACCATGCCCAGGCCGCGACCGTGTACTGCGTCCTCGCTCGGCCGCTCGACCTTCGGGGCCGTGCCCATCCCTCCCTCGTCGGTGACCGACAGAGCCACCACCTTCGGGGAGACCGCGAGAGCCAGGTGGAAGCTGCCTTCCCCGCCGCTTGCCGTGTGGAGGATCGCGTTCGCGCTCAGCTCGCTCACGATCAGTTCGGCGTCGTCGGCCAGGGGAGATCCCCGCAGGATGTCCCGCGTCCAGCGGCGGGCCCGGCTCACCTCTTCCGGAAAACCTGGGCAAGTTAGTCCCCAGACCCGGGCGGTGCTCGTATACTCGTGCATACAAGTTCCTTCGTGCTGGTAGGCCGCCATGTGCAGCGGGTTCGGGCTAGACGAGTTTCACGCCGTCGTGGGCGCGGATGGCCGGCGGGGATACCGCGTCGAGTGCGTCCAGGACGCGGATCGCGTAGGCCTCGTCGGCGAGTTCGATGACTTCTTCGCGGGTGGCCCAGCGCAGTGCGCGAGTCTCGTCCCCGGTCGTGGGCGTGCCGTCGGCGGCCTCACAGCGGAAGACCATGGAGACGATCAAGCCCTTCATGTTCTTGTAGATCCCGGTCAGGGTCGCGGGAAGCGCGATCTTGATGCCGGTCTCTTCGAGGATTCCGCCTGGGGGTTCCCAGTGGCCGTTGTCGCGGCGCTTGATCAAGAGGGCTCGGTCCTGGTCGTCGACGATGACTCCGGCGACACTCACGGAGTGCGGACGGTCGGTGCTCACGTTCCTCTGCCCTCTCGGATGGCTAGGCTCTCCACCGTAGCAACAAAGCTCGCCCACTCGTCTAGATACCTAAAGGAGTACACGTGCCCTCTCTTTCCTCCGGCCTCCTCGGCGACCTCGATCCGACGAGCGACCGTGCGGTCTTTCGGCAGATCGCCGACCAGCTGCGCGAGGCCATCGACCGTGGGCGATTCAAGGAGGGCGAAAAGCTGCCTTCGGAAGCGGAGCTTGTCGAGCATTACGGGGTTTCCCGTATGACGGTTCGAAACTCCTTCTCCGTCCTCCAGGGCGAGGGCCTGGTGCACGCCGAGCACGGCAAGGGTGTCTTCGTGCGACCACGCCCGCCTGTACGGCGTCTCGCTTCCGACCGGTTCGCCCGGCGTCATCGCGAGCAGGGGAAGTCCGCGTTCATCGTGGAGGCCGACGCCGCCGGCAGTCACCCGCAGGTGGACAGCCTGGAGGTCAAGGAGGAGAAGGCCAGTCAGGACGTCTCCACCCGGCTTGGGTCCGTGCGGCGGGTGCTGGCCCGGCGTCGCCGGTATCTGCTGGACGGGCGGCCGGTGGAGTTCGCCACCTCGTATCTGCCGCTCGACATCGCGCGCGGGACGCCAATCGCCGAGCCGAACCCCGGGCCCGGTGGCATCTACGCCCGGCTTGAGGAGCTGGGGCACCGTCTCGACCACTTCGAGGAAGAGATCCGTGCCCGGATGCCCTCGCCCGATGAGGTGCGGACGCTGCGGTTGGCCTCTGGCGTGCCGGTCATTCACCTGATCCGGACCGCGTTCGACCAGGAGGGGCGGGCCGTGGAGGTCTGTGACACGGTCATGGCGGCGGACGCGTACGTCCTGTCGTACCAGCTCCCGGCGACGTGAGCGCCTGATCGGTGGTGGTGCGCGGGGCTGTCTGTCCGAACTCGTACACCCCAACAGGCTTACTCGTATAGACGAGTGGGCAAGTTGTGTGGCAAGGTGGTCGTCGTTCCCGGAGATCGGGTTCGATCACCGCATCTTGTATAGACGAGTAGATGGGAAGAAGCCTTGCGCACCATCCGTGTAGAGACCTCCGCCGCAACGATCCTGCTGACCGAGGCGCCCGAGCCCAAGGTCCGCGACCGGCAGACTGGCGAGATCGCCAAGGACGCCACCAGCGGTGAAGCCCTGATGACCATGGGCGTCGTCTACCTGGAGGACGGCGAGTCCTCGCTGATCAAGGTCACCGTTCCTGAGAGTGGAGTCTCCGAGGGGCTGACGCTCGGTGCTCCGGTCTCGCTGCCGGGGCTGGTGGCCCGTCCGTGGGAGAGCGTCTTCAACGGGCAGCAGCGGCACGGCATCGCGTTCCGCGCCGCTGCGGTGACTCCGGCCGCGTTCCCGGCCGCCTCCGGGGCCGCTGCCTGATGACTGATCTGACGACGCTCCTGGAGGTGGGTGGTCCTGTCGCCGCACTCGGCGGCGGGGCCGCCTACGCCCGGGCCAAGCATCCCGGGGTGTACTGGTCCACGTTCGGCCTGCCGATATCCACAGCCCGGCTGCTCAGCTCGTACGGCTCGGTCATGGAGGCCTGCGGCCTGACTGTGGCTCCGTCCCGGCTGCGGATGCTGGCGGTCAAGGCCACCACTCGCCGTGAAGTTCGTCCCGTACCGCCGCGCCGGGGCATCATCCGCCCCACCTCGACCGGGCTTCGGCTCCGTCTGCGCCTCGCTCCGGGACAGGAACCGGCCGACGTCGCCGCCTCGGCGGAACGGCTGCGGCACGCCTGGGGCGTTCACGCCGTGTATGTGACCACGGTCAAGCCCGGTGTGGTGGAGCTACGGCTGGTGGGCTTCGACGTGCTGCGGCAAGTACGGATGCCGCGCAAGGTGGACGCTGGGTTCCTTCAGGTGCCGGTGGCCCTTCGGGAGGACGCCATGCCGTTCATACGCGACTACCGGACCGTGCCTCACCAGCTCACCCTCGGTGCGACCCTGTCGGGCAAGTCCATGTACCTGCGGCACCTGATAGCCGGTCTCGCCCCTCAGCCGGTCGCCCTGGTCGGCATCGACTGCAAGCGCGGAGTGGAGCTGGCGCCGTTCGCCTCCCGCCTCTCCGCGCTGGCGACCGAACCGCACCAGGCCGCCGAACTGCTGCCCGTGCTGGTGAAGGAAATGGAGGATCGATACGACCTGATCAAGGCCCGGCAAGGCATCGCTCCGGACACCCCGGCCGAGGAGATCACTTCCGACTTCTGGGGACTGCCCGAGTATGAACGCCCGGTCCCAGTCGTGCTGTTCGTCGACGAGGTCGCTGAAATCTTCCTCGTCGCCACCAGGAAGGACGAGGAGCGGCGGGACGAGATGGTCACCCAGCTCATCCGGCTCGCCCAGCTCGGCCGAGCGGCCGGCATCTACCTGGAGGTCTGCGGGCAGCGCTTCGGCGCCGAGCTGGGCAAGGGCGCCACGATGTTGCGAGCCCAGTTGACCGGTCGCGTCTGCCACCGCGTCAACGACGAAGCCTCCGCGAAGATGGCGCTCGGCGACATCGCACCCGAAGCGGTCTCCGCCGCCTGCGCCATCGCCCCTGAACGACCCGGCCTTGCCGTGGCCGGTGACACCTCCGGCGGCTGGTCCCGCATCCGCACGCCGTACCTCTCCCTCGGCGAGGCCGCCGAGACCTGCCGCGAGACCGCACATCTGGTCCCCGACCTGCCCGCACTCAAGCCCTTCCGGCCCGACGTGCCCGTACGGCCCGTCGAGACGCCGGGCCCGGCCGTGCGGCCCCGACCGGTGACCGACTGACCCGCGCCACCACTCAACCCCGGTCGGCGAGACCGTCTCACGCCACGTCCCTACCCCTCCCATGCCTGAATCCGGAAGGAGCCGCATCATGCGCGCCCAATTGGCCCGCGTTGACGCGGTGCTCATCCAAGCCGTCATCGCCGCCGCGCTGTCCTTCGCCCACCTGCACGACGTCGCCTCGGCGGCCGGACAAGACGGGTGGAAGGCGTGGGCCTACCCGATCAGCGTTGACCTGCTGCTCGTCGCCGCCTGGCGCCGACTGCGCTCCGGGGAGGCGAAAGCGGCCGGGTGGTGTTGGTTCCTGGTCGCACTTGCCGCGTCCCTCGGCGCGAACGTCGCCACCGCCGGACTGCTCGATCTGGACCACGTCCCGGCCTGGCTGCGCATCCTGGTGGCGGGCTGGCCCGCGGTTGCCTTCCTCGGCGGAACCCTCCTGGTCCACTCGCCGCCGGCATCGCATGACGAGACCACTGACTTCGTGGACGAACAGGAACCCGAGGACGTCGAGGACCAGGAGCACGCGCCCGATCCCGCCCCAGACCCCCCGACGCCACCGGCGGCCGACCCGGCACCGGCCCCACCGTTGACCCCGCCTCCGGTCGCAGTCCCGGTCGCCCTAGTCGAGCACGCCCGCAAAGTCGCCGCCGAGCACCACACCCGCACCGGAACGGCCATCGACACCCCGACCCTGCGCGCACGCCTCGGCGTCCCGCCGCCCATGGCCGAAGCCATCGCAGCCCAACTCACCTGACCAGCAAAGGGAGATCATGCCGCTCTTCTGCTTCAACACGGCCGCCGACTACCTCTCAGCGGCCCGCGAGATGGCCGTCAGTGGTCGGACGGCGCTCGCCCGGCTCCTCGCCGAAGAAGCCGCCGACCGCACTCCGGATCCGGAAGAAGCCGCCCGGATCCTGCGCGACTTCCCCCGCCCCAGCCCGCGACAGGAGGACTGACCATGCCCGCACCGAAGCGCTTCCGCCACGTCAGCCGCATCGGCCCCGTCCAGGTCGGCACGTACTACGACGGCCGAGGCCAGGAGAAGCACACCGCCGCCTGCACCGCTCCGCGCTGCGGCTTCTCCACCGACTACGACAGCCGCGCCGCCGCCGAACTCGCCGCCCGCACCCACCGCTGCCCCGCCCGTTGAAAGGACCCCGAAAAACGTGACCGTCAGCCTGCCGCTTGTCGTCGTCCTCGGCTTCTTCGCCTGGGGAGCAGTCAGGTTCCTCGGCGTCCGCGTCTGGATCGTCGTCCTGATCGCCCTTTTCGGCTTCTGGCTTTCCCGCACCTTCCTCGCCCCCGCCATCGAGTCCGGCACGCGCTCCGGCGTGACCGTCATAAACGGCTCACACGCCTAGACGAGTAGATAAGGAGACCACCCGTGTTCCTCCCGAAGTACCCCGACAGCCCGACACCGCCGCCCGCGCACACCCACACCGCGACCGAGGCGGCGCCCGTACGGCGCTCACTCCCGTCGGTCTCCGTCGATCACAAGACCGTCGTGGCCCTGGTCGTCGGCGGGGTCGTCCTCACCGCGCTCTTGGCCGCCGTAGCCGTCACGGCCATCTCGGTGGCCGTCGCCGCCGTCGTCCTGCGCTCCATGCTCCGCGACCACCACCGCCGCTGAACCGCGCCAGGGCTCCGGGGCGGCGGCACACGACCAAGCATTACGCCGCCCCGGCGCCGGTTCCTCCCGACCGAGCCAGCCAGAAGGAAAACGCCATCTTCACCCGCACCACTCCGGCACCTCTCCCGGAACTCGCGAACCTCGCCGCGCAGGGCACGCTGCCGGGTATCCTCCGCCAGCTCTCCGGGCTCGGCGGCTGCACCCACCCGATCCGCCTCGACGGCCACCGCACCGAGTACGGCGTCGACACCCGCACCGGCGAGATCGGCAACATCGTCCACCGCCTCGACTCCTCCACCCTCCCGGCCGGACAACTCCTCGTCCGCTGCAACAACCGCCGCACGACCCGCTGCGCTGCCTGCGCCGAGGTCTACCGCCGCGACACCTTCCACCTGATCACCTCCGGCCTGCGCGGCGGCAAGGGCATCCCCGAACACGTCGCCTCCCACCCCCGCGTCTTCGCCACCTTCACCGCCCCGAGCTTCGGCCCGGTCCACAACCGTCCCTCCAACGGGCGCCCCTGCCGCTGCGGCACCCACCACGACCAGGACGACGACGAACTCGGCTCCCCGATCGACCCGGACACCTACGACTACGAAGCCGCCGTGCTCTGGAACGCCCACGCCGGTCCGCTCTGGCGGCGCTTCTCGACCTACCTGCGCCGAGAGGTCGCCAAGCGCGCCGGCCTGTCCCAGCGGCGCTTTCGCGAGCACGCCCGCGTGAGCTTCGCCAAGGTCGCCGAGTACCAGAAGCGCGGCGCGGTTCACTTCCACGCCGTCATCCGCATCGACGGCCCCAGCGGCGGCGACGCACCGCCCCCGGCCTGGGCCACGGCCGAGCTGCTGACCGACGCCATCCGCACTGCCACAGCCAAGGTTCGTGTGGACGGTCCGGTCATCGAGGGCCGCGCCCACACCTTCGTCTTCGGGCGACAGCTCGATGTCCGCACCATCCGCTCGGCCGACTTCAACGACGGCCAGGAGTTGACCGAACGAGCGGTCGCCGCCTACATCGCCAAGTACGCCACCAAGGGCGCCGAGACCGCGACGGGAGCTCTCGACCGGCCGCTCAAGTTCGCCGCCGAACTGGCTCAGTTCGACATCAGCGACCACGCCCGCCGCATGATCCGCACTGCATGGTTCCTCGGCGCACGCAAAGACCTCGAACACCTCCGCCTGCGCGCCTGGGCCCACATGCTCGGCTTCCGCGGCCACTTCTCCACCAAGTCCCGCCGCTACTCCACCACCCTCGGCGCCCTCCGCGACGCCCGCGCCGAATGGCGCCGCGAACAAGCCGCCACGGCCGCAGCAGCCAACGGCCCCGAGCCCGAGACGACGACGTACGTCCTCGCGCACTGGGTCTTCGCCGGAACCGGCCTCTCGGACGCCGAAGCCTGGCTTGCCGCATCCCTCGAACCCGCCCCCGGAACGGAAGGAGAACCCACCCATGCATGACGACGAACTGCTGACGGTGCCTGACGTGATGGAGCGGCTCAAGCTCGGCCGCTCCACCGTCTACGACCTCATCCGCTCCCGTCGTCTGCCCTCGATCACCATCGGCCGGTGCCGTCGTATCCCCGCGCGGGCCGTCCGCGAGTACATCACCCACGAACTGGAGGCGGCTGCCTAATGCCCCAGCAACGCAAGCGCAACCCGAACGGCGCGGGCACCATCACCAAGCGCAAGGACGGCCGTTTTCAGTGCGCGGTCTACGTCCTCCAGCCGGATGGCACTCGGGCCCGCAAGTTCGCCTACGGCAAGACCTGGGCCGAGTGCGACGCCAAGCGCCGTGAGCTGCTCGCCAAGGTCGACCAGGGCGTGCCCGTACCCACCAAGTCCGCCAAGCTCTCCGAGTGGCTGCCGTACTGGCTGGACAACGTCATCAAGCCCCGGCGGAAGCTCAGCACCTTCGACAAGTACGAGGCGCACGTCCGGCTCTACCTGGTGCCCCTGCTCGGCGCCAAGCGGCTCGAATCCCTCGGCGTCGCCGACGTTCGCCGCTTCCTCGTCCGCATGGAGAAGGAAACCACTGCCGCAACCGCCAAGGAATCGCACCGAGTTCTGCGCTCGGCGCTGTCCTCGGCCTGCCGCGAGGAGCTGATCACACGGAACGTTGCCAAGCTCGTGGAGCCGCCCCGCACCGACAACCGCGAGCTGACGCCATGGACCCTCGACGAGACGCTCGACTTCCTCGCCGCCTCACGGAAGGACCCGCTCTACGCGGCCTTCGTCCTCGCCATCGCCATGGGCCTCCGACGGGGAGAGATCGTCGGTCTCCGGTGGTCGGACGTCGACCTCGACAATCGCGTCCTCTACGTGCGGCAGCAGACGCAGCGGCGCCGTGGGGTCCTGTATGACGACGATCCCAAGAGCCGCCGCCGTCGTGCCGTATCTCTGCCCGCCCTCTGCATCGCACCCCTGCGCTGGCACCGCATGCGGCAGGCGGCTGCCCGTGCCAAGGCGGGGGAGAGGTGGCAGGAGTCGGCCTACGTCTTCACCACCCGCACCGGCCGTCCGGTCGAGCCGCGCAACCTGTACCGCTCATTCACCCGTGTCGCCCAGTCCGCCGGCCTCCGCGTCATACGGCTGCACGATGCCCGGCACGGCACGGCCACCCTCCTCACGGCGGCCGGAGTCGCGCCCCGCGTCGTGATGGAGATCCTCGGCCACTCCCAGATCAGCATCACCATGGACGTCTACACCCACGTCGTCCAGGACACGCAGCGCGAAGCCATGAGCCACATGGATCGCCTGCTCAGGAGACGCCCCATCCGCGAGTGACCACCCGCGTTGATGTCAGAAGTGGATGTCAAAGGCCCCGGACCATGATCGGTCCGGGGCCTTTTGGCTGGTGCCCCCGGCAGGATTCGAACCTGCGACACCCGCTTTAGGAGAGCGGTGCTCTATCCCCTGAGCTACGAAGGCAGTGGTGTGGTCCGGAAGACCACAGGCGTCAGCGTACCGGATGCGGGTCGGGCCGGTGGGGGGTCGGGGTGGGGGAGGGGAAGGCGTTCGTGGTCGTTCCCTGCCCGGGTGGGCTTCCCGTGCCCGTGGGTCCGGTCCTCGTCACCCGTACCCGGTAACCACCGTCCGGGGTCTCCCCGGTGACCCGTACCTCCACCCCTCCTCGTGTGTCGCGGAACGTCTCGCCGGGGGTGTACGGGGCGTCGGACAGTTCCGCGTGGACGTTCGGGGACCGGGTGCAGCCGCCGCTGTCGCGGCGGGCGTCGTGGACCGTCACCGGGCCCATGCCCGTGTCGACCTCCGCGTCAACCTCGTAGATCAGGACGCCCGGGCGGCACACCGCCTCGTCGTTGCCGGCGCGTGTGCGCACCTCCACGGCGTAACCCGTTCTGCCGTCCACGGGCAGGAAGATCAGCTTGGGGCCGCCCGCCTCGGCGAGGGGTGTCAGTGTGTACTCCGTCGTGCCGGAGGAGGCCGCGCAGTGCACCTGGGCCGCGTCCAGCCAGCCCAGTTTCCACTTGTGCCAGCCCAGGAAGTCGTTGTTGGCGCCCCAGTCCTCGCTCATGATGTCCCAGTGGCCGACCGCGCCCCCGCCCTCGGCGGTGTACAGGTCGGGCAGGCCGAAGACGTGGCCGTTCTCGTGGGGGAGCACGCGGTAGCCGGTGCGTTCGTAGGAGCCCGATCCGTCGTCCTGGCGCGAGTAGACGAACGAGGCGTTGGCGACGGGGACGCCGTCGGCCTGAGGGGCCTCGGAGTTGCCGGCGAACGTCACGGACAGGACGGTGTCCAGGGCGGACGGGCCCGCGTTCGGGGTGACCAGGACGTTCAGCAGGTCGTAGCGGCTGAAGTCCACCTCCGGGTCGGCCGCGGCGACGAGGTCCTGGACGAGCGCGCGGTAGCCGGGCTCGAAGGGGGCCCCGCGCTCTATGCCGTAGTCGTCGAAGGACTCCGGCATCCGGAGCCAGTCGGGTATCGGGGTCTCGGGGCGGTAGTCGAGGCGGCCGTAGGAGCTGGTGCGGAACCACTCGGTCGTCTGCGGGAAGAACTCCCGGTAGCGGTCCAGGGCCCGTCCCTCGCCGGGAGCGTCCGAGAAGTCGATCATCAGCGTGAGGGCGCGCACGGTGCCGGTGGAACGGGCGTAGCCGGCCGGCGTGGGGATGCCCTCGGACATCTGGACCTCTCGGGCCGGGCGGATCAGGCAGGGGGAGTGCGCGGGCGTGCGAGACAGGGTGGTCGGGGCCGCTCCCGCCGTCATGGTGTCGGGGGCCAGGTGTCCCGATCCGGCCGAGGTGCTCACCGTGAAGGTCAACGCGGTCACGCAGGCCAGCGCGGCGAGACGGCGCCGGGGTATGCGGCGGCGGGGGAGTGCCGGTTCGCCGTTGCTCTCCCCATGGCGCCGCGTCTCGCTTTCGCTGCCGGCCTCGTCGTAGCGCCGCGTCTCGCTTTCGCCGTCGGCCTCGTCGTGGTGTCGGGTCGTGCGTTCGCCGCCGTCCCCCTCGGGGCGCCGGAGCGGGTGTCCGCCGGCCTCGCCGTCGCGCCGGGGTATGCCGCCGCCGACCTGTTCGCCCTCGTCCTCGCCGCCGCGTCGGCGTATGCGGTGGCCGAGCGGCCCCGCGTTGCCCGACCGGGGGCGCCGGGGCTGCGGCTGTGGCTGCGTGCCAGGAACCTGCAAGGGACCTCCCGCGCCACGGCAGCCTCCGGTCTCCGGCTGCGCCCTTGCGCTCACCCTGCGGCGCGGGGTGCGGGGCCGCCCGCTGGAAGAGACCGATCGTGGGTTTCCCGCGAGTAGCCCGGGTTGCCGGCTTGCGGACACGACCTTCGGGCACTCGCCCCTGTCGGCAGTCGCGGGCGGCCGGCGGGCTCGGCGACGCCCCCTCGCTCGCCTCGTCGCGGCTTCAATGCCGCCCCAGCCGATGTGACCCAGGTCACGTACAAAGTTTCCGTCGACGGGAAATACCGGGGACCCACTCCCCGTTTAGCCAGGTGTCCGAGTGAAACGGGGAGCCGCTCCCCGGATCATCCACCCACCCGCCACAGGAGTGCACCGTGCAGACCGCGAGCCCCGCACAGCGCAAGGCGCCCCGGCCCCGTGCCGACGCCCTGCGCAACCGGGAGCGGATCGTCACCGCCGCCCGGGAGATGTTCGTCGAGCACGGCCCCGAGGTGCCGCTCGACGAGATCGCCCGCCGGGCCGGCGTCGGCAACGCCACGGTGTACCGCCACTTCCCCGACCGCGACGCCCTCGTCCGCGAGGTCGTCTGCTCCGTCATGGACCGTACGATCGCGGCGGCCGAGTCCGCGCTCGCCGAGACCGGCGACGCGTTCGAGGCGCTGGAGCGCTTCGTGCACGCCGCCGCGGACGAGCGGATCAGCGCCCTCTGCCCGATGGTCTCCAGCACGTTCGACCAGCACCACCCGGACCTGGAGGCCGCGCGGGAGCGCGTCGAGCGGAAGATCGAGGAAGTCATGAACCGGGCCAGGGGGGCCGGTCAGCTCCGCTCCGACGTGGATGTCGGAGACGTCATGATCGGCGTGGCCCAGCTCAGCAGGCCCCCGGCCGGTACGGACTGCTTCCGCGCCGACCGTTTCGTCCACCGTCATCTCCAGCTGTTCCTGGACGGGCTGCGGGCTCCCGCCCGTTCCGTCCTGCCGGGCACGGCCACCACCCTGGAGGACCTGCGCCGCCCCTGACCGATTAGTTCCGACCGTTCCACGCGTCTGAGGACCAGGCGACAGTCCCTGCGGGCGCCGCGGTAGGCGCGCCGTCACCTTCCGTCACTCTTTTTCCGTCACGAAGTCCCGAAGTGGGTACCCCCATGTCTGAAACAGCCTCCAAGGCCCGCGTCATCCCGGCCGTACCGGACGAACCGGATCCCGGCCGCTGGAAGGCGCTCGTCTTCATCGCGCTCGCCCAGCTGATGGTCGTCCTGGACGCCACCATCGTGAACATCGCCCTGCCCTCCGCCCAGCAGGACCTCGGCATCTCCGACGGCAACCGGCAGTGGGTCGTCACGGCCTACGCCCTCGCCTTCGGCGGCCTGCTGCTGTTCGGCGGACGCATAGCCGACCTGTGGGGCCGCAAGAAGGCTTTCGTCGTCGGTCTGGGCGGGTTCGCCGCGGCCTCCGCGCTCGGCGGCGCCGCGACCAACGAGGCGATGATGTTCGGCGCCCGCGCCCTCCAGGGCGTCTTCGGCGCGCTGCTCGCGCCCGCCGCGCTCTCGCTGCTCGCCGTGATGTTCACCGACGCCAAGGAGCGCGCCAAGGCGTTCGGCATCTACGGCGCGATCGCCGGTGGCGGCGGCGCCGTGGGCCTGATCCTGGGCGGGTTCCTCACCGAGTACCTGGACTGGCGCTGGACGTTCTTCGTCAACATCCCGTTCGCCGTGGTCGCCGCGGCCGGTGCCTACTTCGTCGTCCGTGAGCCCAAGGGCGGCCGCAACCGCTCCCCGCTGGACATCCCCGGCGTGGTCCTGTCCACCCTCGGCCTGGTCGCGCTGGTCTACGGCTTCACCCGAGCCGAGTCGGACGGCTGGAGCGACGCGGTGACCGTGGGCATGTTCGTCGCCTCGGCCGTGCTGCTGCTGGCCTTCGTGCTCGTCGAGTCCAAGGTCAAGGCCCCGTTGCTGCCGCTGCGCGTGGTCACCGAGCGCAACCGCGGGGGCATCTACCTCTCCCTCGGTCTCGCGATCATCGCGATGTTCGGCCTGTTCCTCTTCCTGACCTACTACCTGCAGATCGTGAAGGGCTACTCGCCGGTCAAGACCGGGTTCGCGTTCCTGCCCATGATCGCGGGCATGATCACGGGCTCCACCCAGATCGGCACCCGCCTGATGACCCGGGTCGCCCCGCGCCTGCTGATGGGTCCCGGCTTCCTGGTCGCCGCGCTCGGCATGCTGCTGCTGACCCAGCTGGAGATCGGCTCCTCGTACGCGGCCCTGCTGCTGCCGGCGATGCTGCTGCTCGGCCTCGGCATGGGTACGGCGTTCATGCCGGCCATGTCCCTGGCCACCCAGGGCGT
Organism: Streptomyces sp. AHA2; assembly: GCF_036857595.1. NCBI lineage: Bacteria > Bacillati > Actinomycetota > Actinomycetes > Kitasatosporales > Streptomycetaceae > Streptomyces > Streptomyces sp. AHA2. The sequence goes on from NZ_JAUQWJ010000032.1 coordinate 31,480, forward strand.
CGAGCCGCGTGACTCCGGTGTCGCCTCCGCGATGGTCAACACCTCGCAGCAGGTGGGCGGCGCGATCGGCACGGCGCTGCTGAACACCATCGCCGCCTCGGCGACCACCTCGTACATCGCGGACCACATCGCGGGGGCGACCAGCCGGTCCCAGCAGCAGCTGATCCAGCTGCAGGGCCAGGTGCAGGGCTACACCAGCGCCATCTGGTTCGCCGTCGGCATCCTCGTGGTGGCCGCCGCGATCGCCCTGACCCTGGTCAACGCGGGCCGTCCGGACATGACCGCGGCGACCGGCGCCGACGAGGGCGCGGCGGACGAGGTGCAGATCCCGGTCGTCGCCCACTGACGGCGACACCCACCCCTTCGGGCCATCCGCGGGTACGGGGAAGGGGACGCCCCGGCCCGCGGAATCCAGGACCTGCCCCGGCTCAGCGGAGCCAGGGCAGGTCCGCACCCGCTTCGGCGGGCTGGAGTCCCTCGGCGATGATCCGCATGATCTCGCCGAGGGACTTCTGCTGTTGCGGGGAGAGCCGGTCGAACACCGCCTGGCGCACGGCCTCGACATGGCCCGGGGCGGTCTGCCGCAGCACCTCGTAGCCCTCCTCGGTGAGGACGGCGAACTGGCCCCGCTTGTCGTCGGGGCAGTCCTCGCGGCGCACCCAGCCGCTCTTCTCCAGGCGCGCGACCGCGTGCGAGAGGCGCGAGCGGGTGATCTTCGCGAGCATCGCCAGCTCGGTCATCCGCAGCCGCCGCCGCGGCGCCTCGGCGAGCTTGACCAGGAGGCCGTAGTAGACGTGCGGCATGCCCGCGTCGCGCTGGAGCTGGCGGTCGAGATGGTCGTCGAGGAGGGTGACGCCCTCCATGAACGAACGCCACACACGCTGCTCTTCGTCGGTGAGCCAGCGTGGTTCCCGGGGCTTTGCGGTGGAGCCCGGCGACGGTGCGGATGCGGGTGCCTTCATGTGCTCCACTGTACGCGGACTCTCCTTGAACTTTAAACAAGTGGCTCTTACAGTTTTCACGTAACACGTCCCCGGAAGGAGCCGCAGCATGTCCGCCGCCACCCAGGAGCGCATGCCCGCTCTGTACCTCAGTCACGGCGCCCCGCCCCTGGCCGACGACCCGGTCTGGCCGGGCGAACTGGCCGCCTGGTCCGGCGGTCTGCCGCGCCCCCGGGCGATCCTGGTCGTCTCCGCCCACTGGGAGGAGGCCCCGCTCGCCCTCGGCGCGACCGACACCGTCCCGCTCGTGTACGACTTCTGGGGCTTCCCCCGGCACTACTACGAGGTGACCTACGCCGCCCCCGGCGCACCGCGGCTCGCCGAGTCCGTACGCAAGCTGCTGCGCGCCCCCGGCATGCCCGTCCAGGACGTCCCCGACCGCGGCCTCGACCACGGCGCCTACGTCCCGCTGGTCGAGATGTACCCGGAGGCCGACATCCCCGTGCTGCAGGTGTCCATGCCGACGCTGGACCCGGTACGGCTCATGGAGATCGGCCGCCGCCTGGCCCCCCTGCGCGACGAGGGCGTGCTGATCGTCGGCTCCGGCTTCTTCACGCACAACCTGGCGGCGCTCCGGCAGGGCGGCATCCCCGCCTGGTCGGCGGAGTTCGACGACTGGGGCCGGCGGGCCCTGGAGGGCCGGGACGTGGACGCGCTGCTGGACTTCACCCGCAGGTCACCGGCGGGACGGCTGGCCCACCCCCGCACCGAGCACTTCGCCCCGCTGTTCGTGACCATGGGCGCGGCCGACGCCACCGGCGACCTGGACGCGCACACGTCGGTGATCGACGGGTTCTGGATGGGTCTGGCGAAGCGGTCGGTGCAGTTCGGCTGACCGCCCGGGCCCGTACGCGAGGCCGCCGCCGCAGCGGCTTCTCGTGCCGGGTCCGCCGGCGAGGCCGCGCTACAGCGGCCTCTCGTACCAGGCCACGTCCCAGTAGCGGCCGAACTTGCGGCCCACCTCGCGGTAGGTGCCGACGTGCTGGAAGCCGAAGCGCTCGTGCAGCCGGACGGACGCCTCGTTCGGCAGGGCGACACCGGCGTAGGCCCGGTGCAGGTCCTCCCCGGACAGGGCGGCGAAGAGGGCCTCGTAGAGCAGGGTGCCGATGCCGCGCCGGCCGGCGTCCGGGGCGACGTACACCGTCGTCTCGACCGAGGTCGCGTACGCGGGCTTCGCCCGGAACGGGCTGGAGGTGGCGTAGCCCTGGATCCGCCCGGTACCCGGCTCCGTGGCAACCATCAGACGGTACGGCCCGTCTTCAGGGTGGGAGAGCAGCCAGGGGCGGCGCTCCCGGGGAGTGAAGATCGCCGTGTCGAATGTGATCGCAGTCTCACGCACGTAGTGGTTGTAGAGGGCCGTGAGGGCCTCGAGGTCGTCCTCGACTCCCGGCCTGACCTGCGTCTCCGCACGTTCCGTGAACAACGGCCCTCCTCGTGTGGCCGGGCAGGATACTGCATGATCAGAAAAATGGAGCGCCGGGTTGGGAATTCTGTCCTGATTCCAGTCGTTGTTTCCATCGGATGCAGGGCACCCGAGGAAGTCCGGAAAGGGTCCCGGAGACGGAGTCCAGCGTCCGAAGGACCACCCGCTGACTCAATTCGCAAGGGAGCACGCATGGCAACCCGTGCCGTCGCCCGTCGTCAGTCCGCCACCGGCGAGACGGCCGACGCGGCAAGCAGTGTTCGCGCCCATGGCGGCGAGATCGCCGATCGCGACCTGGTCGGCATGTACCTCGACGAGATCGCGCGCACACCGCTGCTCGACGCCGCCAAGGAAGTCGAGCTGTCCCAGGTCATCGAGGCGGGTGTGTTCGCACGGCAGATCCTCGACGGATACGAGGAGACCACGACGGAGGCCAGCCGCGAGGAGCTGGAGGCTCTGGTCGCGGACGCGGAGCGGGCCAAGGACGTCTTCATCCGCTCCAACCTGCGCCTGGTCGTCGCCGTCGCCCGCCGCTACCCCCGCAGCGGTCTGCCGCTGCTGGACCTGATCCAGGAGGGCAACGCCGGCCTGGTCCGCGCGGTCGAGAAGTTCGACTACCGCAAGGGCTTCAAGTTCTCCACCTACGCCACCTGGTGGATCCGGCAGGCGATCACCCGCTCGATAGCCGACCAGTCCCGCACGATCCGCCTGCCCGTCCACCTGGTGGAGGAGCTGGGCCGGATCCGCCGTGTGCAGCGCGAGTTCAACCGCGAGCACGGCCGGGACCCGGAGCCCGCGGAGATCGCCGCCGAGCTCGGCTCCACGCCCGAGCGCGTCACCGACGTGCTCGACTGGGCCCGCGACCCGGTCTCGCTGAACATGTCGGTGGACGACGAGGGCGAGACCCAGTTCGGCGACCTCCTGGAGGACACCTCGGCGGTGTCGCCCGAGCAGTCGGTGCTCACGCTGCTGCGCAGCGAGGAGCTCGACGACCTCATCGGCCGTCTGGACCAGCGCACGGCGTCCATCATCAAGATGCGCTACGGCATCGAGGACGGCCGGGAGCGCACGCTGACCGAGGTCGGCAAGGAGCACGGTCTGACGCGCGAGCGCATCCGCCAGATCGAGAAGCACGCGCTGCTGGAGCTGAAGAAGCTGGCCCGCAGCACCGGCTTCGACGCGGCGGCCTGACCCCGCCCGACGGTGAGCGTCCGGGCGCCCGGCTCGTCCCCACGGCCCGTGGGCGACGCACCGGAGGCGCCCGGAGGGCACCGCGTACGCCGGGTGGCGAAAGACCGCGCAAACATGGCCGTGGAACGCCGCTTCGATCCGTGGACGCAGGGAACAAGACTCCTGGGTCCACCAGTTCGGACCGGGGGCGCACCCCCTGGTCCCCGCACACCGCGTCCCGTCGCACTCCCCCCGGCGCCGGGACTTTCCCCAGCCGGGCTTCGGCGTCCCTCCCCCCGGACGCCGGGGCCCGGCTTCGCTGTGCGGACACCGCCCGCCCGAGCCCCCGGGGGCACGGCCCCGAGCCGCCGCGGAGGGCGGGGCACCCCGTACCTGAACCACGGGGTGGCCCGCCAGATGGCAGATTGTGTCACATGGGCATAGCCTGCCGGGCGTGAGCAGCACCACCCCCACCCCGTCTCCGCACTCGCTGACCGAGCGGCGGAAAGCCGAGACGCGCATGGAGATCGCCCGGGCGGCGGCCCGCCTCTTCGTACGGCACGGCCTGCGGGCCACCCGCGCCGAGGACATCGCCCAGGCCGCCGGCGTCGCGCCGCGCACCTTCTACCGGTACTTCGCCACCAAGGAGGAGGCCGTCGCCCCGCTGTACGCGGCCGGGTCCCGGCGCTGGGTGGAGGCGGTACGCGCCGTCCCCGCCGACGTCGGCCCGCTCCGGGCCCTGGAGGAGGGGGCGCGCCACACCCTCACCCCGGGTGCCGGTGTCTCCGTGTCCTCCTGGGAGTGGGTCCGCACGCTGCTGCGCCTGGCCGACGCGAACCCTTCCCTGCGCAGGGTGTGGGCGGAGGTCTGCCAGGCCTCGGAACGGCTGCTGGCCGAGGTCCTGGCGGAACGACTGACACGTGTCGCCCGGGCCGACGGGGCCGATGACTCCGGTGGGTACGGCGGCTCCGCCGCGCAGTCCGGTGCTGCGTCCCCCGACAACGTTGCCCCAGGCCCTGACCTGCGGTTCGCCGCGGCCGTCGCCAGTGCCGCCGTGCGGACCGCGATGGAGGCCTGGGCCGAGGGCGAGGGCCCGGTGGAGGGCCCGGACGGTCCGGTGGATCTCGCCCTGCGCAATCTCGCGGCGCTGCGCGACTTCCCCTGGGCGGGATGAGACGCGGCGCTGCGGCAATTCCCCTGGGCGGGATGAGACGCGGACGCCAGGGCCGCACGCACCTGGGGCTCGGGCGCCCGCCCCCGCTCAGGCTCCCTCCGGGATGCCACCGCCCCCCGCCGCTCTGCTCAACCGCGCCCCCAGCTCCCGCACGGCCGTGACCAGTTCGGCCGGGCGGTGCACCACGAAGTCGCACTCCAGCATCGCCAGCCGGAACGCCATCCACTGCACCGCGTCCCCGACGGACCCCCGCAGCCGGCAGCCGCCGTCGTCCAGCGGCTCGGGCGTGCCCAGCCAGTGGGGCACCCGGGCGGCGACGTACTCGGCGGGGGCGGCGAAGTCGGCCTCGAACTCGTAGGTCGCCTGCTGCCGTTGCATCGACCGCCGCAGGTACTCGGCCGCGTCCCCCGTCGGCAGCTCGCGCGGCACGAAGCGGGCGCCGGTCGCGAACGGCTCGCGCACCCGGTCCACGCGGAACGTGCGCCAGTCGTCCCGGTCGATGTCGTAGGCCACCAGGTACCAGCGGCGGCCGGTGGACACCAGCCGGTACGGCTCCGTCAGCCGGCGTGACTCGGTGCCGTCCGCCGCCCGGTAGGCGAACCGCAGCCGCTCGTGCCCGGCCGCCGTCGAGGCCATGACGGTCAGGGTCTCGGGCGCGATGCTCGGCCCGTCCCCGCTGGTCAGGGGCGTGGTCGCGGCCTGCAGGGTCGTCACCCGGTGACGCAGGCGGCCCGGGAGCACCTGTTCCAACTTCGCCAGTGCCCGTACCGAGGCCTCGTCCAGGCCCTCCACCGCGTGCCCGGCCCCGGCGCGCAGCCCCACCGCGATGGCGACGGCCTCTTCGTCGTCGAGGACCAGGGGCGGCATGGCCTTGCCGGCGACCAGCCGGTAGCCGCCGTCGGAACCCTTGGTCGCCTGCACGGGATAGCCCAGTTCACGCAGCCGGTCGATGTCCCGCCGGACCGTGCGCCGGGAGACCCGCAGTCGCTCGGCGAGTTCGCCGCCGGGCCATTCGCGGGGTGTCTGGAGGAGGGAGAGGAGCGTCAGCAGCCGGGCCGGGGTGTCCGTCGTCATGTCCCCGAGGATGCCGCACCACTAGGACACGAACTGACCTAGAGGCCCCCTAGCCTTCGATGCATGACCTCCACCGACACCACCCTCGGCAGTACCGCCGGCACGGCCGGCACACCCGGCGGGACCGACCGCCGCCGCTGGTTCGCCCTCGCCATCGTGATGACCGCGGCCTTCATGGACCTCGTCGACGTCACGATCGTCAACATCGCCATCCCGTCCATCCAGCGGGAGGAGGGCGCGTCCTTCAGCCAGATCCAGTGGATCACCGCGGGGTACGCCCTCGCCTTCGCCGCCGGGCTGATCACCGGCGGGCGGCTCGGTGACATCCACGGGCGCAAGCGGATCTTCCTGGCCGGCATCGGCGGCTTCACCCTCGCCTCCGCGCTCTGCGGCCTCGCGGTGAACCCGGAGATGCTGGTGGCCTCCCGCTTCCTGCAGGGCGGTATGGCGGCGCTGATGGTGCCGCAGGTGCTGTCGATCGTGCACGCGACCTTCCCGGCGCACGAGCGCGGCAAGGTGTTCGGCCTGTTCGGCGCGGTCGTCGGTCTCGGTGCCGTGTCCGGGCCGCTGCTCGGCGCGCTGCTCACCGAGTGGGACCTGTTCGGCTGGGGCTGGCGCTCCATCTTCCTGATCAACCTGCCGGTGGGCGTGGCGGGCCTGGTCCTGGGCAGCCGCTTCATCACCGAGTCCAGGGCGCCGCGTGCCCTGAAGCTGGACCTGGTGGGCGTCGCGCTGGTGACGCTGGGCCTGCTGATGCTGCTCTACCCGCTCATCCGGGGCCGCGAGCTGGGCTGGCCGCTGTGGGGGTACGTCTCGATGGCCGGCTCGGTCGTCGTCCTGGCGGCGCTGGTGGCGTACGAGAGGCGGAAGGCCGGGCGGGACGGCTCGCCGCTGGTGGAGCTGTCGCTGTTCAAGGTCAAGAGCTTCGCGGCCGGCATCGCCGTGCAGACCGTCTTCGGGGTCGCGCTCGGCGTGTTCTTCCTCGTGTGGACCCTCTACATGCAGTTCGGGCTGGGCTGGAGCCCGTTGAAGGCCGGGCTGACCGGTGTGCCGTTCTCGATCGCGGTGTCGGTCGCCGCGGGTGTCTCGGTGCAGAAGCTGGTGCCGGTGTTCGGACGCAAGGTGCTGCAGGCGGGCGCCCTGGTGATGGCCGTGGGCGTGCTCCTCTACATCTGGGTGTCCGGGCACCACGGTCTCGCCGTCACGCCCTGGCAGATGGTCCTGCCGCTGGTCGTGATGGGCGCCGGCATGGGGCTGATCGTCGCGCCGCTGACCGACGCGATCCTCTCGGAGGTGCCGCGCGAGCACGCCGGTTCGGCGTCGGGGCTGATCAGCACCGTGCAGCAGATGGGCAACGCGCTGGGGCTGGGACTGGTCTCGGTGGTCTTCTTCGGCACCATCTCCGACCACCTGCGTCCCGAGCAGGTGGGGCCTGCCTTCGCCGACGCCTTCCAGTACGCGCTGGGCTGGGTCGCCGGGGTGCTGGGCGCCATCTTCCTGCTGATGTTCGCGCTGCCGAAGCGGCCCGCCCAGCACGTCGAGGGCGCACCGGCTCCCGTGGCCGACGGGGAGACCGCGACGGGCCGTGAGGGCGGGCCTGACCGGGAGGGCGGCCCTGACCGGGAGGGCGAGAAGGCCGCGCTGGTCTGAGCGGGCCGCGCAAGCCGATCCTGAGCGGGCCGCGCAAGCCGATCCTGAGCGGGCCGCGCAAGCCGATCCTGAGCGGGCCGCGCTGGTCGGAGCAGTCGCGCGCTCGCTGCGAGCGGGGACGAACGGACCCGGCACCCTTCGGTGCCGGGTCCGTTCGCGTGGTCGCTCGTGCCCTGCCGGCCGTAGCGACGCCCGTTCGCGCCCACCGGTCCAGACGGATGTCCGCTCATGCCCGAATGCGTCCGGAACCCTCCGAGACCTGTTTACTTCGCGGACATCTCGGCGTAGCCTCCCGCTGAAACAACACGTTCGGGCATGAGGCGGAGGCGAACGGGCATGTACGCACCGGAGCGGCAGCAGGAGATCCTCCGGCTCGCGCGTGACGGCGGCCGGGTGGACGTCGTGTCGCTCGCCGAGGAGTTCCAGGTGACGGCGGAGACGATCCGCCGGGACCTCAAGGCCCTCGACCGTGCCGGACTGGTCCGCCGTGTGCACGGCGGGGCCATCCCGGTCGGGCGGCTGGACTTCGAACCGGACCTCGCCGAGCGGGAGACCACCGCCGCCGACGAGAAGGACCGCATCGCCAAGGCGGCCCTCGCGGAGCTGCCCGCCGAGGGCACGATGATCCTCGACGCCGGCACGACCGTGGCCCGCGTGGCGGCCGCCCTGCCGCTGGAGGCGTCCCTCACCGTCGTCACCCACAGCCTGCCCATCGCCGCCCGCCTCGCCGACCACCCCGGCATCCAGCTGCACCTCGTCGGCGGGCGCGTACGGCACCGCACCCGCGCCGCCGTCGACGCCTGGGCGCTGCGGGCGTACGGGGAGATCCGCGCCGACGTGCTGTTCGTGGCCGCCAACGGCTTCTCCTCCGAACACGGCCTGACCACCCCCGACCTCGCCGAGGCCGCCGTGAAGCGCGCGGCCGTGGCCGCCGCCCGCCGGGTGGTGCTGCTCGCCGACTCCTCCAAACACGGCCAGGAGCACTTCGCCCGCTTCGGCGACCTGGGCGACGTCGACCTGCTGATCACCGACAGCGGGCTGAGCCCCGAAGACGCCGTCGCGATCGAGCGCGGCGGCACGGAAGTAGTGCGCGCATGATCCTCACCGTCACCCCCAACCCGTCCCTGGACCGCACCTACGAGGTGCCGTCCCTCGACCGCGGCGAGGTCATCCGCGCCGCGGGCGAACGGATGGACCCCGGCGGCAAGGGCGTCAACGTCTCCCGCGCCGTCGCCGCGGCCGGGCGCCGCACGGTGGCGGTCCTGCCCCTGGGCGGCGCCCCGGGAGCACTCGTCGCCGAGCTGCTCGACCAGCAGGGCATCGAGGTCGCCCCGGTCCCGGTCGCCGGGGCCACCCGTTCCAACATCGCCCTCGCGGAGTCCGACGGCGTCCTGACGAAGATCAACGCGCCCGGCCCGGAACTGTCCGAAGCCGAGAGCGAGTTGCTCCTGGAGACCGTACGGCGGCAGTCCGGCGACGCCGCCTGGATCGCCTGCTGCGGCAGCCTCCCGCGCGGCCTCGCCCCCTCCTGGTACGCCGACCTGGTCGCCCGCACCCACGCCGCCGGGGCCCGGATCGCCCTGGACACCTCCGGACCCGCCCTCCTCGCGGCCCTGCGCGAGCGGCCCGACGTGGTCAAGCCCAACGCCGAGGAACTGTCCGAGGCGGTGGGCCGGCCCCTGGCCACCGTCGGGGACGCCGTGAAGGCCGCCGAGGAGCTGCGCGAGCGGGGCGCCCGGGCCGTCCTGGCCAGTCTCGGGGCCGACGGGCAGCTGCTCGTGTCGGAACAGGGCACGTGGTTCGGCAGCGCCCGGGTCGAGGCGGTCCGCAGCAACGTCGGCGCCGGCGACTCCTCCCTCGCCGGTTTCCTCATCGCGGGCGGCAGCGGACCCGAGGCCCTCGCCTCCGCCGTCGCGCACGGAGCCGCCGCCGTCCGGCTGCCCGGCAGCGTCATGCCGACGCCGGGCGACCTGGACCCGGCGGCGGTGACGGTCACGCCGGACGTCCCCGCCGACCGCGTGCTGACGGAGCCGGTGTCATGACCCACGGCCGGCAGCACGAACGGATCCGCGAGCGGCGGGCCTCCCCGTCACTCGCCGCATCCGCCCCCCTCACCCCCTCACCCCCCACCGCATCCCGTCCCCTCCCCGCCCACCCCACCGACCGGGCGATACGCGTGCTAAGGAGCCCGCGATGAGCGACATGATCACGGCGGAACTGGTCGACCTCGACCTGTCCGCCGACACCAAGGAGGCGGCGGCACGCGCCCTCGCCGAGCGCATGGTGGCCCTGGGCCGGGTGACCGACCTGGACGGCTTCCTCGCCGACGTGGCCGCCCGCGAAGCCCAGATGCCGACCGGCCTCGACGGCGGCATCGGCATCCCGCACTGCCGCAGCGCGCACGTCACCGAGCCGACCCTCGCCTTCGGACGCAGCGCCCGGGGCGTCGACTTCGGTGCCGCGGACGGCCCCGCCGACCTGATCTTCCTGATCGCCGCGCCCGCCGGCGCCGACGACGCCCATCTGACGATCCTGTCGTCGTTGGCCCGGCAGCTGATGAACAGCGAGTTCACCGACGCGCTGCGCGCCGTGGGCGACGCTGCCGCCGCGGCGGTGCTCATCCGCGGCGACGAGCCGGTGCCGTCCGCCGAGGCGGCCTCCACCGACCCCGTGGCGGCGGTGGGAGCGGCCTCTCCCACCGCCGCCACGGCCGGCTCCGGGGCGGGAGCAGGGGCCGACTCCGGAGCGGGAGCCGACTCCGCAGCGGGAGCCGACTCCGCAGCCGCAGCCGCAGCCGCAGCCGTAGCCGGAGTCGGAGCCGGAGCCGGAGCCGGTGAAGGCGCCGGTGAGGCCCCCACCACCGGCGTGGCACCCGACCGGGCCGGGACACCCGACCGGGCGGGGACACCCGACCAGTCCGGGGCGCCCGGCCGAGCCGGGGAGCACGGATTCCGGATCGTCGCCGTCACCTCCTGCCCCACCGGCATCGCCCACACCTACATGGCGGCCGAAGCGCTGGAGAACGCCGGCCGTGAGGCGGGCGTCGAACTCACCGTCGAGCCGCAGGGCTCGGCCGGATTCACCCGGCTCGACCCCGCGGTCATCGCCGCGGCGGACGCCGTGATCTTCGCCCACGACGTTCCCGTACGGGAGAAGGAACGCTTCGCCGGCAAGCCCACCGTGGACGTCGGCGTGAAGGCGGGCATCAACCGCCCCGCCGAACTGATCGCCGAGGTCCGCGAGAAGGCCGCCCGGGGCGAGGCCACCTCCGGCTCCGCCCCGGCCACCCCGGTCGAGCGCACGGGCGACTCCCACGAGGGCTACGGCACCAGGCTGCGCAAGTGGCTGATGTCCGGCGTCAGTTACATGGTGCCGTTCGTCGCGGCGGGCGGTCTGCTCATCGCCCTCGGTTTCGCGATCGGCGGCTACGAGATCAACAAGGCTCCGTCGGTGATGGACCACTTCACCTGGACGCAGGCCGACAGTTGGGCGGCGCTGCTGTTCCAGATCGGCGGCGTCGCCTTCGGCTTCCTCGTCCCGGTCCTGGCCGGCTACATCGCCTACGGCATGGCCGACCGGCCCGGCCTCGTGCCCGGGTTCGTCGGCGGCTCGATCGCCCTCACCATCAACGCCGGGTTCCTCGGCGGTCTCGCGGCCGGCCTGATCAGCGGCGGCGTCGTGATGGCGATCCAGAAGGTGCACATCCCGGCTGCGCTGCGCGGCATCATGCCGGTGGTGGTGATCCCGCTGATCTCCTCGGCGATCGTCGGGTTCCTGATGTTCGTCGTCATCGGCAAGCCCATCGCCGAGGCGCAGAAGGGGATGACCGACTGGCTGGGCGGCCTGTCCGGCGGCAACGCGATCCTGCTCGGCGCCCTGCTGGGCCTGATGATGTGCTTCGACCTCGGCGGCCCCGTCAACAAGGTCGCCTACACCTTCGCCACCGCCGGGATCGCCGTCGCCAGCCCCAGCGACTCCGCGATGAAGATCATGGCCGCGGTGATGGCGGCCGGCATGGTCCCGCCGCTGGCGATGGCCCTGGCGACGACCGTGCGCGGCAAGCTCTTCACCCGGACCGAGCGCGAGAACGGCAAGGCCGCCTGGGTGCTGGGTGCCTCCTTCATCTCCGAGGGCGCGATCCCGTTCGCCGCGGCCGACCCGCTGCGCGTCATCCCCGCCTCCATGGCGGGCGGTGCGGTCACCGGCGCCCTGTCGATGGCTTTCGGCGCCACGCTGCGCGCCCCGCACGGCGGCATCTTCGTGGTCCCGCTGATCGGCAACCCGCTGCTCTACCTGGTCGCCATCGCCGCGGGCGTGTGCGTCACCACCGCCCTGGTGATCGTCCTGAAGGGCCTGCGCAAGCCCGCTCCCGGCGGCACGACGGCCTCCGGCGGGGACGCCGCCGTCCCGGCCGCGGAGACGAAGGAGCCGGTCGCGGCATGAGAGCCGATGCGGGGAGCCTGACCGGGCTTGGCCCCATTCGGGTTGTCTGAACGGTTCATGCCACCTGCGAGATAGATCACGAAAGTCACGGCCCGGGACCGAAGTCCCGGGCCGTGGTGTTCACTGGGCGCATGCCCGAGCACGCCTCCCGATGGCCCGAAGGCCGGCCGCTTCCCGCCCTCCCGCAGCAGCGGCAGACGGGACACCGGTCGGAGTCCGTGGAACTGACCCGCGAGGAGCAGGACGCCTTCGCCGAACTGGCACGTCGCCTCGGCAACCGGCCCGCCTAGACCGCCCGACCGCCGACCGCTCGACGGGCCGATCGCCCGGGAGAGACGGTCACTTGAGGCAGCCGGACCGCCTAGGTGTATTGATCACGAGCGTTGCTGACACTGGCGGGTCTTGAACATGGCGAAGACCTCCGATGTGGTGGAGCT
>NZ_JAUQWJ010000033.1:0-40717 GCF_036857595.1 Streptomyces sp. AHA2
ATCGCTGCCACACCGCACTCGGCGGCCAGCCACCGATCAGCCGTGTGAACAACCCTGCGGGTCAATACACCTAGGGGCTCGGGCGCCGGGCTGCTCCGGCGCCGGGCTGCCGGGGCCTACATCCTGCTCAGTGACGCCGCCGCGAACAGGACGTCCCTGATCGCCTCCCGGTCCCCGACCTGGCCCGCTGCCGCCTCCTGCGGCGGGACGTGACCCGCCGCGAGGCGGCAGAACTCGACGCCGTCCAGGGCCACGTGGGCCACCTCGTGCTCCGTGGAGCCCCTGGCCGCCGGGGAGTCCAGGGGGATCAGCCACTCACCTCCGCCCGAGCCCTCGATCTCCAGGCGCAGGCTGCGTCCCGGTTCGCCGGCCGCGACCAGGTGGCGGTGGTGGGCGGGGGCCGCGAGGCCGGTCCGCCGGCGGTGGGCCAGGGCCGTCGGCAGCATGCGCGCCGCGAGGTCGATCATGCGGTGCAGATGGCGCGGCGAGGGCGGGTCGTAGGGGTAGTCCACCGCGTCCGCGATGTCCTCGGCGTGCACCCAGCACTCGAAGGCCCGGTCGAGCATCGCGTCGTGCAGGGGCAGCTCGAACTCCCCGTAGGAGATCGGCATGCGGCCCGCGCCGCCGCCCGTGAAGGAGACCGTGCGGACCAGGCTGTGGCTCTGCTCGCGCCAGGGGCCGCGCACGGCGCGCGTGGGCGGGAAGTGCGAGGCGCGCCAGTACGCCTCGGTGCGGGCCGACGGGGTCGGGTGCTGCGCGGGGACCTCGCCCAGCGGGTCGTCCAGGCCGAGCGCGACCGCCACCATCCCGTCGACGCTGAGCAGGTGCGCGATCACCCCGGCAACGGTGGTGCGGCGGCTCGTCGATGCGTCGGAGCGGAACCAGCGCAGCCGCACCGGGGCGTGCCACTCGGCGTCGCCGAAGTCCTGCAACAGGGCGTCCAGGCGCGCGGTCTCGGCGTCGTAGGCGGCCGCCCAGTCGGGCACCGGGATGCGCGGCGGACGGCGCTCCAGGCAGGTCTCCAGGACACGGGTGCGCAGACCCGGGTCGAGGTCGAGGCTGTCGGGGCGCTGCAGCAGCCCGACCGCCTCGCGCAACCGCCGTGCCTCGTCCGCGCAGGCGCCGCAGCAGCCGAGGTGCTCCTCGACGGCCGTCGCCTCCTCGGCCGAGCACGCGGCCAGCGCCCACGCGCCGAGCAGGGACTTCAGCACGGCGTGCTCCAACACGGGCGCGGGCGGCGGCCGTTCGGACTCGCCGGGGTCCGCCGGTGCGGGAAGGGGCAGTCCGCCGTCCTCGACGGACGCCCGGGGCAGCGGTATCCGCGGCTGACGGGCCGGGTCTTGTGCGTCACCGGGTGCGCCGGTGCCGCCTTCCTGGGACCCCGTCCCTCCGGGTCGGCCGGTGCGGTGGTGGTCGTCCTTCCCGTCATGGCCCTCGTACGCCTCGAATCGGTCCGGGCCGTTCACACCGCACCCCCGTATCCGGGCGGTGCGCCCGGGGCCTGTGTGTCGTGGGCCGTGGACAGCAGTTGCAGCCCGAGGCGCAGGCGCCGGCGGGCCTCGTCCTCGGTGATGCCGAGGTCGGCCGCGGTCCGGCGGTAGTCCCGGCGCTGGAAGTAGGCCCGTTCCAGGGCCGAGCGCAACGGGACCGGCATGGACTGGACGATGTAGTCGGCGCGGGCGGCGACCGAGGCGCTGCGCACCCTGAGCTCCAGCTCCTCCGGGCTGCCGGCGCCGTCGCGGGCCAGCGCGGCGGTCTCGGTGGCACGCAGCCGCTGCAGCGCGAGCCGGTGGGTCAGGGTGGCGACCCAGGTGCGCAGCGGGCCCTTGCGGGGGTCGTAGGAGTCGGGGTGCTCCCAGACGTGGACGAAGACCTCGCGGGTGATGCCGTCGGCTGCGCGTTCGTCGCCGAGGACGCGATGGGCGAGGCCGTGCACGAGGGAGGCGAACCGGTCGTACAGCTCACCCAGGGCTGCGGCCTCCCCGCGGGCCAGCCGCTGCTGCATCTTGCGGTCCCAGCGAGGCGGTACGTCCTTTTCGGCCATGCGGCTCCGTCACCCCCTGCTCGTCCTTCGCGCCCGTTCGCCGTCCAGCCTGTGCCCGGCGTCTCCTCGAATGTAGTCGGCACGTCCGGTGGTGCACGCCCCTTTGTGCCAATGTGCGCCCCCTGACGAGCCGCAGATGGTAGAGGACCGCCGGCGTGCGCACCGCGTGGTGCCGGGCCCGCGCCCGTCCACCCGCCCTCCGGCCGGACGATCCGCAGGGAATCGAACAGGATCGAAGTCGACCAGAACCAGCCTCTTCTTCAAGAGTTCAGTTTTGCGCCTCGCGTTTCAGGGAACGGCCGCTGGGCAGCCGCGCAGCAAGGAAGCGTAGGGACTGCTTCCGTTCGGGCGAGCGAGGGGCGTGGTGGTGACCTTCAAAGTGACCGACGGCGAGCAGGGCGACTGGTCCGTGCTCCGGGTGTCGGGCGAACTGGACCTGGTGACGTCACCGGTGCTGCGTCAGCGCGTGCACGACGTGGTGGCCGAGGGGCACCACTGTCTTGTCCTCGACCTGTCCCAGGTGTTCTTCTGCGACTCCAGCGGTGTCGGCGTGCTGATCGCCGCCCGCCGGCTGATCCGCTCCTGCCAGGGCCGGTTGCGCCTGGTGCTGCCCGCCCGCGGCGCGGCGGACGGCTCCCACGTCAACCGCGTCCTCGGGGCGCTGGGTGTGCGCAGGCTCTTCGACGTCTACGGCGACCTGGACGCGGCCCTCGGCGACGAGGGCGAACCCCTCTCCGCGTGAGGGCGCCGTGACGCACCGTGGGCCGAGTGCCGCCGTCCGGCCACACCGCCGTCGCGGAATTCCCCCATCCCCGGCACAACTGACGCTTTCCCGCGCCCGGACGGTCCCCTCCGTCGTACGCTCCGACCCAGACGCACCCCACCCGACGTAAGGCGGCCAGAAACAGACATGGTCAGCAGCGAGTACGAGCGCAGGATCGCCGACCGGTTCGCCGGCTTCGACCAGGACGGCAACGGCTACATCGACCGCGAGGACTTCTACGGGGCGGCCAAGGCGCTCCTCGGGGAGTTCGCCGTGGCGGCCCGCTCCGACAAGGGGCAGGCCCTGTTCGGCGGCGCGGAGGCCTTCTGGCAGGGCATGGCCGGGATCGCGGACCGCGACGGCGACCAGCGCATCACGCGCGAGGAGTTCGTCACCGGCGCGGTCAAGCGACTGCGTGACAACCCCGACCGGTTCGCCGAGATCGCCCGGCCGTTCCTGCACGCGGCCCTGGACGTCGCCGACACCGACGGTGACGGAACGGCGACGGTCGAAGAGGCCGCCCGCGTCCTGAAGTGCCTGGGCGTCCCCGAGGACCTGGCCGGCCGCGCGGCCGGAGCGCTCGACGCGGACGGCGACGGCAAGGTCGGCGAGGCCGAGGTCGTGCCCGCGTTCGCCCGCTACTTCACCGTGCCCGAGTAGGTCGAGCGGGTCCGGCGCCTTCCGCGGGGGCACGCCCCGCGGAAGGACGTCCGCGCGTCCTCCGGCCGCCCGTGTCCGTCGCTCGGCAGCAGGCGGTCACCGCCCGGTCCGGCAGAACTGGCGGTGGGTGAAGCCCTGTTCGAGACCGGCCGCGCAACACGCCCGGCCGCGCGAAGAGTTCAGCCGCCCCCTCGACGCCCTCCCGGACGCGGCGCACCCGCGCCCCGTGCCGCCGGGCCCTCCCGCCGCGCCTGACGCCACGGGCTCCACCGCCGCCCGGCCGGCGCGCCCCACCGCCATCGGCCCCTCGCCGGCGAACCCGCCCTGCACGGCACCCGCCGCCCGCCCCGGTCGTCCGGCGGCAGGGTCCTCACCTGGCAGTCCGAGCCGCAGCGCCCTCGCAGGCGGATGCGGGTTCGAACGCCACGCGCAGGCGTGGTGACGCACAGTGAGGAAGGGTGCGCGATCGTTCTGCTCGTCGTGCGGCCCGGCCGGGCGCCTGGCCGGGCCGTCACCGCGTCGACCTGCGGACGTGTCATGGATCGTGGCAACGGGTGATCACGGAGCGTTGATGCCGCTCGGTGTCCTCCGGCTTGTTCCGTCACCCCCCGGAGTCGACGGCCCCTCCGGTACCTTGGGTGAGATGCGAGTGGCTCTGAGCGCGGTGGGACCCGGTGGCGCCGCATGTTCGACTGCCCCTGGGGAGCGTCGCACAGTATCCCGCAGGGGTACTCCTTCGCGCTGGAATATGCCCGAAGCGCTTGTTGGGGTGACTGTACGTCAACCATGCTGTCCCACAAGGGATTCACATTCCGTGATCCGTGTCCCGGCCGTTGTTCTGGCCATGCAGGAAATGGCTACGATCGTGGCCCTCGTGAGGCGCGAGCCTAAGTGTCCGCCGGTTCGGATGGTGTGAGCGGTGCAGGTGCTTCAAGTGCAGCTGGAGATCCGGCCCGACCCCGCAGAAGTGGGGCGGGCGCGACGGTGGGCCCGCTCGCGCCTGGCCGGGTCGGGCATACAGGCCGACGAGCCGCTCGCCGAGACGCTGATCCTGCTGGTCTCCGAGCTCGTCACCAACGCCGTGGTGCACACCGGCCGTCCCGCCCTGCTGCGGCTGTCCCTGCCGCCGGTGGCGACGGACGAGTCCACCGTCCGGCTCGAGGTGGCCGACCGCAGCGGCCGGGCCCCCGTGCCCCGGTGCGCCGGCGACGAGGCGACCGGTGGCCGGGGCCTCGCCCTCGTCGACGGGCTCGCGGACCGCTGGGGCTGGAGCGTCGAGGCCGGCGGCAAGCGCATCTGGTGCGAGGTGGACCGGTGCGCCGCCGGCCGCGACGTCACGGCCTCCTGCCCGGGCGGCGCGGTGGCGTACGGCGCCGCGGACGAGATCGCCTTCGAAGGGCTGGCGGCGTACGAAGCCGTGTAGTGCGCCGTTGCCGGTCCCGCCCGCCGGGCGCGCGCCGGACGGGGGTCTGCCGCGGCACATGCCGGGCGGTCGTGCGGCGGAGGAGGGGCACGGGTGCATGGTGAGCCGGCCGGTTCCCCCCGGACATGTGGCGGTGCGCCGGGCCGTGCTTCCGTGCGCGCCTATGACGAAAGCCGCATAAGGGGCGGATCGCCGATCGGCTGTTGACTGGTGGTGACCGGCTGATCACGCTTGTGCCAGCGATTCGCCGTGAGGGGACGGCGAGGGCCCCGCTGGCGGTGGTCCTCGGCGAGTGCGGGTCGTGACGTTCGGCGTCGGCTTCCGTCAGGGCCTGGAAGCCGGGGGTGGAGCGCCGGAGTCGGGGGTGGCGCGCGCTGCCGTGCTCGGGGCGAGCAGCGCGGCGCCGCCGCCACCCACGGGGTGTGCCGGCCGGCCCGACGCGTTGTCCACAGGCTGTGGACAGGGGCCGGGGTCCTGTCGCCGGCGGTGGGGCCGGTCCGTGTGATGCCGGGGCCGGGGCCGAGTCGCTCGGCCGCCGCCCGTGTTCACGTGCCGGAGGCGGTCGGTGACGGGTTCCGGGCGCGGAAGGTGCGGCGGTAGGCGGTCGGGGTGACGCCGAGCGCCGCCTGGAGGTGCTGGCGCATCGACTGGGCCGTGCCGAAGCCGGCGTCCCGGGCCACCCGGTCGACGGAACGGTCGGTGGACTCCAGGAGGTGGCGGGCCCGTTCCACCCGCTGCTGGGTGAGCCACTGACCGGGACTGACGCCCGTCTCCTCGCGGAAGCGCCGGGTGAAGGTCCGCACCGACATGGACTCCTGCGCGGCCATGTCGCGCAGCTGGATCGGCTCGTGCAGACGGCCCAGGGCCCAGGCGCGGGCGGTGGTGGTGGACGCCTGCTGCGGGTCGGGCACCGGTCGCTCGATGTACTGCGCCTGCCCGCCGTCGCGGTGCGGCGGCACCACCGTACGGCGGGCCACCTCGTTGGCGACGGCGGCGCCGTGGTCGCGGCGCACCATGTGCAGGCACAGGTCGATGCCGGCCGCGACCCCCGCCGAGGTCAGCACGTCGCCGTCGTCGATGAACAGCACGTCCGGATCCACCTCCACCTGCGGGAACAGCCGCTGGAGGTGGTCCGCGTCGGCCCAGTGGGTGGTGGCGCGGCGCCCGTCGAGGTAGCCGGCGGCGGCCAGCACGTGGGCGCCGTTGCAGATCGAGGCCAGCCGGGTGCCCGGCCGGATCCGGGCCAGCGCGGCGGCGAGTTCCCCGGTCAGCACGCCCTCGTCGTAGACGGGGCCCAGCGCGTACGACGCCGGGACGATCACCGTGTCGGCGGTGGCCAGGGCCTCCGGGCCGTGCGGGACGTGGACGGCGAAGTCGGCGTCCGTCTCGACCGGGCCGGGCGGCCGGACCGAGCAGGTCACGACCTCGTACAGGTGCCGGCCGCGGTCGTCCCGGGGGCGGCCGAAGATGCGGTGCGGGATGCCCAGTTCGAAGGGGAGCAGTCCGTCGAGCGCGAGGACGACGACGCGGTGCGGACGGACACCGGGGTCCGCCCGGTGTCCGGGTGCTTCACTGGCCGGAGTCATGGCCCGATCCTAACGAATGCTGTCCCTCGGGCCACTCGCTGCGGGGCGGCCGTGACCCGAGGCTCTATGACGTGAGCCAGACAACCCGAACAGCGGCCGTCGAGCAGCCGCCGAAGTCCCGCCGTCGTCGCGTGCACCGCGCCTGGTTCGTCGCCGCCGTCACCTTCGTGACGATCATCGGCGCCGCCGCCTTTAGGTCCGTGCCGGGTCTGCTGATCGACCCGCTGCACGAGGAGTTCGACTGGTCGCGCGGCACGATCGGCGCCGCCGTCTCCGTCAACCTCGCGCTCTACGGCCTGACGGCCCCGTTCGCCGCCGCCCTGATGGACCGCTTCGGCATCCGCCGGGTCGTCGCGGTCGCCCTGACCCTGATCGCGCTCGGCTCCGGTCTGACCGTGTGGATGACGGCCGCCTGGCAACTGATGCTGTGCTGGGGCCTGCTGGTCGGCCTGGGGTCCGGGTCCATGGCGCTGGCCTTCGCGGCGACCGTCACCAACCGCTGGTTCACCACGCGGCGCGGTCTGGTCAGCGGCATCCTCACCGCCGCGTCCGCCTCCGGGCAGCTCGTCTTCCTGCCGCTGCTGTCGTGGATCATCGAGCGCTACGACTGGCGGCCGGCGGCCGTGACCGTCGCCCTGGCCGCGCTCGCGGTCGTGCCGTTCGTGTGGCTCCTGCTGCACGACCACCCGGCCGACGTGGATCACAAGCCTTACGGGGCGACGGAGTTCGTCCCCAAGCCGGCGCCCGTCAGCGGTGCCGCGCGTCGGGCCGTGACCGTGCTGTTCTCGGCCGCGCGCACGGGCCCGTTCTGGCTGCTCGCCGGCACCTTCGCGATCTGCGGGGCCTCCACGAACGGCCTGATCCAGACCCACTTCATCCCCGCGGCCCACGACCACCACATGCCGGTCACGGCCGCCGCCTCCCTGCTCGCGGTCATCGGGGTCTTCGACGTCGTCGGCACGATCGCCTCCGGCTGGTTCACGGACCGCTTCGAGCCGCGCCGCCTGCTGGCCGTCTACTACGCCCTGCGCGGCGTGTCCCTCATGTTTCTGCCGATCCTGCTGGGCCCGAGCGTCCACCCGCCGATGGTCTTCTTCATCGTCTTCTACGGTCTCGACTGGGTCGCCACGGTCCCGCCCACCCTCGCCCTGTGCCGTGAGCAGTACGGCGAGGACAGCGCGATCGTCTTCGGCTGGGTCCTCGCCTCCCACCAGGTCGGTGCGGCCCTGGTCGCCTTCCTGGGCGGGGTCGCGCGCGACACGTTCGGCTCGTACGACGTGGTCTGGTACGCCTCGGGGGCGCTGTGCGCGGCGGCGGCGCTGATGGCCCTGGTGATCCGCCGCGGCACGCCGACGCCCGCCCTGGCGACGGCCTGAGGAGCCCCGCGCCCGCACGCCGGAGCGGCGGCTCACCGCTCGGGGCGGCTCATCGCTCCGGGGCGGGGGGGCGGCACCGGTCCGGGCGGTGGCGCGGGTCCCCTTCGTCCGGTCGTGCGCGGCGTGGACGCGGCAGGCCCCGACACCGCCGGACTCGGCCGCGGTCCTGAGCTGGAGCCGGACCGGCGAGGCCGGCAGCCGGTAGGCCTCCCAGGGCAGCCGCAGGGCGACCGCCCGGAAGAGCGGCCACTCCCGCAGGCGCCGGGCCAGGAAGGCATCCCGCCCCACGGCCCGGGCCATGTCCCGCGCCCGCGGCCTGCCCTCCCGGCTCCCGGCACGACCGCCCGGTCCGGCGGCGGGCGCTCACGCGGCCCGCTCCTCCCGCGCATCGGCCGGGCAGGCAACGGGTCAGCCGGGCAGGCAACGGGTCAGCCGGGGAGGCGGGCCGCCTTCCCCGCCTCGTTCCTCGCGACGGCCTTCGCGATCCGGACCGCGTCGATCGCCAGCTCGCGGAGGTTGCCGCTGATCGGGTTGGTGAACCCGGTGAAGTACAGGCCGGGTGCGGTCCTCGGGGTGCGGGGGCCGTGGGCGACGGGCCTGCCGCGGGCGTCCAGGACGTCGAGGTGCCCGACCAGTGACTCCAGGGCGCGGACGTACCCGGTGGCGGCGATCACGGTGTCAGGGGAGATCCTGGAGCCGTCGGCCAGCAGCACCGAGCCGTCCTCCTCGAAACCGTCCACGGCGGCGACGACCTCGACCCTGCCCTTGCGCACCGCGTCGATCAGCCCGACGTCCTGCACCGGGATGGCCCCCTGCTTCACGCGGCTGTACAGGCCGGTGTCGGGGCGCGGCAGGCCGTGGGCCGACAGGTCGGGCACGGCCACCTTCGCCTGCACCCGGCTGATGCGGTCGACGAGGCCCACCGGCAGGCGGCGGACCAGGACGCCGCTGTACTGGGCGGCCCACCCGGCGGTCGACCGCCGCACGATGTGCGGGACGGTGCGCACGGCCAGCCTGACCCGGGCGGCACCGCTCTCCACCAGGTCCACGGCGATCTCGGCGCCGGTGTTGCCGACGCCGACCACGAGGACGTCGCGGCCGGCGTAGGGCTCGCCGTTGCGGTACTGCCCGGCGTGCAGGAACTCCCCGGGCCAGGACGCCCGGCCGGGCCACGGGGGTACGCGCGGGGTGTGGTTGAAGCCGGTCGCGACGACCACGGCGGCGCCGGTCAGCTCACGGCCGCCGGTGGCGTGCAGCAGCCAGCCCGTGCCGTCGGGGGCGCGCTCGATGCGGGACACCTCGACACCGGTGACGATCTCCAGCCGGTGGTGCTCGGCGTACTTCTCCAGGTAGCGCACCAGGTCGTCACGGGACACCCAGCGTCCGAACCGGCGCGGCATCGGCAGGCCCGGAAGGGCGGACAGCCGGCGGGTCGTGTGCAGGTGCAGCCGGTCGTAGTGGCGGCGCCAGGACGCTCCCACCCGGTCGGACTTCTCCAGGACGACGGCCCGTACGCCCCGGGCGCGCAGCGCGTACGCCGCGGCGAGCCCACCGGGGCCGCCGCCGACGACGTAGACGGGGCGGTCGGGTGCGGGCTGCGCGGAGGAGCGGGTGGGGGGTGTGGAGTCGGCCATGAGCGCGAGCGTAATCACGGACCCGCTTGATGGGTCTCGGTCAAGACCGGAATTGGTTTCGGATTGATCACGCCTGTAGGGGGAGCGGGTGGGGCCCGTGGCGCAAGCGGCCCGGTTGTGGCGGCCCGGTGACGGATTCGGGAGCGTCGGCGAGCCGAGGGGCGGCGGGCCTCGGTCCTGGGTGTCGCGGTCCGCGGGTGCGCGCGGGGTCCCACGCGCTTGAATGGCCCCATGGCCCCCACACGTGACCACTCACTCCCCGAACTCAACGGGCACGGCCTGCAGTTGCGCCCCTGGAACCCCGATTCCGGCTCCGACGTGGACACCTGGCTGCGCGGACTGAGGGACCCGGAGTTCCGGAGGTGGAACACCCCGCTGCGGCCGGTCACGGACCGCAGGAGCGCCCGTGAGTCGCTGCTGGCGCGCGAGCAGAGCGCGGCGGAGGGCACCTCGCTGTCGTTCCGGATCGCGGACGCCCGCGGCGGCACCGTGCTGGGCCACATCGGCGTCAACGAGATCAGGTACCACCTGAGGGTCGCCCGCGTCGGCTACTGGGTCCTGCCCGAGGCCCGCGGCCGGGGCGTCGCCACCCGGGCCCTGCTGCTCGCCGCGCGCTGGGCCTTCACGGAACTGCGGCTGCACAGGCTGGAGTTGGACCACGCGGTCGGCCACGAGGCGTCGTGCCGGATCGCCGAGCGCTGCGGCTTCGCCCAGGAGGGAACCCTGCGCGGGGCGATCTTCGCGGAGGACCGGCACGACGCCTTCCGGGACGCCCATCTGCACGCCCGGCTGGCCACGGACCCGGAACCGGCCGGGGTGCGGGGCTCGGAGGACGACCGCTGATCTGTGACGCGGGTCACCGACGGCCGGCGATGAGTCCGGGGCGCCTCGCCGGTCGTATGCGGTGACCACACAGAAGGGACACCGGAGATGACCGAACCCGTGAAGGGCCCGGCGAGCTACTTCCCCGCCATCGAGAAGAAGTACGGCCGGCCGGTCGCCGAATGGCAGCAGCTCATCCGCGCCTCCCCGCTGACCCGGCACATGGAACTGGTCGGCTGGCTCAAGAGCGAGCACGGCCTGGGGCACGGCCACGCCAACGCGCTCGTGGCCCATACCCTCGCGGAGGACAAGAGGAGGTAGGGCCGGGCCCGGCGTTATCGGGGAGCGCCGCGAGGCGGCACGGCGGCATCATGGGGCATGGACACCCACACGGACACCGACACCGCCGCCACCGGGGCGGGCGCCTGGCACCTCACCCGGGAGCTGGACGACTTCCTCACCCGCGCCGGGGCGTTCCTGCGCTCCGCGCCCGCGCTGCACACCGTCCCGCTGACCGTCACGGAGACCCTGCGCACGCAGGGACCGGACGTGTACGGGGAGGGGACACCGGAGTTCGGGGTGCTGGGGCGCGACGGGCAGGTCCGGGCGGCCTTCTTCCGTACGCCGCCGCACTGGCTGAACGTCACCGGCCTCACCCGCGAGGACGCCGAGGAACTCGCCGCCCGGCTGGCCCGCCTCGGGCAGCGCCTGCCCGGGGTGAACTCCGACCGCGACACCGCCGAGGCGTTCGCCGAGGCGTGGCGGCGGCACACGGGCGTGACCGTCCGGCTCCGTCAGCGTCAGCGGCTCTACCGCCTCGGCACCCTGACCGTGCCGGAGCCCGCGCCGCCCGGTGCGCCCCGCGTCGCCGGCGAGGCCGACCGCGAGCTGCTGATGCGCTGGCACGACGAGTTCGGCGCGGCCGTCGGGCTGGGCACCGTCCGGGGATCCGCCGAGTGGGCGGACGCCCGGATCCGCGGCGGCGGCGTCACCTTGTGGGAGAGTCCGGACGGCACGCCGGTCGCCATGGCCGGCGTCACGCCCCGGGTCGCCGGGCAGGTGCGTGTCGCCTCCGTCTACACCCCCGCCCCCCTGCGCGGCCGGGGCTACGCCGGGGCCGTGACCGCCGAGGTCAGCCGGGCCGCTCTGGCCTCGGGTGCGGACGAGGTGGTGCTCTTCACGGACCTGGCCAACCCGACCAGCAACGGGCTGTACCAGCGCATCGGCTACCGGCCGGTGGGGGACTTCGCCGTGTACGACTTCACGTGACGGCGGTGCACACCCCCCATGAGGGCGATGCACGACCCCGTGACGGTCACGCACGACCCCCGCGTGACCGCGGTGCACACGTGCCCGTGACCCGCGGTCCGCCGTCGGGTGGCCGAGCGGGGGGGGGCACCCTGCCGGCGTCTCACGGCCAGAGCAGCTCCCGCGTCCAGGACGCCTGCTGCCCGCCCGTGTCCTCGCGCCGGTAGCGGAGGCGGACGTGGCGCCGCCGCTCGTCGCCCTGGAAGAACTCGACCTCCCGGGGGCGCAGCCGGTAGAGGGTCCAGGACGGGACGGGGGCCGCCGGGTCCGCGGCGGCCCGCTCCCACGCGGATCGCGAGGCCCTGGCCAGTTCGTCGAGCGAGGGCAGGACCTCGCTCTGGTGCCCGGTCAGCGCCGCCGCCAGGGCACCGGTGGAACGGGCGTGGAGGTCTCCCTGGGACTCCTCGGACGGGGCGGCCGACACGGGGCCGCGCACCCGGACCTGGCGGCCCAGCACCGGCCAGTAGAAGCCGAGCGCGGCGTACGGCCGGGCCGCGAGCTGGCGGCCCTTGCGGCTGCCGTCGTGCGAGGCGAAGGACCAGCCGTCGGCGTCCGCGCCGTGCAGCATCACGATCCGCACGTCGGGCAGGCCCGAGGCGTCCGAGGTCGCCAGGGACATGGTGTGCGGCTCGGTCTGCCCGGCCGACACCGCCGCCGCGAACCACTCGGCGAACAGCGGCAGCGGGGCGGCGGGCGCGGTGGCCGGGTCGAAGGGCGGGAGCGCGGTGAGCGCCGGGTCCCAGACGCGCAGGGAGCGCAGCAGCGCGTGGAGATCGCAATCCATGCCCCGATTCTCGCCCCGCGGGCACCGGCGGACCCGCCGAGTCAGACGGCTCCTCCGGCGCAGGCGTCAGACCTGGCCGAGGTCCGAGGAGACCCACCTCTCCGGCCGCATCCGCAGGACCACCTGCTCACCGTGGTTCTTCCAGGCGAAGTCCACGTAGCCGTCGACCTTGTCGGCCGGCAGGTAGCGCGCCGAGATCTCCCGGAGCTGTTCGAGGGTCGCCGGGGCCGAGTCCACCACCGGCCCCTCCACCGACACGTACCGGATCGACGGCTCCAGCCGGTCCACCAGCAGCGAGAACCGGCCCGCCGCCGTGATCAGCTCGTTCTTGCGGGAGTCCAGGCCGGTCATGATCCACGCCTCTCCGCCGGGCTCGTACTGGTACCAGATCGGCACCGTGAGCGGGGCCCGGCCCGGGCCCGCGTCGACCGCCAGCGCGGCGACGTGCGGCTCGGCCAGGAACTGTTCGCGCTCTTCGCGGGTCAGGGCCATCACGGTCTCCTTCGGCCTTCGGCAGGATGCTTGGTACCCGGGCAACGCCCGCACAGGGAGCGGCTGTTCCCCGAAGGCCGTGCGGATCGGGGCGGGCGGGACAGACGACGGGCGGCGGTCCACCGGAGTGAACCGCCGCCCGCCAGACAGGACTTGGAAAGAAGTGCGAGCCGTCGCCGGCTACTTCGCCGGCTTGCGGCCCGTGACCCCCAGATGGACCAGCAGCGCCAGGTTGGGCTTGAGGTCGGCCTGCTTCACGCCCGGGGAGAAGCCCTTCTGGTGGGAGGCCACGGCCGCGAGCATCGCGACCAGCGAACCCGCGATGGCCGCCGGGTTCACGTCCTTGTCGACACGCCCCTTCGACTGCAGCTCCGTGACGGCGTTCGCGAGGGAGGCGTTGACCGAGTTCAGGATCTTCGCGCGGAGCTTGGCGAAGCGCTTGTCGCCCTCGGCGGCCCCCAGATCCACCACCCGGAGGATCGCGTCGTTCTGCCGCCAGAACTCCAGGAATCCGTCGACGAGTTCCTGTGCCGTCTGCCAGCCGGCCTTCCCGGCCCAGGAGCGCCCCTCCAGCAGTTCGGTCAACGAGGCGCCCTCGGAGGCCATTTGCTCGGCGATCTCCAGGACCGCGCCCTCGACGTCCGGGAAGTACTGGTAGAACGTCGCGGGCGAAGTGCCCGCCTTCCGTGCGACATCGATGACCTTGACGTCCCGGTAGGGGGAGGAGCTGAGCATCTCGCTGAGGCAGTCGAGCAGCTTCTGCCGGGTCGCCTGCCCACGTCGACCGGCCACGCGGCCGTCGACGGTACGCACTTGTCCTGTCATGCCGTCAGCTTACCGACGCGTGATCGGGGCGCTATTCGGCCGACTGCAAATGGGGTGCGGGGGTCCGCGGAGGCTGGTGTGCCTGGTCTGCGGGTTGCGGCCGACGCGGTTACGTTGGCGACATGGCCGAAAACAGGGCACCGGTGTACGCGGAGGGCGTCCCCTGCTGGGTGGACGCGCAGCTCCCCGACGTCGAGGCGGGCAAGCGGTTCTACGGGGAACTCTTCGGGTGGACCTTCGAGGACTGGTTCGGCCCCTTCGCGCGGGCGCTGAAGGGCGACCAGCCCGTGGCCGGGCTGGTCCGCAAGATGGACGGCAGGCTGCCCTCCGTCTGGACGGTGTACTTCGCCACCCCCGACGCGGCGGCCCTGGCCCGGCGCGTGCGGGAGGCGGGCGGGCAGGTCGTCTCGGCGCCGGTGCCGGCCGGTGAGCTCGGCGTCGCGGCGCTGGTCACCGACCCGGAGGGCGCGGTCTTCGCCCTGTGGCAGCCCGGCGAGCACCCCGGCTTCGGCGCGCGGCACGAGCCGGGCACCTTCGCCTGGACCGAGCTGTACACCCGGGACACCGAGGCGGCCAACACCTTCTACGGGGACCTCTTCCACGAGGCCCTGTTCGGACCGGGCGCCGACCCGGACTTCGGCCGCGCACCCGTGTCCGACGTCTTCCCCGCCGAGATGCCGCCCCACTTCCTCGTCCACTTCGCCGTCGAGGACGTACCGGCCGCACTGGAGGAGGTGACCCGGCTCGGCGGACGCGTCCAGGCCCCGCCCTTCCGCGCCTCCTACGGCACCGTCGCCGTCGTCACCGACGACCAGGGGGCGTCGTTCGCGCTGCTCCACCGCTGACCGGGCGGACTTTGGTCTGCATTTGATGGTCTGTGTGCGGACACATCCTAATTGTCACCGGGTTCGCCACCACGGCTCGGGCCAGGAAGAATCAGGGTGCGTGCCGCCATGGCGGTGCGGTGGTGAGACGCTGCACGGGGTCGCGTGGAAGATGTGGCTTGGCGCGGCTCGTACGGGGAGGTGGCAGGCAGAGTGGTGGATCAGCTGACGCAGCACGATCCGCGGCGGATCGGGCCGTTCGAGGTGCTGGGACGGCTGGGTGCCGGCGGCATGGGGCTGGTCTATCTCGCGCGCTCGGCGTCCGGCCGGCGCGTGGCGATCAAGACCGTCCGCACCGAGCTGGCCGAGGACCAGCTGTTCCGGGTCCGCTTCACGCGCGAGGTGGAGGCCGCCCGGGCCGTCTCCGGCTTCTACACGGCCGCCGTCGTGGACGCCGACCCGCGCGCCGCCGTGCCCTGGCTGGCCACCGCCTACGTCCCGGCGCCCTCCCTCGAGGAGATAGTGAACGACTGCGGGCCGCTGCCGGCCCAGGCGGTGCGCTGGCTGGCCGCGGGGGTGGCCGAGGCGCTCCAGTCGATCCACGGGGCCGGGCTGGTGCACCGCGACCTCAAGCCCTCGAACGTCCTCGTCGTCGAGGACGGCCCCCGGGTGATCGACTTCGGTATCGCCTCCGGTGTGTCGAACACCCGTCTGACGATGACGAACGTCGCCGTCGGCACGCCCGCCTACATGTCACCCGAGCAGGCCAAGGACTCCCGCAGCGTCACCGGCGCCAGCGACGTGTTCTCGCTCGGCTCGATGCTGGTCTTCGCCGCCACCGGGCACCCGCCCTTCCACGGGGCCAACCCGGTCGAGACGGTCTTCATGCTGCTGCGCGAGGGCCCGGACCTCGAAGGGCTTCCCGACGAGCTGCGCCCGCTCATCGAGTCCTGCATGCAGATGGACCCCACGGCCCGCCCCAACCCCGCCGACCTCCAGGCCCAGCTCGCACCGCACCTGTTCGGCTCCGGGTCCGACGACAGCGGCACGGCTTCCGCGTGGCTGCCCGAGCGGGCCGTCGGCCTGATCGAGTCCCGCCGCAACGGCCGCCCGGCCGGCAAGCCCGCCGCCGGTGCCGGACGCGGCGGCGGACGCCCCGCCCCCGGCCCCGCGCCCATCCCGCCCCCGCCCCCGCACGACCCGGTCGTCCCTGCTCCCGCGCCCGTGCCCGCCCCCGTGGGCGCCCCCGACACCGGTCCCGTCCGGCTCGCCGGCGCCCAGGTGCCCATCGGGCCGGGCCCGCGCGTCGCCGACGTCCGCGCCGCCGCCGTCAAGGCACCCCCTCCGGAGGCCGCCCTCGCCGCCTCCTGGTCCAAGCCCCGGCCCGGCGTCAACGGCACGGATCCCGCCGTGGGCCCCGCCGTCGCCGCGCCCCCGGCCCCGGCGGCGCCGCCCGAGCAGGCCGGCGGCTGGCGGCCCTGGCGCTTCCGCATGTCGAACGACGTCTGGGGCACCCCGGCCGTCGCCGGCGACCTCGTCTACGTCACCTCCTTCGAGGTGCACGCCCTGGACGTGGCCACGGGCCGCCGCCGCTTCAAGACCCGCGACGTCGCCTGGTCCATGGCGGTCGCCGACCAGCGCATCCACGCCTCCGACGGGCCCACCCTGTTCGCCCTCGACGCCCGGGAGGGCGCCGACCTGTGGCGCCTGCAGACCGATGCCTGGGTCTACTCCCTCAAGGCGGAGCGCGGCACCGTCGTCACCGGCACCCGGGGCGGCGGCGTCCAGGGCTGGGAGGCGTCCACCGGGCGGAAGCTGTGGGAGATCACCGGCTGCCAGAGCGACTTCGAGTCCCCCGAGGCCGGACCCGCCCTGCACGACGGCACGGTCTACGTGTGGCAGGACGCCCGGCTGCGCGCCCTGGACGCCCGCACCGGCGACGAGCGCTGGTCGTACCCGATCGGCGACGCGGCCTCCTGCGGCGGCGTCCCGGTCCGGATCGCCCCCGGGACCGACGGGTACGTGTACGTGAGCGCAGGGACCCGCGTCCTCGCCCTCGACGTGGCGGCCGGGCGCGTGAAGTGGCACTTCGAGGCGCCGGCCGTCTTCCTCTGCCCGCCCGCCTTCGTCCCCGGCCCGGCCGTCACCGGCGGCGGCGTCTACCTGGCCGACTACCTCGGCACGGTCTACGCCCTCGACGCCACCGACGGCCGCGACCGCTGGCGAATCGCCACCGAGGCCCGTGCCTCGGTCGAACCGGTCCTGGTCGCCGCGGGCCACGTGCACGTGGGCAGCGGCAAGGGCCTGTACACCCTCGACGCGGTCACCGGAACGCCCAAGTGGCGCTTCCAGGCTGGCGGCGACATCGTCGGCGCCCCCTCGGTGGCCGAGGGCCGCATCCACTTCGGCTCCACCGACCACCTGCTCTACACCCTCAAGGCCGACGACGGCCGGCTGCGCTGGAAGCTCGCCACCGGCGGCGAGATCACCGGCTCCCCGGTGGTGCGGGACGGGGTGGTGTACGCGTGCAGCAAGGACCGCTGCGTGTACGCGCTGGACGCCGAGAAGGGCACCGGGACGGCCCGCACGGCCTGACCGGGGCCCGCAACGGCCGGCGCAACCGGCGCCACGCCGGGTACGCACCGGTCGACCCACGGTGACATGACCGTGACAGGCGATCACTAGGCTGTCCGTCATGCGAATTCGGGGGCGTGCACTCAGGTACACGGCGGTGTCGGCTCTGGTGGTGCTGGCGCTGACCGGCTTCTCCTCGGGCCGGGGCCGCGGCGGTGGCCACGGCGGTGACGGGGGCGGGTGCAGCAGCTCCAGCCAGGACCACGGCGGTGCGAGCTCGTCCGGCTCGGGCGGTGCGTACGGCTCGGGCGGCTCCTACGGCTCCGACGACACCTACGGCGATGACGACGACCACGGGACCAGCGGCGCCGGTTCCTCCACCCGCCGGCCGAATCACGGTTCCGCGCCCACCTCTTCGCCCGGCTCCGGCCGCGGCGGGGGCCTGGAGGACGGCACGGCGCGGCTGGTGAGCTGCGCGACCCCGTCCGCCCCGTACGCGACCGTCGAGGTGAGCAACCCCAACGGCCGCAAGGCCACGTTCTCCGTCTCGGTCACCTTCGTCGACGAGAGCGGCCTCACCGTCGTCGACCGGCACGCCGACGTCACGGTTCCCGGCGACGACAAGGCGACCGTCCGGGTCGAGGTGGGGGCGGGCCCGGTCGGCTCGGTCGACGACTGCCGGGCCGACCGCCGGGCGCTCGTCGACGACTGAACGCCCTGGCACCGGGGTGAACACCCGGGACACGGGCGGGCGTCGACGTCCGAGCGGGTCCGATCGCCACTGTCACCGGCCGGTTCTCGCCACCCCGGCGTGTTGTGTGCGCCGACCGCGCCGCCCGGTGGGACGAGAGGGCGCGGACCCTGCGGACTCCCGTACGCCGCCCTGTGATCGGTGTCTCCCACGGCTGACGTATCCACCGCACACAAGGCAAACTGGCGTGGTTGCTCAGGATGTCGAGGGGGACTGCATGGACGGTGTACCGGTCGGTGTGCCGCACGTACCGGAGCAGCGGCGTTCCGACTCCTCGCCGGAGTCACCACGGCCGGTGGACCCGGCGCCGCCCGCCCGGCCCGGGGAACCGGCCCGGCCCGCCGGGCCCGTGGCGCCCGCGGCGCTGCGCTTCAGCGTGCTCGGCCCCGTGCGCGCCTGGCGCGGCGAGGAGCCGATCACCACCGGGTCCCCCCAGCAACGCGCCCTTCTGGCCGCACTGTTGCTGCGCGAGGGCCGTACGGCCACGGCCGCCGAGCTGATCGACGCGCTGTGGGGCGAGGAACCACCCTCCCAGGCCCTGGCCGCGCTGCGGACGTACGCCTCCCGGCTGCGCAAGGTCCTCGACCCGGGCGTCCTGGTGAGCGAGTCGGGCGGCTACGCGGTACGGGACCTCGGCGAGGGCGCCCTGGACCTCACCGTCGCCCAGGACCTGGCGACCGAGGCCGACAAGGCCCGCTCCGCCGGGGATCTGTGCCACGCGCGCGCCACCCTGCGCCGCGCCCTCGCCCTGTGGGACGGGGAGACACTGGCCGGGGTGCCGGGCCCGTACGCCGAGGCCCAGCGGGTCCGCCTGGAGGAGTGGCGGCTCCAACTGCTCGAAGCCCGGCTGGACATGGACCTGGAGCAGGGCTGCCACGCAGAGGCCGTCTCCGAGCTGACCGCCCTGACCGCCGCCCACCCGCTGCGCGAGCGGCTGCGCGAGCTGCTGATGCTGGCCCTGTACCGCAGCGGCCGCCAGGCCGAGGCCCTCGCCGTCTACGCCGACACCCGGCGCCTGCTCGCCGACGAGCTGGGCGTGGACCCCCGCCCGGGCCTGAGCGAGCTGCAGCAGCGGATCCTGCGCGCGGACCCGGGCCTCGCGGAGCCGTCCTCACCGGCCCCCGAACCGGCGGCCGTTCCCCTCCGCCCGGCCCAACTGCCCGCCACCGTCCCGGATTTCACGGGCCGGACGGCTTTCGTGCGGGAACTGGGCGACATCCTCGCCTCCGCCGACGGCCGCGTCATGGCGGTGTCCGCCCTGGCCGGCATCGGCGGCGTCGGCAAGACGACCCTCGCCGTGCACGTGGCCCACCAGGCGCGCTCGGCGTTCCCCGACGGGCAGCTGTACGTCGACCTGCAGGGCGCCGGTGCCCGGGCGGCGGAGCCGGAGACGGTCCTGGGCTCCTTCCTGCGGGCCCTCGGCACGGCCGGCTCGGCGATCCCGGACTCGCTGGAGGAGCGCGCGGCGCTGTACCGCTCGGTACTGGCCGGCCGTCGCGTCCTGGTCCTGCTGGACAACGCCCGCGACGCCGCCCAGGTGCGCCCGCTGCTGCCCGGCACGGACGGCTGCGCCGCGCTGGTCACCTCCCGGGTGCGGATGGTGGACCTGGCGGGGGCGCACCTGGTCGACCTGGACGTGATGTCCCCGGACGAGGCGCTGGCGCTGTTCACCAGGATCGTGGGCGAGGAGCGGGTCGCGTCCGAGCGCAAGGCCGCCCTGGACGTGGTCGCCGCCTGCGGTTTCCTGCCGCTGGCCATCCGCATCGCGGCGTCCCGGCTGGCGGCACGCCGCACCTGGACGGTCTCCGTCCTCGCGGCGAAACTCGCCGACGAGCGTCGCCGCCTGGACGAGCTGCAGGCCGGGGACCTGGCGGTCAAGGCCACGTTCGAGCTGGGCTACGGCCAGCTGGAGCCCGCCCAGGCCCGCGCCTTCCGTCTGCTGGGCCTGGCCGACGGGCCCGACATCTCCCTCGCCGCGGCGGCCGCCGTCCTGGACCTGCCGGTGGAGGACACCGAGGACCTGCTGGAGTCGCTGGTCGACACGTCCCTCCTCGAATCGGCGGCCCCCGGCCGCTACCGCTTCCACGACCTGGTCCGGCTCTACGCGCGTGCGTGCGCGGAGCGCGACGAGCAGCCCCCGGGCGAACGCGAGGCGGCCCTGTCCCGGCTGCTGGACTTCTACCTGGCGTCGGCGGCGGGCGTCTACGCGATCGAACGCCCGGGGGACCGCCTCGTCGACCACCTCGAAGCCGCCTCCTACCCGGGCCTGCGCTTCGAGGACCGGCACGCCGCGCAGGACTGGCTGTACGCCGAGGCGATCTGCCTCCTGGCGCACGTACGGCAGTCGGCGGGCCTGCCGCGGACCCTCCCGCGCGCCATCGACCTGCTGTGGGCCGCGCACGACCTGTCCGAGTCGGGCGCCAACTCCAAGGAGTACGAGGCGACGGCCACGGCGCTGCTCGGCGCGGCCCGCGCGCACGGCCTGAAGAGGGCGGAGGCCCGGGCGCTGATGACGCTCGTCAACGTCCACCACGTGAGCGGCCGTTTCGAACGGGCCGACGAGGAGGCGGAGCGGGCCATCCTGCTCGCCCGGGAGGCCGACGACCTGCTGCCCGTGTGCTGGGCGCGCAACGCGCGCGGCATCATCGCGCTCTACCAGAACCGCCACCAGGACGGCGAGGAGCACCTGTCCCGGGCCATCGAGCACTTCCGCGCCCTGGGCGACCGTCCCGGCGAGGCCGCCGCCCTGTGCAACCTCTCCCGCATCCGCCTGGCGACCGGACGGACCCAGAGCGCGGTGGCGCTGGCCCAGGAGGGCATCGGCATCTACGACGCCATGGGCAACTCCATGCGCGGCGCCAACGCCCGCTACGCCCTCGGGCTCGCCCTCACCCAGAGCGGGGAGCTGGGTGAGGCCGCCGGGCGGCTCCAGGAGGCGCTGGAGGTGTTCCGCGACAGCAGGCAGCGCCTGTGGGAGGGCATGAGCCTGTTCCGGCTGGCCGAGGTGGACCTCGCCGCCCGGCGACCCGCCCAGGCGGCGGCCAACGCCGAGATGGCCCTCACCGTGCTGCGCGGGATCGGCGGCGAGTGGCGCCGGGGCAACGTCCTCACCGTCCTCGGCCGCGCGCTCAGCGGCATCAACCAGACGGGACGGGCCCAGGTCTGCTGGCAGGAGGCGGCCGGCATCTACGAGGAACTGGGCTCACCGGAGGCAGCGGAGGTGCGGGCCCTGCTGACGCCGGTGCGGGCGGCCTGAGGTCCGCTCCGGGGCGTTCATCGTTCGTTTATCGCCCTGCGCCATGATTCATCTCAGTCGATCCGTCGCGTCGGGGGGCAGGCGGGTCGACGCACCGGGCCTCGCACCGGCATCCGGGCGAGCCGCCCGGGCGGGCCCGTCCGGTCATCCTCGGGGGAGTGACCGGGCGGGCCCGCCGACCACTGCCTGATCCATCCGAAGGGAAGTCGACGACCATGGGCGACGAGCTGAAGCCGCAGGACCTGCACGCGACCGACGAGCCGCTGGAGACGAAGGACCTGCACGCCACGAACGAGCCGCTGAAGCCGCAGGACCTGCACGCGACCGACGAGCCGCTGGAGACCAAGGACCTGCACGCCACGTCGGAGCCGTTCAAGCCGACCAAGTAGGCCACCGCACGGGGGGGATCAGGGGGAGACGGGGGACACCGGGGGACACGGGGGAGACCGGTCGCGACGGCGCGGAGGGGAGCCGTCGCGACCGGTCCGTGTGCGCGCGGCACCCACCGGCCGCGAGCGTCGCGGGAGTCGTCGCGCGCTCAACCGGTGCGGCGGCCCAGGAAGACCGGGTTGGTGAAGGCCGCGAGCGGCCCGGGCAGCGGCCCCGCGGCCGCCTCGTGCCGCAACTCCGCGCGCACGTAGGCCGCGTACGACGGCGTCGTGCGCCACTCGACCGTACCCGTGCCGGACACCGGCAGCGGGTCACTGGTGTGCAGCACCCCCTGGTCGGTGACGAACCGGACCGTGCAGCGCGGGGCGCCGGTGACCTCCAGACGGACGGTGACCGGGGTGTCGCGGCCCACGCCGAGCCGCTCGCCGATGCCCGCGTGTTCGCCGCGCCCGCCGGACGCCCGGAACGACAGGGAGACCCGGGCCGACTCCGCGACGTACGACCGTCCCGCGCGGATGCCCTCCTGGACGGCCTCCCGCGTCAGGTCGTCGGCCAACACGACCGTCTGGGGGCTGCCCACGGCGTCGGGGGCACGGTGGGCGTCGCTGCTGCCCATGGCCGGGATCCAGTCGCGCCCGTCCCGCACGGACGCCACCAGCATGCTGTCCCAGTCGGCCAGGGCTACCTCGTCGTCGGGTGTGTAGGGGCCGTTCCACACCTCGACGGCGTCGGCCTCGCCGAAGCCGAACTTCCAGTTGCAGCCGATGCACGTGGCGTGCGGATGCGCCGGGACGACCAGGCCGCCGGCCCGTCTCACCTGGCGTGCGAACCGGCCGAAGCGGTTGTCGCGGGCCCGGTAGCGCCAGTCGACGAAGGTGCCGGGGTCCGTGCCGAGCGCCACGACGTGCCCGTTGCGGGTGGTGATCTCCTCACCCAGCATCACCAGCAGGTCGTCCCCGGCCACGTCGGCCCAGTGGGCGTGCGCGGAATGGGTGTTGTGCTCCGAGGAGTTGATGAAGTCCAGTCCGGCCGCGCGGGCCAGCTCCCCGATCTCGGCCGGGGTGCGGCGGCCGTCGGAGTGCCAGGAGTGCAGGTGGCAGTCGCCCCGGTACCAGGTCCGCCCCCGCCCCTTGGCCCGCTCCGGCGGATACACGGGCTCGAACGTCTCGCCCGGCTCCCCGTAGGTCAGCGTGACCGTGATCTCGTACGACAGTCCCTGCGGGGCGATGGTGTAGGGACCGAGCGCGATGTGCCAGGTTCCCTCGCGCACCGGCCCCGGGAGGTAGCCCGGTGTGGCCTCGTCCGCCCGGATGAAGAACTCGGTGCGCGCCCCGCCCGACCAGCCGCGGAAGCCCCGGCCGCCGAGGTCGGTGCCGCGCTCGTCGAAGACGCCGATGTCGAGGGCGTTGCCCGTGGTGCCGGCCGGGACGGCGGGCCGGTCGTAGGTGTAGGCGACCTTCAGCTCCCGGACGCCGGCCGGGACCTCCACCGGCACGTACACGAAGTCCGGGGAGCCGGGCGGCAGCGTGCCGCGCACCGTCCTGCTCTCCGGCCGCCCGCCGGTCCCTGAAGCGAAGCTCACGCTTCCCAACGTAAGCGCGGCGGCCGCTCCCGTCACGAACAGGGCCCGCCGGCCGAGTCCGCCGTGCTGGTCCTCGCACATGCTGCTGCTCCCCGGGGTGTCGTCGTGACAAGGGCGTGGGTGGTGCGGCGGTGACGCGTGGAACCTCGTGCCCAGCCTTGTACCGAGCCGTGAACGCCGGTGCAAGGCAAGGGGACGGGCGGCTTTCGGCCGCGCGGCCCCCGGCGAATGCCGACCGGTCGGTATGGACACGGCCCGTCCCCTCGGGTACAGATTGGGTCATGCGCATCGCCGTGACGATCTTCCTCACCGACGAGACGATCACTCCGACCCGGCTGGCCCGGGAGCTGGAGGAGCGCGGATTCGCCGGTCTGTACCTGCCCGAGCACACGCACATCCCCGTCGAGCGGACCACCCCCTATCCGGCCGGCGGTGAGCTGCCGCGGGAGTACGGGCGCACCCTGGACGCGTTCGTGGCGCTCGGACAGGCCGCCGCCGTCACCGAGCGGCTCGGACTCGGCACGGGCATCACGCTCGTCGCCCAGCACGACCCGATCGACCTGGCCAAGCAGGTCGCGACCCTGGACCACCTGTCCGGGGGCCGGTTCGCCCTCGGGCTCGGCTTCGGCTGGAACGTCGAGGAGGCCGCCGACCACGGTGTCCGCTGGAGCACCCGGCGCGAACTGGTCCGGGACCGGATGGCGCTGATGCGGGCCCTGTGGTCCGAGGAACCGGCCGGCCACGAGGGGGAGTTCGGCAGTGTCCGGGCGAGCTTCGCCCACCCCAAGCCCGTGCAGCGGCCGCGCGGCCCGGTCGTCGGGCCGCGCACCCTGATCGGCGGCGGCGCGGGACCCAAGCTGTTCGCCCACATCTGCGAGTACGCCGACGGCTGGCTGCCCATCGGCGGACGGGGCCTGTCCGAGTCCCTGCCCCTGCTGCGCACGGCCTGGGCGGAGGCGGGCCGCGACCCCGAGGCCCTCCAGGTCGTCCCCTACGGCGTCCGTCCCGGCCCCGGCAAGCTCGCCCGCTACGCCGACCTCGGCATCGGCGAGGTCGTCGTCCAGCTGCCCCCGGCCGGGGAGGCGGAGGTGCTGAAGGCGCTGGACGGGCTCGCGCAGTACCTTTGACGACGCCGGCCGCCATGGACTGCGGTCGTCTTCGGCCGGGCACGCACCTCGGCGCGGCCGACCACCGCGCGGCACCGGGTGCGGGGCCAGGTCTACGGTCACGACGGGGGAGGGCACGGTGAGGTTCGCCTGGATGTCCTGGTTCGCACGCCATTTCGGCGAGTACGGCTACAGCCAGGGCCTGCTGCGCGGAGCGATCGGCACGATCGCGGTGCTGGTGACCGCCGCGCTGCTGTGGTGCGCCCTGCACCGCAACCGGCCGGCCGCCGTGGCCGCCGCCGGGGCGGTGTCCGCCCTGGGCATCGGATGGCTGGCCTTCCACTGACGGGGCTCCCCGGTGCTGATCAGCGCACTCGTATGCTCGAAGGATGACGACTGCCGCGACCTCCGGAACCGGACCCACCGAGAACTCCCTGCGTCGCGCCCTGAAACGGGCCAGGGACGGCGTCTCGCTCGACGTGACCGAGGCGGCGGTCCTGCTCCAGGCCCGCGGTGAGCACCTGCGGGACCTGTCCGCCTCCGCGGCCCGGGTGCGGGACGCGGGCCTGGAGGCGGCCGGCCGGCCCGGTGTCATCACGTACTCCAAGAGCGTCTTCGTCCCCCTGACGCGGCTGTGCCGGGACAAGTGCCACTACTGCACGTTCGTCACCGTGCCCGGCAAGCTGCGCCGCGCCGGGCACGGGATGTTCATGTCCCCGGACGAGGTGCTGGACATCGCCCGCAAGGGCGCCGCCCTCGGCTGCAAGGAAGCGCTCATCACCCTCGGCGACAAGCCCGAGGACCGCTGGCCGGAGGCGCGCGAGTGGCTCGACGCGCACGGCTACGACGACACCCTCGCCTACGTCCGTGCCGTCTCCGTGCGGATCCTGGAGGAGACGGGCCTGCTGCCCCACCTCAACCCGGGCGTGATGAGCTGGTCCGACTTCCAGCGGCTCAAGCCGGTCGCGCCCAGCATGGGCATGATGCTGGAGACCACCGCGACGCGCCTGTGGTCGGAGCCGGGCGGCCCCCACCACGGTTCGCCCGACAAGGAACCCGCCGTCCGCCTGCGCGTCCTCGAGGACGCCGGGCGCTCCTCCGTCCCCTTCACCTCCGGGCTGCTCATAGGCATCGGCGAGACCTACGAGGAGCGCGCCGAGTCGCTGTTCGCGCTGCGCAAGGTCTCCCGGGCCTACCACGGCGTGCAGGAGCTGATCATCCAGAACTTCCGCGCCAAGCCGGACACCGCGATGCGCGGCATGCCCGACGCGGAACTGGACGAACTGGTCGCCGCGGTGGCCGTCGCCCGCCTCCTCATGGGCCCGGGCGGCAACATCCAGGCCCCGCCCAACCTCGTCGACGGCGAGTACGAGCGGCTGATCGCCGCCGGCATCGACGACTGGGGCGGCGTCTCCCCGCTCACCATCGACCACGTCAACCCCGAGCGCCCCTGGCCGCAGATCGAGCAGCTCGCCGAGAAGTCCCGCGCGGCCGGGTTCGAGCTGCGGGAACGCCTGTGCGTCTACCCGGAGTTCGTGCGGCGCGGCGAGCCCTGGCTCGACCCGCGGCTGCGCCCGCACGTGGCGGCCCTCGCCGACCCGGAGACCGGCCTCGCCCGCCCCGACGCCCTCCCGCGGGGGCTGCCGTGGCAGGAGCCGGAGGAGGTCTTCACCGCCTCCGGCCGCACGGACCTGCACTCCTCGATCGACACCGAGGGCCGTACGTCGGACCGCCGGGACGACTTCGACGAGGTGTACGGCGACTGGGGTGCCCTGCGCGAGGCCGCCGCCCCGGGCATGGCACCCGAGCGCATCGACACCGACGTACGGCAGGCGCTGCGCACGGCCGCCGACGATCCGACGAAGCTCACCGACGACGAGGCGCTGGCCCTGCTGCACGCGGACGGCCCGGCCCTGGACGCCCTGGCCCGGGTCGCCGACGACGTGCGGAAGTCGGCCGTGGGCGACGACGTCACCTACATCGTCACGCGCAACATCAACTTCACCAACGTCTGCTACACCGGCTGCCGTTTCTGCGCCTTCGCCCAGCGCCGCACCGACGCCGACGCCTACACCCTCTCCCTGGACCAGGTCGCCGACCGGGCCCAGCAGGCGTGGGACGTGGGGGCGGTGGAGGTCTGCATGCAGGGCGGCATCCACCCGGACCTGCCCGGCACGGCCTACTTCGACATCGCCCGGGCCGTGAAGGAACGCGTCCCCGGCATGCACGTGCACGCCTTCTCCCCGATGGAGGTCGTCAACGGCGCGACCCGCACGGGCATGTCGGTGCGCGAGTGGCTGTCGGCGGCGAAGGAAGCGGGCCTGGACACCATCCCGGGCACGGCCGCCGAGATCCTCGACGACGAGGTCCGCTGGATCCTCACCAAGGGCAAACTGCCCGCCGCCGACTGGATCGACGTCGTGACGACGGCCCACGAGCTGGGCATCCGTTCGTCCTCCACGATGATGTACGGCCATGTCGACCAGCCCCGCCACTGGCTCGGCCACCTGCGCACCCTCGCGGGCATCCAGCAGCGCACGGGCGGTTTCACCGAGTTCGTGACGCTGCCGTTCGTGCACACCAACGCGCCGGTCTACCTCGCCGGGATCGCCCGCCCGGGCCCGACCGTGCGGGACAACCGCGCGGTGACGGCCATGGCCCGGCTGCTGCTGCACCCGCACATCCCCAACATCCAGACCAGCTGGGTGAAGCTCGGCACCGAGGGCGCGGCCGAGATGCTGCGCTCGGGCGCGAACGACCTCGGCGGGACCCTCATGGAGGAGACCATCTCCCGCATGGCGGGCTCCTCGTACGGCTCGTACAAGTCGGTCAAGGACCTGGTCGCGGTGGCGGACGCGGCCGGGCGCCCCGCGCGGCCCCGCACCACCCTGTACGGGGCGGTGCCCGAGGAGCGGCAGCGGGCGGCGGCGGCGTCCGACGGGCACCTGCCGGAGCTGCTCCCGGTACTGGACTGAAGGGCCGCCGGACCGGACCGGCCGGCGGACGGGCCCTACCGGCCTGGGGCGTCCGCCGGCTGGTGTTCCGTCAGGGGGCGGCCGGCCATGGCGCCGGGGGGTGTGCGCCGCGGCGCGGGCGCGCCCCGGCCCGCCCGGAGCAGCAGCAGACCGAGGGTGCCGGCGATCGCCGGCCAGTAGACGTAGCGGAAGTCCGTCGCGGGCATGATCGGCAGGTAGCCGAGGATGTAGGCCGCCGCGCTGACGCCCAGGACCCGGACCGGCGTGGCGAAGGTGCCCCGGCCGGGCCGGACGGCCAGTACCAGCGCGACGGCCAGCCAGAACCAGCCGCGGAACAGCCAGGGCAGGTCGGCGACCATGCCCTTCACGTACGAGCCGAGCATG
This sequence comes from Streptomyces sp. AHA2, assembly GCF_036857595.1. NCBI lineage: Bacteria > Bacillati > Actinomycetota > Actinomycetes > Kitasatosporales > Streptomycetaceae > Streptomyces > Streptomyces sp. AHA2. The sequence goes on from NZ_JAUQWJ010000033.1 coordinate 27,560, forward strand.
TCCTCCAGGCGGGGGTGCGCCACCTCGATGCCCAGGTCGTTGCGGGTGATGCCCGCCTTGTAGGGGTAGCCGGTCTCGAACAGCAGCGCCGCGAACAGCCGCAGCCGGTACTGGAGGTACTGCGGCAGGTGCCCGCGCATCTCCCGCAGCCACAGGGAGGTGATCTCGCCCGAGTCGCCGCGCAGGCCGTCGGCCGGCCGTTCGTAGCACGCCCAGTAGGCGTCCGACAGGGCCCCGATGCGCTCGCACTCGCGGGCGGAGGCCACGAGCCGGTCCCGCAGGGCGGGGGAGACGTCCGCCGAGCGCAGCTCGTCCACCCGCAGCACGTGCACGAGGTCGTCGAGCATGATCTGCGCGCCCTGCTTCGTCTGCAGCGGCTGGGCGAACAGGGAGATGGCGGCGGCCGGCACGACCAGGGCGGCGGCGAGCGCGGCCGTGCACCGCACCCATGTGCCGCGTCCGGGGCCGCGCCACAGCGCGAGGACGAGCAGGGCGAAGACGGGCAGCGCGGCGAGGAAGGCGTTCTTGCGCACGAGCATGGCGTAGGCGAGGAACAGCACGCCCAGCCAGAGCAGCCCCCACCGCACGGCGGGGCGGACGTCCCGGTCCCGGATCCGCAGGCCCGCGAAGGCGACCGCGCACGCGGCGAGCAGCGCCTGGGCCGCGTGGACGTCCTTCCACACCACCCCGGCGAACGTCAGCACGTACGGGGCCAGGCCGATGGCGAGCACGGCCAGCGACGCGCCGCGCCTGCCGGTCAGGTCCCACACGCACCGGGCCAGCACCCACAACGCCCCCCACAGCACCAGCGACTGGACGACGAGCATCGCGGTGAGGGTGCCGGTCACCGCGATGAGCGCCCGCCACACCAGGCTCAGCACGGGCGGGTGCCAGTCCGTCAGCGGCTTCCTCCCCTCGGCCTGCCGGAGCTGGTCGAGACTGTCGGGACTCAGGAAGCCGGGCGCGAAGACGAGGATCGTGGCCAGGCAGCACACGGCGGCGACGACGGCCAGGACCTGGCCCCAGTGCCGCGTCCGGGGCATCCATCCCATTTGTCCCATGTGCCGGATGCTAACGGCTCAGGGTGCGACGAAGACGTAGCGCCGGTAGGCGTAGAAGCGGAACAGGGTCGCGAGCGCCCAGCCGAGGATGCGGGCCGTGTTGTCGCTGAGCGCGGAGTCCAGGCCGAGCAGGTGCCGGGAGGCGAAGACGGTCCCGGCGGTGATGGCGAGCCCCACGCCGTTGGCGACGAGGAACAGGACGAGTTCGCGGGTCACCTTGTCGCGGTGCCGGTCGCGGTAGGTCCAGTAGCGGTTGCCGGCCCAGCTGAACAGCGCGGCGGCGCAGGTCGCGACGACCGACGCCTGGACCGGGGAGGCGCTCATCGGCCCGCCCCGCGCACCGCCGGGCAGCCCGAAGACGAGCAGGTTGTACCCGCCGTTGTCGACGACGAACGCCAGCGCGCCCACGACGCCGAACTTGGCGGCTTCGCGCCAGATGCCCTGCACGGCGTGGCGCACGGAGCTGGTCACAGAGGGAGGAACCGGCACGAAAGGGAGGGTAGCCACCCGGCGTGCCCTCGCTCCGGGGGCTCGCGCATATCGCATCATTTCCTACTATCCGACAGCGCTGCGGGCGACGAGTGGCGAGGAGTGGGAGTGGCAGTGGAACCGACGATCGCGTGTGTCGTGCCGTGTCACAACGAGGAGGCGGCCGTCGCCAAGGTGGTCCGCGACCTGCGCGCCACCCTGCCCGAGGCCGTGATCTACGTGTACGACAACGCCTCCACCGACCGCACGGTCGAGGTCGCCCGGGCTGCCGGCGCGGTGGTCCGCGAGGAACCCCGCAAGGGCAAGGGCAACGTCATCCGCCGCGCCTTCGCCGACGTCGACGCCGACGCCCTGCTCATCATCGACGGCGACGACACCTACGACGCCTCCCGCGCCCGGGACCTGGTCGACCTGCTCTTCGAGGGACCCTACGACCAGGTCGTCGGCGCCCGACGGGTGACGGTGGACGGTGCCTACCGGGCCGGGCACGCCGTCGGCAACAAGGTGCTCACCGGGGCCGTGCGCTCGCTGTTCGGCAACGACGTGACCGACATGCTCAGCGGCTACCGGGTGTTCTCACGGCGGTTCGTGAAGTCCTTCCCGGCGCTGGCCCGGGAGTTCGAGACCGAGACCGAGATGACCATCCACGCGCTGCACCTGAGGCTGCCCACCGCGGAGGTGCCCGTGGACTACCGGGTCCGGCCCGCCGGCGGCGAGAGCAAGCTGCGCACCTACCGCGACGGCTGGCGCATCCTGCGGGTCATCCTCGACCTCGCGCGCCGCGAACGCCCCTCTCTGGTGCACACCCTCATCGCGGGGGTGCTGGCCCTGGTCTCGGTGATCCTCGGCATCCCGGTCATCGCCGACTTCGTCGAGACGGGCACCGTGCCCCGCGTGCCGACCGCGATCCTGGCCGCCGCGATCATGACGATCGCCGCGCTGGTGCTGCTGTCCGGCTACATCCTCGAGTCGCTCACGCACATGCGCCAGGAGCAGACCCGGCTGGTGCACCTCGCCTACCCGGCCCCCGCCCGCACCCCGCGCTACACGGCCCGGGGCGCCGGCACCGGTCCGGTCCCCGTGCGCAAGACGGCCGACGGCCCCTGAGGCCGCAGGGGGAGCGGCCCGCGCGCAGTACGATGATCGGAACCCCGATGCTGTCCGGGGTCCCGTGACTGAGGAGATGCGTGCCGGTGCCTGCCCGAATCCCTTCGTGGGCCTGGGTGACCGGGCTGACCGTGGGAGCGATAGCCGCGGTGACGGTCCTGGGCGTGCAGGCGGACCGCGGCCCGCACCCCACCGCCTCCGCGGCGAAGCCGAGCACCCCGGCGACCGCGCGGCCCACGCCCACACCCACGCCCACGGCGCAGGAACCGGCGAAGGTGCCCGACGGCTCCGGCACCGGCCGGCGCATCGTGTACGCGCTGGACGACGAGCGCGTCTGGCTGGTCGACGCCAGCGACGCGACCCGCCGTACGTTCACCGTCTGGCCGGGGACGGTCGACCCCGACCCCGGCACGTACACGATCTCCTCCCGCAACCGCGCGACGACCGGTTCGGACGGCGTCGAGATCGAGCACATCCTGTACTTCACGGCGAAGTCCGGCGTGTCCGTCGCCTTCTCCAACGCGGTCGACGGGGCGTCGCCGCCGCCGGCCGCCTCCGGCACGCAGACGGGCGGCGTGCGGATGAAGAAGGCGGACGGCACGGCACTGTGGGCGTTCGGCACGGTCGGCACGACCGTGGTCGTGGTCAGGTAGCGGACCGCTCCGTCCGCAGGGCCGTCAGCTGGTTGACGATCAGCACGACCCCGCTGAACAGGAAGATCCGGGTGGCGGCGTCGAGCCCGTTCCAGGTCTTCGACTGCCACATCGAGAACCACTCGCCGCCGATGGCGATGAACCCGACGCCGAACAGCAGCATCACCATCAGCAGCCCGTACGTCGACATCCGCCGGGCCGCCGCGGCGTCGCGCCGGGCCCACAGCCACGTCCCGTAGACGAGCACGAGCGCGGCGACGGTCTCCCACACGATGATCAGCACGTAGGCGGTGTCCTGCAGCGCCGTGCTGGTGACGGCCCGCCACATCAGGTCCTCGTCCCTGAACGTGGTGTCCATGGCCAGCACATGGCGGACGAACTGCTGGTTGGTCCCGAAGTCGGTGATGTTCCCGAAGGCGACGAGAGCCATGTAGAGGGCGATGGTGGCGGTGAGCAGCGTGGCGGCAAGTGACAGTCCGCCGCGTGACGTTGATGAGGTGGCCATGACGATCATTCTCCCCGCACACGGCCGCCGGTATCTCCGTGGGTTCAGCGTTCCGAGGCGAACGCGAGGAACGCCGACCAGGCGTCGTCCGTGAACGCCAGACGGGCACCGCCGGCGTCCTTCGAATCCCGCACGTGGACGGCCGTCCGGGCCAGGGCTATCTCGACGCAGTCGGGGCCGTCGTTGCTGCTGTAGCTGCTCTTGAACCAGTGCAGTTCGGTGGTCACGTCGCATCTCCCAGAACTTTGTCGATGAAGGCCAGGGACTCCTGAGGCGAGAGGGCCTGGGCCCGGATCATTCCATAGCGCATGTCGAGGATCTGGGCGTCCTTCGGGTCGCTGATCACGCGATTGTGCAGCTGGGCCTCGAAGTGACCCAGCGTCTTTCCCTCCGGGAGCTTCAGCACCCGGAACGGGCCCGCCATGCCCGCGTGATCCTCCTGGTCCGTCGGCATGATCTGAATCGACACGTGCCGCAACTTGGCGATGTCCAGCAGGTGTTCGAGCTGCCGGCGGAGCACCATTCTGCCGCCGACGGGCCGCCGCAACGTCGTCTCTTCCTGGACAAAGGTGATGAGCGGGCGTGGCACGCGATCGAACACGGCCTTGCGTGCCATGCGCGCCGCGACATGTCGCTCGATCTCGTCCTCCGTGAAGGCCGGTCGCCGCATGGCGTACAGCGCCTGGGCGTATTCGGGGGTCTGGAGGAGCCCGTGAATCTGATGGTTGTCGTACGCACCCAGCTCGACGGCCTCGTCCTCCAGCTTCGCCAGGTCGCGGACCTTCTTGGGGTACCGGGCCTTCTCCACGTCCTCCTTCATCGCCGAGAGCTTGCCGCCCGCGGCGAGGACCTCGTCCGCCTTGTCGAGGAAGTCCGGCTTCGGCACGCGCCGTGCCCGCTCCACCGACGAGACCATCTCCTCCCCGTAACCGATGGCCGTGCCCAGCTCCGCCTGCTTCAGCCCGGCGGCCTCCCGCCACATCCTGATCTGCCGCCCGACCGCCCTGAGTACGGCCGCCGCTTCCTCGTCCTCCACGCCTTCCCTCCTGACGTACGAGCCGTACGACCCCGTGCGGTGTCCGTACAGTCACGCTCCGTACCGGGGTCATGGCTGTTCAGAGTAGGGACCGTGCGACCACCCTGGGTGACATGAGTCAGAGATTCACCCTGCAAGTCCCGGCTCGGACGCGTCAGTTCACGGTGCGGCTGTCCGCCACCCGCAGGGGCGCGCGCCTGGCCCGCCTGCTGACCGAACGCCAACTGGACGACTGGGGCGAGCCGTACGCGGCCGCGGCCCAGGTGGTGGCGGAACTGGCGTCCAACGCCGTGCTGCACGGGCGCGTACCGGGCAGGGACTTCCGGCTGGTGCTGGAACTGCGTCCCGGCCGCACGCTCCGCATCGAGGTCACCGACGCCCGGGGCGACCGGGTCCCGTGCCTCCCCGATCCGGTGGGGGAGGACGCGGAAGGGGGCCGCGGCATGGTCATCGTGCGCGCGTACGCGGACCGCTGGGGCGTGAGCGGGGCGCCGGCCGGAGCGAAGACGGTGTGGGCCGAACTCGCGCTCGGACCTGTCTAGGGTGGTCGGATGGACGTGGGGGCGGTCGTGATAGCCGTGGCCGGTGTGGCAGGGACGCTCGGGGGAGCGCTGCTCACCCAGCGGGGTGCCGACAAGGCCAAGCGGCGTGAGCTGGAGATGAGTCAGGCGCTCCAGGAGGAGCGCGAGGACCGTGAGCTGCGGCGCCGCTGCTACACGGAACTGCACCGCGACGCGCGCCAGTTCTGCACGGCGCTCAGCCGGCACCTGTACGTCATGCGGGACCGCGCGGTGGGCGAGGAGGACGTCCAGGCGCTGGAGGCGGCCAAGGACACCTACCGCGACCGCTGGTCCGAGGCACTGATGGTCGCGCCCGACGCGGTGGTCGACCCGGCGCGTGCGGTGAACGGGGCGCTGAACGCGGTCTACGGGCAGGTCAAACGCCTGGAGCAGGGCAACCCGCGACCGGGTGAGACGCTCCGGTCGGCCGCCGAGGCGCAGCACGCCGTGTGGACGCTGATCGCCGCTGCGAGGGAGGCGATGCGCCGCGACCTGGGCATCACGACGGAGGCCGGCGAGCCGTCCCCCTACTCCACCGACGCCAACACCTTCTTCCACGTCTTCTCGAGCCCGGGCCGCGGCCCGTCATGACCCGCAGCCGGGGGGCGACCCGGTACGGCTGATACCCGGCCACTCGGGTCCCTCCCGGCACTTCTCCCATACCGTTGCGGCCCTGAGCCCGCCGTCGTCGTTCGATTACAGTGCTGAGCGTCGTACGTCTGGACGGTGCCCTGGGAGGTCGAGGTGGGTGCGACTGCCGGTGCCGTCTGGGGCCGTACGGAGCAGCAGGACTTCCGCAGCCGGGTGCGCGGGACACTGCTCGGCGCGGCCGTCGGGGACGCCCTCGGCGCGCCGGTCGACAACCTGGGCATCGAGCAGATCCGGGAGGCGCACGGCGCGGAAGGGCTGCTGGACCTCGCCCCCGCCCACGGCAGACGCGGAGCCGTCACGCACCTGACGCAGCTCACCCTGTTCTCCGTCGACGGCCTGATCCGCGCCCAGGTGCGGCGGGACACCGGTGCCTGGCACCCACCCACCGACCTGCACCGGGCGTACCTGCGCTGGGCCGCCACCCAGCGGGACTGGGGCCCCGACGAGCGCCGCAAGGACGACGGGTGGCTGGCCCGCGAGGAGTGGCTGTACGCCCGGCGCAACCCCGGCCGCGCCCTGCTGCTCGGGCTCGGGGACGAGACGATGGGCACCCTGGAGGCGCCCAAGAACCCCGGGGAGAACGGGCCGGAGGCCGCGGCGCGGTCGGCTCCGTTCGGGCTGCTCGTCGGCTGGGAGCCGCAGCTCGTCGCCCAGCTCGCCGTGGAGTGCGCCGCGCAGACCCACGGTTCCCCGGTGGCCTGTCTCGCGGCGGGCGCGTACGCCCTGCTCGTGCACGCGCTGGCCCTCGGGGAGAGCCTGGACGCCGCGGTGCAGCGCACCTTCGCCCTGCTGGCGGCCCGCCCCGGGCACGAGCCGGTGTCCGAGGCACTGCAGCAGGCGCTCGGGGCCGTCCGCCAGGGCATGCCCGGGCCGGAGCGCGTGGCCGAGCTGAGCGGGCCCGGGACGGCGGAGGGGCTCGTCGGCGCCGCCGTGTACTGCGCGCTCGTCGCCGCCGACGTCCGGCACGGACTGTGCCTGGCCGTCAACCACGACGGCCCGTCCGCCGCCACCGCCGCCCTGACCGGCGGTCTGCTGGGTGCCCTGCACGGGGAGACGGCCCTCCCGCCGGCTTGGCTGGCCGAGCTGGAGGGCCGCCCCACGATCCTGGAGCTGGCCGACGACTTCGCCATGGAGATGACCCAGGGGTCCGCCCTGCACGGGCCCGGCGGCTCCTCCCCGGGGTGGCTGGCCCGCTACCCGCGGGCCTGAGCGGCCTCCCGGCAGCGCGGCCGACCGCCGGCCGTCACCCCGCCCCCGTGCGTCACGCCGCCCGTCATTCGCGGACCGTCGTGCGCACCGCCTCGTCCACCGGCCCGGCCGGAGCCGGCACCGCGGCCGCCGCCGCTCCGTCCCCGTCCGTGTTGATCTTCTCGATGAGCGCGAGGCGCTCGGGGGTGTCCTCCGGCTTGATGTAGCCGACCAGGACGTACAGCACCAGGGAGACCGCCAGCGGGATCGACACCTGGTACTGGAGCGGCACACCGCCCTCGACGTTCCAGTGGATCGGGTAGTTCACCAGCCAGAAGGCGAACAGGCCCATCGACCAGCTGACCAGTGCCGCGGTGGGGCCGGAACGGCGGAACGCCCGCAGCAGGCCCAGCATCATCGGGATCGCCATGGGCCCCATCAGACCGGCCACCCACTTGATGACGACGGTGATGATGTCCTTGAACGCGGGGGAGTTGACCTGGGTGGCCGCCGCCATCGACAGGCCGAGGAAGACCACCGTGGCGATCCGGGCGACCCGCAGCCCCTGGCTCTGGTTCCACGCCCGGGCCCGTGCCCAGATCACCGGCGCGCAGTCCCGGGTGAACACGGCCGCGATGGCGTTGGCGTCCGAGGAGCACATGGCCATCGTGTGGGAGAAGAACCCGACGATGACCAGGCCAAGCAGGCCGTGCGGCAGGAGCTGCTCGGTCATCAGCGCGTAGGAGTCCGAGCCGTCCGTCTTCTGCGACTCGACCAGCAGCGGGGACATCCACATGGGGAAGAACAGCACCAGCGGCCAGACCAGCCAGAGGATCGCCGACAGCCGGGCCGAGCGCTCCGCCTCCTTCGGGCTCGGCGTGGCCATGTAGCGCTGCGCCTGGTTGAGCATGCCGCCGTTGTACTCGAACAGCTTGATGAAGAGGAACGCCAGCAGGAACACCGTGCCGTACGGGCCGACCAGCGGCTTCTCGTGGCCCTGGAGCTCGGGCGAGTCCCAGACGCCGAAGAATCCGCCGTGGTCGTCGAGCCGGACGAACACCGCGACGAACATCGCGACACCGGCCAGCAACTGGATGATGAACTGGCCGAGTTCGGTCAGCGCGTCCGCCCACAGGCCGCCGATCGTGCAGTAGATCGCCGTGATGCCGCCGGTGATGAGGATGCCCTGGTTGAGCGAGATGCCCGTGAAGACGGACAGCAGCGTCGCGATCGCCGCCCACTTCGCGCCCACGTCCACGATCTTCAGCAGCATGCCCGACCAGGCCAGCGCCTGCTGCGTCTTGAGGTCGTAGCGGTTCTTCAGGTACTCCAGCGGCGAGGCCACGTGCAGCCGGGAGCGCAGCCGGTTGATGCGCGGCGCGAACAGCTTCGAGCCGATGGCGATGCCGAGGGCGATCGGGAAGGACCAGGTGACGAAGGACGTGACGCCGTAGGTGTAGGCGATGCCCGCGTACCCGGTGAACATCACCGCGCTGTAGCCCGACATGTGGTGCGAGATGCCGGACAGCCACCACGGCATCTTGCCGCCGGCCGTGAAGAAGTCGCTGACGTTGTCCACGCGTTTGTGCGACCAGACGCCGATCGCGACCATCACGGCGAAATAGCCGATGAGCACGGCCCAGTCGAGACCGTTCATGAGTCCCCTTCCACGGTGCTGCCGCCACAGTCAGGCATGTGAACTCTGGGTTTGGTGACGTGCGCACGGCAAGCAAGAGGAAGGTCAAGAGACGGCAAAGATGTTCGCTGAGATGACCTACGTTCATCTACATGAACGATGGAGAGGTGTCCGTGGCCCGATGCACGGCACCCCCGGCCTGCGTCGGGCAGACCGGGGGTGCCGGTGGTCGAACGGGATCCGCCGAGGTCAGCGCAGCTCCTCCGGGCACGGCGTCCCACGCGGGAACTGGTACGGCGCCGCCAGCCGGTACGTGCCCGCCTTCGGCGCGAGCAGCTCCGTCCACCTGTCGCCGTGCGCGTCCTCCTCCGTCTCCGCCAGGCAGCCGTTGACGTTCACGTACGTCTTCGGCTCGCCCTCGGGACGGTCCTTGGAGGCCTCCGTCTCCTGCGGCGGCTTCAGGCTCTTGCCCTCCGCGTCGACGATGCTCAGCCACGGGGAGTACGGCACGCGCACCAGGACGCGGCCCGGCTTCCTCACCCGCAGCACCATCTCGCCCTGCTCGGCCCGGTCGACCACCGCGTTCGGCTCGGCCAGCGGCGTGGGCGCCGTCACCTTGAACAACTGCCAGTTGGCGTCGCCCCAGATCTGGCGCAGATAGGGCAGGCCGCGCTGCACCAGCGCCCGCTCCCGCTCCCCGCCGTCGCCGTCCGGCTCGTCCTTCGGCAGCACCACGTAGTGGACCGCCCAGCGCTTGAGCCACTCGTGGTAGTTCGCCGAGTTGAGGGTGTCGTCGTAGAAGAGCGGGTTGCGCTCCATGTCGGCCTGCCGGTTCCAGCCCCGGGCCAGATTGACGTACGGCGCCAGGGCGGAGGCCTCGCGGTGGGAACGGGCGGGCACGACCTCGACCCGGCCCTTCTCCGCGCCCACCTCCTGCAACTCGTTCACCAGCGGCGCCAGCTCACGCGACCAGGAGGCCGCCGGGGCCGTGTGCACGATGTCGTCGACCGTCTTGAAGCCGATCCACACGCCGAAACCGACCAGGGCGACCACGGCCGCGTACCACTTGCGGCTGCGCGGCACCGTGAACGGCAGTGCGGCGGTCAGCGCCACACCGGCGAACAGCATGGCCAGCCGCGTGATGTTGGAGCCGATCTGGGAGCTGATCAGCCACACCAGCACGACCCCCAGGCCGTACACCGCCGCCGTCAGCCGGACCGTCTTCCAGTCCCGCGGCACCAGCACCAGGACCAGCACCGAGAACGCCAGCGGCAGCAGCACCGAGCCGAAGATCATCGGCTGCGTCCCCGAGAACGGGAACAGCCACGCGGACAGCGCCACCACCGCGCTCGGCGCCAACCCCAGCGCCCAGGCCCCGGGCCGCCGCCTCTGCAGGAACAACGCCACCGCCACCAGGCCCACGAACAGGCCCGCCACCGGTGACGCCATCGTCGCCAGCGCCGCCAGCGGCGCCGCGCACAGGGCCTTCGCCCAGCGCTTGTACCGCCACCGGTACGGCCAGCAGAACACGACCGCGACCGCACCCAGCGCGAACATCATGCCCAGGCCGAAGGTCACCCGGCCCGACACCGCGTTGCAGAACAGCCCGAACACTCCCGCGAGCGACGCCCACAGCGGATTGCGGACCGCACGGGAGCGCAGCAGCAGCAGCGTCAGCAGACCGGCCGACACCGTCCCCGCGATCATCATCGTCGTCCGGACGCCGAGCACCGACATCAGGTACGGCGACACCACGCTGTACGACACCGGGTGCATACCGCCGTACCAGGCGAGGTTGTACGCCGAGTCCGGGTGCCGGCCGACGAACTCCGCCCAGGCGTCCTGCGCGGCCAGATCGCCACCGCTGTTCGCGAACGTGAAGAACCAGACGACGTGGAGCACCGCGGCCAGGCCCGTGATCGACAGGACCGGGTGGCGCAGCATACGCGCGCGCACGGCCCGCACCGCGGGGTGCAGCCCCGCTCCGCCGTCCCCGCCCGGCGTCGTGTGCCCGCCGCCCGGCGTCGTGTCACCGTCGCCAGGGTCCGCGGTCTCCCGCGGCGTTCGCTCCGGTTCTGCGGGCAGGCCTATTCGCGGGCCGGAAACCGGGCCCGGATCGGCGTCGTCTGCGCGTGTCGGCTCCGCAGTGGCCACTCGAAGGCACTCCCCGTGTCCCGTCTTCTGTTCTCGCCCGTGTTCCCCGGCCGTGAACCGTTCGTCCCCCGGTCCCCCGGCGCGCCGCCGCGCACGGCGACCTGCCCCGTTTCGTGACGCTAGCACGCACCCCGCCGGGCGGGGCCCGGACGGGCCGTCGACCGACGGGGTGCGGTGCGCGGGCCGTGGCCCGCGCTCAGCCGATGCGCGTCAGCTTGTCCGCGAAGCCCGGCTCCACCAGATCCCGCTGGAGAGCCACCGGGACCTTCACGGCGCTGCTGGATCCGTCGCCGACGGTGAGCGTGCCCACCTTCGTGCCCGCCTTCGCCTGGTGCGGCAGCTCGTCCGCGGCAAACGTCAGCTTGACCGACAGTCCCGCCCAGCCGACGGCCGTGACGTCCTTCGTGACGACGACCGGCGTACGGCCGCCGAGACCGTCGTCGGCGTATCCGACGACCTCGCCCTTCTTCAGGATCGTCGCCGACTCCAGCGCGCCCTGCGCGGCCCGGATCAGCTTGTCGCCCTCGTGCAGGGCGGCGCCGAGGATGGTGTTGTCGGGGCCGCCGGCCGGCTGGCGCACGACCGCGCCGATGATCCGCCGCGTCTCGCCGTTCACGTCCTTCTTGGCGGAGAACACGAGGTTGCCGAGCGCGGAGGTGGTGGTGCCGGTCTTGATGCCGGTGACGTTGTTGGAGCCGACCAGACGGTTCCAGTTGTCGTGCTTGACGCCCTTGTAGTCGACGTACGACATCATCGCCGCGACCTCGCGGAACACGGGCTGCTGCATGGCCGCCTTGGCGAGCTTCACCTGGTCCACGGCCGTGGAGACGGTGGTGTTGTTCAGCCCCGACGGGTCGGTGTACGTCGAGTTCTTCATGCCGAGGTCCTCGGCGGCGTCGTTCATCTTCCGCACGAACGCCTTCTCCGACCCCGCGTCCCAGCGGGCGAGCAGCCGCGCCACGTTGTTCGCGGACGCGATCAGGATGCCCTCCAGGGCCTCCCGCTGGCTGATCTTGTCGCCCTTGGTCACGTCGACGGTGGACTCCTGCCCGGCGTCGGACTGGTCCTCGGCGGCCTGGTCGATGCCGATCTTCGGACCGTCCTCGCCGCTCTTGAGCGGGTGGTCGCGCAGGATGACGTAGGCGGTCATGACCTTGGCGACACTGGCGATCGGCACGGGCCGCTGCTCGCCGGAGGAGCCGAAGGTGCCGATCCCCTGGACGTCCAGCGCGGCCTGGCCGTCGGCCGGCCAGGGGATGTCGACCTTGCCGCCCTCGAAGGTGTGGCTCTCCTTCGCGGTGAGGTCGAGCGTGGGCGACGGCAGGGGGCGCAGGCTCTGCGCGACCGCGAAGACGATCAGCAGCAGCAGCGCGATCGGCGTCCAGATCTTCACCCGGCGCACCGCCGTGCGCAGCGGGGTCTCCGGGGGCGGCGGGGTGTTCGTCAGCTCGGCCAGCAGGTCCAGCGGCGGCTTGGGCGGCAGCGGCTGCTGCGTGGTCCGCTCGGGTCCGACCACGGGGACGGCGGCGGTGGCCTCGGCCGGCGACGCCTTCCGCCCGGGGGTGTCCTTCGCCGGGGCGGCCGGTGCCTTCTGCTCCGGGGCGGCCGGTGCGGTCCGCCCGGGGGCGGTGGTCGCGCCCGCGGCTGCCGCCGCGCCCGCCTTCGGCCCCGGCTGCGGCTTCCGCGTCGCCGGATCGTCCAGCGGCTTGAGCGCGACGAACTTGCTGGTCCGCTCGACGTCCGTCTCGGGCGCGGTACCGGCGGCGGCCCCGGCGGTGCCCTTCGGGCCGTCGTCGGGTCCGGCCTTGCGGTCGCTCCCGGGGGCGTCCCCGGCCGCGTCGCCGCGCTTGAGCATCGTGGTGGCCTGGTCGACCGGCGGCCGCACGGCCTTGAACACGGCGGTGGGCTGATCGACGTGCGGCCCGGTGGACCTGTCGCCAACGCCCCTGCCGGTGTTCTCGGGGGCAGCCTCGCCCGCGCTCCCGGCGGCGGGCTTGCCGTCGGTCCGGAAGACGGCGGTGGGCTGGTCGACGTAGGGGGCGGCGGGCTTGGCGGAGGCGTCGCCGGCGGTGGCTCCCTCGGCCGGGTCGGTGGCGTCGGCGGCCGGGGCCGCGTCCG
>NZ_JAUQWJ010000034.1:0-36859 GCF_036857595.1 Streptomyces sp. AHA2
GCGGGCGTCCAGTAGTCGCTCACCAAGACATTCAACCGTCCCCATAGCACGCGTGCCAGCGACAATCTACGCCGTCAGCCACCAATTGAGATGACCTCTTAGCTGGGTGTCCGTGATGAGGACTCCCGCCACCTTGTCTTCAGCGATGTGACGGAGCAGCTCGTCGAGGCAGCCGGATCGCCAGGGCCGGCAGGCGGTGTAGAGGTGGCAGTAGGTACGGAAGTCCGGGTCTGGATCGTCCTCCACCAGCAGGGTCTGCCAGTAGTCATCGTCTGGCTGGAACGGCGGGACCTCGGCTTCGGTCGCCCAAGCTGGAGTGATCACGTAGACATCCACGCCGGCGAACAACTCATCGAGGACGGTGTTGTGCCGCTCCAGGACGACGGCGTGTTCGCTCTCGTCCTCTGCATATCGCTTCGACTCCGGCAGGCTGTGGAAGCGCACCCAGAGATCCCGGTACGGGTCGCGGAGCTTGTACCCGACCGGAGGACTGCTGGGCCAGTGCTGTTGCCACAGCTCGGTCAAAGCCGTCTGTACGCCTCCGGACACTGCGGCACCCGCCCTCTCGCCATCGACTCCGGCCGACGCCCATGATGCCCGGCCTTCCTCCGCCAAGAGAAACGATGTCTCAGGGAGCAGGTGTGTGCGGTGGGAGCCAAGCCGACGCCGTACGGCCCCTTGAGCGCAGTGATGCAATCGAGCAGGCGCACAGAGGCGGTGATGAGGCGTGTGTGACTGCGCGAAGCGCTCGCAGGCCTTGTCATGGCCTGTTCGAGGCCCTCGCGCTCTGCGCTTGCGGGGGGGGGCTCGCCGTTGTGCGACAGTGACCGGTTGGCGCGCCTTTCCGCCCGCTCATGACCGATGGCCACGCACAGTTGATCATCTGGCCTTAGCGTGACAGAGCGTGTTGCACGTCGTGGAGCACGAAATGCCCTACCAATCGAACCCGGTGCTTGGGGCTCGGGGTGCGGGATAACCGGTGAACGACAGAAAGGGCCACCTTGGAGAGGGACTGCGACGAAGAGGAGTCCTCTTCGTACGCGCCGACGCCGATAAGTACGTCGGAGAAGGCCGCCGCGTTCAGCTCGGCCGCCGTGACCGGGCTGGGTTCCTACGTCGTCAGCGGGTCATTGGCCGTGATGTGGGCGGCCGGCGCGCTGACTGTGGTCCTGCTGGCTGCGGTGCTCATCATCTCGGGGAGGTGACAGGGATGTGGTGCGGGCCTTTCATGAGGGCCGCACCACATCCCCGCTATGCCGAGACGGTTTCGTGCAGCGACCAGCGCTCCAGACGGAAGTGTTCCTTGCCGGAATGTTCCTGGTCGCGGCCCGCCAGCTGAGCGCGCTGCGGGCGTTCGCTCTTGCCGTCAGACGCAGGGACGCCGAGCTGGCGTCCGTTTCCCGGGCGGAAGACCAGCATGGCCATGGCGGCGTTGCCGAGCAGGCGCGGGGCGAGACGTTCGTTGAACAAGACGCTTTCGTACATGCGTACTTGCGCGGGGACGACTTCTTCGAGGTAGCGATCGGTGTCGGTTTCCTGCTCGCCGCCGGCGCTGTCGTAGACGGCACCGATCAAGCCGGGGCGGTGCTGGAACACCCATCGGCAGTCTCGGGGGTAACGTTCGGCCACCTCCGGTGGTTCTGGCTTGGGCCCTACGAGCGTGAGGTCGCCACGCAGCAAGTTCCACAGGCGGGGGAAGTGTTCGAGGAACTGCAGTCGGCGTGACGAGCCTGATTTGAGCTGGTACTTCAGAAGCCGGACGGGGTATCCGCCCTGTCCCACGCGGACGTTGCGTTCGATGACGGGCAGTCCTCGCACGGCGATCCACAAGGAGGCCACGGCCATGACGGGTGCGGTCACCATAAGCGCGGTGGCCGCGACGGAGACATCGACTGCTCTTCGCGAGCGGGAAAGGGCGACGGGCTGGCAGCTCAGGCGGGGCAGCGGCCGACGCCGGCCGGGCCGGCGCCAGAGCATGAGCGCGGTCAGCAGGAAGGCTGTGGTCATTGCGATGACGACCGCCAGGTCGGACGTGGTGCTGGCCGAGCCGGCGTGCAGTTGCAGCAGCGCGGTCCCGGTCGCCGCCAGTTGCGCACCGGCGGCCAGGCGCAACCCCGTGCGCCGGCGGGCGGTGGGCGGCATCGGGCCGCTCTGGGTGAGCAGGTCGCGCTGGACGACGAGGTTGGTGAGGGTGTCGTCGCCGGACTGGTGGCTTTCCACTGCGGCCTGGGTGAAGGCCCTAACCTTGATGCGCAGCAGCAGGTCATCCGTCTTGTCAGGGGTGACCACCTGGGCCGCTGCCCGGTCCACCTGCGACAGGTAGTCGGCGAGCAGGGCTTCGCCGACGGGGTCGCTGTCGCCTGGCACGCTCGCGTCACTCTGCTGCGGGATGCTGTGTCGGGTCTGCTTGTCTCGTTCCTCCATCGTCACGATCCCCCCAGATGAGTCTGCGTACCCGGCCGGTTCGTGGTTTCGCTCATCTCCCGCTCCCGTTCGGCAGCGAGCGCCTCTTTCAGCCGTCTGCGGGCGTGGCGGATATTGGAGCGCACCGTGCCGGGGTTCTTTTCCAGTAACGCGGCGATTTCCTCGGGTGCGTAGCCGTCGAAGGTATAGGCCATGACCCGGCGCTGCTCCTGGTTGAGCAGGCGCAGGTGTCGTAGCGCGTCCTCCTGTTCGAGGCCCTCGTAGGAGTCGGTGACACCGTGCTGGACCGGGGTCCAGAACCCGCGGACCGCTGCCTCGGGTGCCTTGCGGAGCCTTACTTCACTGTTGATCCAGGCTCGTTCGGCCGCCAGTCGGCAGTAGGCACGCGGGGTCCTGATCTGGTTCCATCGAGGCAGGAGTTCGGTCAGGACGTCGCCGACGGCATCTTCGGCTTCCTCCCAGGAGGCGCCGAGGGTGGCGACGAACTTCACCAGGCTCTTGTGCTCCTCACGCACGAACCTGGCGAACTCGTCGTAGCCCTCACGCCCCTGGGACCGCCCGGGAGATGTCGGTTCTTCGGCGCGCCCTACCATCGGCGCGCCCTCGCCGCGTTGTTCATGACCGTGAGGGCGTCGAAGACCCGCACGCGTGCAATGCCTGCGCTGTTTGTCTTCAAAGGGCGGAGGGTGACGCCCGTCGGGCCTAACGGCGGGTCGGTGGAAGATCCCTGCACATCGCCCCTTTCGAGCCGCAGGCCCGGCTTCGCGGCGCGGGTCTCCAGAGGCTGCCGATGGCGCCTGTGGTCCTGTCACCGACAGGGCTGCCCGTTTTCGTTGCGGCCCAAGTGAGTTGGCGGCGCTCGGGGTGGCCGCATTGGTAGTTCCTCGGCGGGTTCGGTTTGGCAACGGGCAGGGGTGGTGTGTCGCACGTGCAGTGGGCGGGGACCACCCAGCGAGCGGCGGCGGTCTACGCGGGTAGTTGCGGGGTGCGCGGTGGGTCGCGATACCGCTTTGTGGCGCAACGCACATCATGCGGGGAGGCCGTGTGAAAGTGCTGGTGAGCGTTGCACGCTCAGCGGGAGGAGCGATGGCCCGGGAGGTAAATGCAGGTCAATCGGCGAGACGTGTGGAAATCATCGCGAGTGGAGGGCATTATGGACCGTGCAAGCCCGATGCGAGTGATGTGCATCACATGCTATTGCGTGTGGTACGTCTGCGCTCGGGTTGCGCGGGACATACAAAGAGAGGGCCTCATCCGCTGCCCTGGTGAAGACTGCGGATGAGACCCTGGCGAACCCCGCAGGCAGGCCTCGATCCCCTGGGTCGAGGCCGTCGCCGTTAGAAGGGCCAGTGGTCCATGATCACCACGGCGAAGTGGAAGACCGAGTAGAACTCGGCCACACCCACCAGGACCTTCCAGAACCTGGCGGCCGCACACCATGTGACAGTCCGCCGGATCTCGCCGATCCTGCCGGTGACCCTGGTCCAGCTGTACCCGACCGACCGTAGCGACCGACGAGCCCACCTGCACAGGTTCCGAGTCCTCGCCATCACAGAACGCATCATCGGAAACTGCCTTCCTCCTGGGTTCGGGGCCCGGTTGCCCCTAGGGAGCCGCAGGACCCGCGGAGGAAGTGACACGACGATATCCGGCCCCAGGGCGAAGCCCCGCACAGTCACGGCGAGAGGTGGGGTATCTAACAGTTCTCCTGCTTGACTGCACGGGTGCGGGCTGCTCCGTCGCAGGGCAACTCAACGCGCTGGCGATCCTTCTGACTTACTTTCAGGCCGGTCGGCTGTCCGTCCGGTCCGGTCTTCAGGAGGGGTTTCCGGAGGGGAAGACGCATCGCTTGCTCCATAGGGTCAGCTATGCGCCCACCTGGCAGAATCACCGAGCGGCGGCCGCGGCAGATGCTCGCACCCTACCGCTCGGCGACAAGTCGGTTTCCTGCATCGCGAGTTGATCGCGTAGTCGGCGCGGGTCCGCAGGCGCTGCCGTGCTCTCCTGGGGCGAGTATGTCTGTGGCCAGGGCATGCCCGGGAAGGCCCTGCTTCAGCAGCGCGGAGTTGTTGTCCGGGGTGAAGGCTACGGCGCGGCCGCCGTGGCTCTTGACCGGGACCCGGGCGATCACCGAGTCGGTGTCCAGGGCGATCACCGGCAGCTCGGCGATGAAGTGACCGGAGCAGGCGGGACCCGCAATGACCCGGTGCGGATGCGCGTCACGCCTGTCCTGACTGACCATCATCTGCTGCGCCGGAGAGCACCTTGGTGGCCATCTTCCTCGACCGCGAGCAGCGACGGCTCGTCGCTGGCTTTACTGCCGCTTCCAAGGCAGTGGGCCTGCCCACCCCGCTAAACTTCGTGCGGCCCCATAAGGTGCACTGCATCCCCGTTCACCGCCGCTCCCCCAGGGGGCTACACCAGCCCGATGAGGTGCGCGAACCATCTTCCTGGAACATCGGACTCCACGAGCCACGGCAGCGTCAGCCCGCCTGGAACAGCCAACGCACCTACAGCAAGAGCGGCAGCACTGAAGCGTTTCTGTGGCCGAGGCCGCCCTGGGCCAGCGCACAAAGCCGCCACCCGGGCGGTGACGAAAAGGAGGAATAGGCATACTGCCAGTAGGACCGTGCCATAACCGATCAGCATGGTCAGGCTGACAGGGTGTGGAGCCCGTAGCGCGGAGCTGTAGGCAGTCGTCACCGCGGCAACGATCAGCGGAGTAGCACCGGTGATGATCCACTCGCCCGTCCGGGCCCGTGCGGTGCGATGCCCACGGAGGATGCGGTGCAGGCCGCGGGTCAAAGGCGTCAGGTCGGCCAGATCTCCCTTGGCGCCGGCCCACCCGGTGGACCGGTCGTCGATGATCCGGTCGTACGCCTGGCGGAAGGCCACGATTTCGTCGTCCGTGGCCCCCATGAGGCCTACCAAGGTCTGGAGATGGGGCCATGAGTCGGGTAGATCGTCTCCATCGACCCAGCGGCCCACTGACGCGCGGAACACCTCGTCCCTCATCGTCACGGGCATCCGATCCGTCAGCTGCCCGATCGATCCCACACCGGTACGACGCAGCAGTCGTGAGAGAACCTTGGAAAGGGCATCTGGAGTGCGGACTGTGCCAAGGTCCCCCACCAGCTCGTGCGACGGGCTGATGGGTCCTGCCACTACCGATTTGGCAAGCGCCGCAACGTGTGGTGCGGGCTCGATCTGCGCTGCTGCTCCAGCGCCGTCGAGGCTGGTCAGGGGTTTTCCCTGGTTGTTCAGCGTGTGGGCTGGGACATCGCCGGTGTCTGCGGTCGCGTCGACGACGTGTCCCCACACGATGTGGGTGGCGTCCGATTCGTCACGCGAGGGCCGCGCCGCTGGGGTGTCAAGCTGCGCACCGAGTTCATCCAGCTCGCCGTCCTGGACCTCGAGCTGCTCCTGGGCGACTTCGAGGAGTTCGCGGAAGTGGTGCAGGGGCGGCAGCTGCAATTCGTCGGCCGCTGAGCCGGGCGGGGGCGGTGGTAAGACGGTGTCGGCTGCTTTGTCGCGGTCGACATGCAGCACCGCAACCCGTTCGCGGGCGACTTGCTTCTCGGCCGCGAGCCGCAGCTGGTGGGCCCGCTCCTCGGCACGGCGGGCGTGTCTGAGCTTTTCGTCAGCCTGACGCCGGTACTCCAGCGACATCTGCAGTTCACGCTGCAGTTCGGCCCGGCTCTCTTCCCTGGCTTGCTCGCGTTCGCTTTCCAGGATGGTAATGCGCTGCTCCAGGACCGAAACCATGGCCTCCAGTTCCTCACGCCGTCGTTCGGATGCGGCAAGCTTCTGCATCGCGTCGATCTGGCGCAGACGGGCATCGTCCAGGCGCAGCAAGGCGGCCGTCGTAGGGTCGACGCGCCGGTGCGCGGCCAGCGTCATCGAGAGGTCGGCACGAGGATCGGATGCCTGGCCCTGCAGGTCCTTCGCCGCTTCTTGGGCTGCCGCCAGCAGGTTCAGTCCGTGCTCCAACTGGCGTTTTCGCATGATGGGTTCGGGGAGATAGCGGGCGACCGCCTGCTCGATGAGGTCTGCGGGCGGAAGCCGGCTGCCGTCGCGGAACCCGCTCCAGGAAGACTTGGCGTAGGGAAAGTCCTCCTCTAGGGCACGTACCGTCACACCCGCGGTGATCTTGCGCAGCCAGCGGGCGAACTCGTTGGCCTGCGCCGTCCGCCCCTTCAGCGCTCCCAGCGGCCGCCCCATACCTGCCCCCCGTGCCCGCTTGTCCAGAAACAATCTTTGGGTTGTCCCTGGATTACTGATGTTCACCTGCAGCAACGACCCTGGACTGCAGCGAACAACGAAACCATGGATGAACGTGAGTCTCCAGCACCTCAACGCCAACCTGGAGGCCCTACGTGCCCGGAGCCAACTCACCACAGCCGCACCGCCGTTCTTGGCCTTACGCCGTGACCGCAGCCATCGTCCTGGCCATCCAGCAGGGGTGGAGCGCTGAGCAGGTCATCACCCTGGCCACGTGCCTCCTCGTTCTCATTGCCCTGATCACCTCAGCCGGCCACCACGGCGAATAGCCCCCTTGCAGGAATCCCACGACCTCCCCGGAGTCCTCCAGGAGCGAGACTGACGTCTTGCAGAGGTGATGCCGACAGGCCGCGACACAAATGTCCACCACCGCGCCGGTCCCGACAGCACTGTCGGGCCGGCGATGCTGGGTCGGGTGCAGTAGGAGCGCTGGACGCGACCAGCACGTCGACCGCATCGAACTACTTAAGCGTGACTCCCCGGCTACTCAGAGCACACGGTGGCGACAGCCTGGCCGGACTGCCGCGCTGACTGCGCCGCCAGGGCGCCGAAATACCCCCCTTTTGGCTCAGGAGGACAGCGATTGGCCGCCCGGCTAGGCCTCAGCCCTCACCCCCGCCGAGATCGACCGCTTCCACGCCTGGCTGACGCGACGTCGACGCTTGCTTCACGGTCTGGAAGCTCCCGGGGTCGAACTTCGCCGGGTAGCCGCTGGGCGAGTGGCGCAGTCGGGAGCTCCAACGGCGCCGAACGCACGAAGCTTCAGCAGATGGGAAACGGACAAATTCCGTGCGTGTCGGGTCAGTGACCGCTCTTCGAGATTGCTGGCCATCTGTCCGGGGCAGTTCTAGCGCTTTGACATGAGGGGCGACGGATGGCACGGAGAAAGTCTCTGGCGGCGCAGCTGGTGCAGGTGTACCGGGACAACCAGAAGGCGAAGGCAACAGCGGCCAAACGCGCGGAGGAGGAGCGGGCACGTCGGGCGAGAGCTGCGGAGCGTGCGGCCGCGGAGCGGGCCAAGGAAGACGCCCGCCGGGAGCGGGAGCAGGCGCAAGAGTGGTCCCGTGTTCAAAAAGAGAGGCAGGCCCGGCAAAGTACCGAGTCGCGTCGGGCCGAGCAGATCGTGCGGGACTTGGAAAAACGTGAGGCGGCGCGTGCACGAGAGGCTGAGCAGAAGCGCCGTGCTGAGGAACGGGAGAAGGCCGTTGCCGAGCGGCGTGCAAAGCAGGAGCGTGCTGAGAGGCTGCGGCGAGAAGCCGACACGCGCACCGCCGAGGTTGGGGCGCGTGTCGAGCAGCTGGGGACGGTGCTTCGTGAGCGTCCAGGAGGTTTGCGCGATCACCGTGCGGGGGTGGAGCGTGCCCTCGGGGCCGGGGACCTCGAGGCGTTCGTAGTGGGAGTGGAGAGTGTGTTCGCTGAAATCGAGTATCCGGTGGGGTTGAGAGGTGCCTGGCGAGCGGGGTTCGCGCCTGAGTCAAGGGAGTTGATGCTCGAAATTGAGTAGCCCGCTCAGACGGTGGTGCCGTCGGTCCTTGCTTACCGATTCAAGGCTTCCGCTCCCCCGGCTGTGGTGCCGCAACCGCGGAAGGAGGCGGAATGCAAGGCTCTGTTCCGGGACTTGGTCGCCCGTCTGGCGCTGCGGGCGATCGACGAGGCGTTCTCGGTGACGCCGCCGGCGTTGGTGGACTCTGTCGCGTTCAATGGGATTGTCCGTGCGAAGGACCGGGCTACAGGGAAGGCAATCGAACCGTGCCTCATCGGTGTTCGGGTGACCCGAGAGACCTTCGATGAGCTTGTCCTGGACGAGCCCGAGCTCGATCCGGTGCGGACATTGCGCTACCTCAATGCTGTCGTCTCACAGCATCCCTATGACCTGGAGCCTGTGCCTCCTGTGGTCACCTTCGACCTGAGCCGGTACAAGCTCGCGCCGGGGCGGGATGTCGTCGCGGGGCTTGACAGCCGGCCGGACCTGCTTGCGATGCATCCGACGGAGTTCGAGCACTTGATTCGGCGGCTGTTCGAAAAGGCGGGGCTGAAATCGTGGGTCACCCAGGCGTCCCGCGACGACGGCATCGACGCTGTGGCCGTGATCGAGCAGCCGCTCCTGAGCACCCAGTGCATCATCCAGGCGAAACGCACGAAGAACGTGGTGCCGGCGGACACCGTCCGCGCGGTCGCGGGCCTCGTCAACGACACTGGCGCCTCGAAGGGCATCGTGGTCACTACCGCGTGGTTCGGCAAAACCAGTCTGGACTTCGCCCCACGCAACAGGCTTGAACTCATCGACGGCCGTCACCTGAAATCACTGCTCCTCGAGCACCTCGGCGTCGATGCCCTGATTGGCCTTCCCAAGCTTCCAGCTGGCTGGCAGCCGCGCGACTTGGGCTGACCCCCCTCTGTGCCCGCCAGATGCTGGACAGCACGCTCCACGCCGACGGCCTCTTGACGACCGTCGCGCTGTGTAGCTACTGGACTGAATCACAAGTGCCGCACGGTCTGTCGTCGTGGGTGGGAGGAAGCTTTCGTGGGCGAGGTTCGTAAGTACACGTCGGGAACGCACGCGGCTCTGATGTCACTGTGTCGTGGCTTTTGCTACTGGCCTGGGTGTGAGGAGCCTGTCACTAGGTTCGTCGATGGGGAGCACATCCTCAACCTGGAGATCGCGCATATCCGGGCGGTCAGCTCCGGGGGTAAGCGGTTCGACCCGGAGATGTCTTTGGCCGAGAAGAACGCCTTTTCGAACTTATTGTTGTTGTGCAAGGTCCACCACGTCCGGGTCGACGGCCAGGGCAGCGAGAAGTACACCGTCGAGGTACTTGAGGGGTGGAAGGAGCAGCGGGAGAGCGAGGGGACAGCTCCGCTCCTGCAGTTGCGGGAGCTGACGGAAGACCGGTTGCGGGAGCTGGTGACGGAGTCGTTCGCAGCATTCCACGACGAGACACGCGATGCGCTGACCGAGTTGGCGAAGGTCGCTCCTGAAGCGGCGTCCACGTTGCGGGTGTTGGTCGAGGAGCTTCGCGACCCGCGGGTGCATGGGTTCGGGATCGACCCCGATGTGGCGGCGTGGCTGCGTGACGCGTCCCACGGGTTGGGGCATCTGCAGGACACCGCCCCGCTGCTGTCGAGCGCGGCCAGAGACCTGCGGCATCTGCAGGACAGTGCTGATCTTCTGCGGTCTGCGGCCGACGACCTGCGAGGGGCGGCGGACATCGCGATGGCCGTACGTGACGGGGCCGATCAGCTGATGCGGGCGGAAGGTCTGATCTTCCAGCTGAAGCAAGCCGCTGCAGAACTGAGAAGGGTCAGGGGCGAATACTGAAGGTCGGCCAGACACGGCCGTCCTGTGAACCTGTGTCGAGCCGAGGAAGACTGAGCTCCGTCTGCTCATCATGTGGCCGAACGTGTCAGCCCGGCTCGCCCCCTATCGGCGTTGACTTTCGTTGGTGCTGCAGGGGCGCCCGGGTTACGTGCGGTGCCAGAGGCTACGGATACGGTCGAGCCCGGCGAGCAGGCTTTCGTTGTGGATGGTGGGGCGGAGCCAGTCGATGTCTGTCGGGCGGAGCCTGAGGAGTCCGTCAGGCGGGAGTGCCTCCAGTAGTGGCTCTGCGTGTTCGCTCAGCCAGTCGCTGGCGTCAAGGTCCTTTGCGAGGCGCAGGAGTTCGATGACTATGTGTGCGGGTCTGTTCGCTGACGGGATTTGCTGGAGCAGTTCGAGGGCGGTGGTGAGCACGGTGGCGGCGGCCGGGTGTTCGACAGCGTTCCAGGTGGCTGTTGTGCCGGCCTCGATGAGCAGGCACTGAAGGCGCTGCAGGGGGCTGGCGTCGTCCAGGGCCGGGGCTTGGGGGCCAAAGCGAGCGGTGATGGTCTCTAGCTGGGCGTGTGGGGTTTGTGGGTGTCCGATGAGGGCTTGGGTGCACTGGGCGAGGGTCAGCCAGGTGGGTGCTCCGAGGCCTCGTGAGCCGGTTACGCGCAGCGAGGTGAGCTGGTCCAGGATGTGGATGACGGCGTGGGCGGGTTGGTGTGGGATGGCGTGGAAGAGGAGGCGGGCGAGGATGTCCGCTGCTGCCGTGCGCTCCCCGGCGGGCAGGGTGTTGAGGAGGTCGACAAGGCCTTGCGTGGCAGCGAAGGCGGAGGGGGTGAGCGGGTTGAGTAGGGCAAGGAGAGCGTGCGCGGCGGAGTGGGAGTGTTGGTCATCGGTGCCGTAGTAGGTCTCCAGCGCGGTCGGCAGGTGCTGCGCCAGCGGCATTACGGCGTGCAAGACGTGCAGCGAGCTGGTGTCGTGAGTGAAGGCCGCGGCCTTGTGCAGGTCGAGGATGTCGGTCGGCTCGTGCTGCCAGTAGGGGCCGGCGTGTGGGGCTTGAGGGTTTGGATGCGGGGGCCAGGTAAGGCCGTCTGCGTGGTCGGCAGGGGTCAGCCGTACGCGCACGTCGGGGTGGCTGGTTTGCGGGTCTGTGCACGGTTCTGTGGTGAGCGTGCTGATCAGGGTGGCCCAGGAGGCCTTACTGAGCTGGGATTGCCACAACATGCTCTGGCGTCGCCAGGAGTCGAGCGGGTCACGCGCGTCGAGGAGGTGTGAGACGCGGACGGAGCCCTCTGCCAGGACGGTCAGGAGGAGCAGGTTGACGCTGTAGACGGCCTCTTGTTGACCGCGGCGGGCGGGGAGAGGCTCGTAGGGCGGCCGGTCGGGTCGGGGGAGGTCGTCTGCGGCTGCCTTGAACAGGCGGATCAGCAGCGCGGTGAGCTGGTTGCGTTGTGGCTCGCTGAAGCTGCTGATCAGGTCGGTGAGGTTGCGTATGACTTCGGCCCGGTCGTCGAGCGGCACATGGGACAACAGGGCATGCAGTCGGTCGTCGTTGACGGCGGCGGGAGGAGGGGGCTCGGTGTGCAGGAGGTGCTTGAGTTCGTCGGTGATGAGGCGGGCGGTGAGGTATTCGCCGAAGGTGGCGTGCAGGAATTCGTAGGATTGTCTGTGCTGGCCGGTGACGATGGCTTGTGCTTCGTGGATGAAGAAGAAGCGGCCGAAGAGCAGCGGTGAGGGGGCGAGGTCGGCGTCGAGGAGTGCGGTCTGGTCAGTGTGGGCTTCTGAGGCTGTGATGCCCTGGCGTCGCCGGTTGAACATGCCGACGGCGATCACGGCGAGCCGTTGCAGTTCGTGTTCGACGGCAGCGGCTTGTGTCGCGTGGGGTTGGGCGCCGTTGTGCTTGGCGACCTGGCGGCGGGTGAACTCGGTCAACAGCCTGTCGTAAAGCCCGACTCGTCCGATGTCCTCGCCTCTGAGCTGGTGCAGGGCGTTTGCCGAGGCGTCGTAGAGGGCCAGCATCAGCAGAAGAAGGGGTTGGCTGGTGAGGTCGCCGTGCGTCTGCAGCACGTCAGGGTCCAGGGGTTGCAGGTTGCGTGAGGTGAAGTAGCGGCGGTTGACGGTGTTCCAGACCTGTACCCAGTGTCTGATGCGGTCGTCGTCGAAGGGTTCCAGGCGGATGACGGTGCTCAGGCGGGGGGTGGGGGCTTGGTCGGCGACGACGGTGCGGCTGGTGACGACCGCGATGGTGGGGCGGCCGAGTTCGTGTTCGCGTTGTTGGAAGTCGGCTAGGTCGTGCAGGTAGTTGGAGTAGCGGGTGTGCTCGGCTGCAGCGGCTTGGAGGAGTTCGTCGAAGCCGTCCAGGATTACAACCCGGACTGTGCCGGGGTCGGCGGCTTCTGGCCAGGGGGTGGGCCGGCCGGTGGAGCGCTTGAGGGAGTGTTCGAGCTGTTCTTGGATGTCTAGGTCTGCGGGGATGTGGCGCAGCTCGATGCGCTGGCAGAAGAACTCTGCTTGAGGCAGTCGCGCGGCGAGGAGCTTGGTCAGCAGTGACTTTCCCGAGCCTGGGTGGCCGAGGATGACCAGCGGGGCGCTGATGGCGTGGGTGGTGAGGAGGTGGGCTGCGAGGAACTCGCCGAGGTCTTCACGCACGGGCTGCGTGAGCCACCAGTCGTCGCTGGACAGATGGCGACCGCTGGAATGCTCGTGTGCCAGGCGGAAGGCCGGGTCTATGTATCCGCTCTCCAGGGTGGGCATCACCAGGCCGGCTTCCTCGGCGTCAGCGACGGGTTCGCGTAACAGTCGCCTGTAGCGGGGTGCGGGGGTGGGGTCGTCGGCGAACTGTGCGAGCCAGTGCGACAGCGGCAGTAGCCCGTAGCTGGGCCCGGGAGGCTGGGGCCCTGCCTCAGCGACCTCGGGTGGGTCTTCGGTGTTGGAGGTCAGGCGTAGTTCGGGGCAGTCCCAGGTGGCCGAGGCCATGAGTGCTTCGTAGCGCTGCCATGCCTGGTGGGCCAGGTCCTCGGGGGCCTGGTCCTGGGGGCTGCCTTCACCGTGCACGATGCCGGCGGCGTAGGTGTAGGCGGCGGTGATCTCCTGGCGCAGTTCGCCGGCGTCCCTGACCCGGTCTGTGCCGAGAATGACCTGCTCGAGTTCGGTGACGATCTGGGTGGTGATGTCGCCTTGCTGGTAGCCGAGTTCGGGCCCGTAGTGGATGCCGGAGCTGGCCACGGCGTCGCAGAACGCAGTGACCAGGATGGCCCGGTCGGCTGCGGCCAGCAATGCGGTACGCGCAATCCCGTGGCTGGAGCGGACCCGGTCGCCCAATCCCTCCACTACCGCAGGCAGGCCATTGGTTGCCGCGCCGCTTAGAGCGAGAGGCTCCAGCAGTTCCGCCGCGAGTCCCTTGAAGTCCTCTCGGCCGGCAGCCAGTACGTCGATAGCACTGACAAAGTCCTCCGGAATCTCTTCCGGATCCGGTGGCGGCGACGGCAACGGGTCGCGGCGGGAGCGATTGTCCTTCCGCGGTTCGTCGGCGCTCATCTCCATCTCGTGGTGGCGAAGCCGCCACCACGACAGGTCGAGGCTGACGCCAGCGGGGGCACTCGCACGGCGATTTCCGCAGTACTCCACGATGAGAGCCACGTCGTCCCAAGCCGGCGGGGTGGCACGCTGCCCATTGAGGAGAGCCGAGACCGCGCCGTTGCTGCGGTGAAGCGCTCTAGCCACGTCACTCTGGGCGACACCGCACTCGCGCACCAGACGCCGCAGCTGCCTGCAGAAACTCACCACCGCCAGAGGCGGCTCCCCCGCTGCCATCACTCACCCCGTCCGTCACCCCATTTCACCGTTACGCCCCTCAGCGTAGGGTCTGACCTGCATCAACTCCTCCGGTATTCAGGACTATTCAGCGTCGGACCAGTGCGGCCGTGTGCACCGCCACTGTCGGAGGTGAACAAGCCACCGTCTACGTGAGGAGTTTCGATGCCGTGGGTCCCTGGCAGCCTTCCTGCCGTGCTGCTCGCTGTCTTTGTCTGCCTGTTCGTCGGCGTAGTCCTGCCGGCCATCTGGTCGACTCAGCCTGCCCGCCGTCGCGCGGCCGCGGCCGTTCTTGCCCAGATCCTGGCCGCGATCCCGGGCAGCAGTCAGCCGTCCGGCACTGGCGGGGCACGGGTGAGCGGAGGCCCGGATTCCGCACCGTGATACCCGCTGGACAACGGAGGGACCGGGCCTGCCACCACCCAGCGCCTCTACCAGGGCGAGTCACGCGACCGACCAGGCTTCGCCACGCGGCCCGGACCCTCGAGTATCACCGGATTTCAGCACCTACCCCGGCATCACAGCTTGAAATCCGAGGCATGGACCAAGCCCGAGCCCACTACCGGACCCTGCAGTTACCGCCTGCTGTGCACCCCAGCAGGCGGCGATGATCACCCGGAAGGCCGCTAGCCGTCGAAGGAGGCCGACGCGTGGACTAAGCGGAATGGCCGACAAGCCGGAGGGCCGCGAAAAACCCTACGGCAAGATTCTCCCTCCCCCTCCCCCTTTTCGTTCAGCACAAGTTGGGGCAACCCATAAGTCGACTTCGCCTGGCGCCTGTCGCCTGTCGCCTGACCTTGCCATGCCTCGGCATCGCCCCAACACCACAGGGCAGCAGTACCGTCCGGTACGGCGGTCCCAGGACGAGCCTTGGAGGTGGTTACCCGCTGCCGGGGGCTGGGCCGCGCAGCAGCCGCTCGCTGCTGCGGCGATCGTGGACCCGGCCTGGGTATCCGGCCGAGGTGTACCCGGGCCGCTTGTCGATCGGCGGCGGGCTGAAGTCCGGCTCAGGCGCTGGGGCGTCGTACAACGGTGCGTGGCTGTACATCCTTGATGAGGCAGGCGGTCCTACCCGTGGTCGTCGGCGGGGGGCGGGGTGTCCGGCTCATTTAGTTTCCCGAAGGGCACATGCACGCTGGGCGTGCTGCGGAAAGTGCCGGACAGGTGGCTGACCTGGTCGTCGAAGAAGATGTGGGGCTTGAGTACCCCCATGATGGTGCTCTTGTCTATGCCACCGAGGAAAAAGGCATCGTTGACGGTCACACCCCAGTCCTTCAAGCTCCGCACCGCACGTTCGTGGGCGGGTGCGTTGCGGGCAGTGACGAGGGAGACGTGGACGCGGATCTTGTAGTCCGGGTCCTTCACCCGCTGCTCTTCTTCCCGCTGCTGCAGCCGGTTGATGTTGGCGAGGAAGTCCCGCAGGGGTCCTGGATCGTGCGGGGTAGCGGCATTCATCGTCTCGTGGAAGCGAAAACCCTCGATGCCGTCAGTCTGGTAGATCCGTTCCGAGGCGTCGTCAGCGAGGACTCCGTCGAAGTCGAAGGCTATCCGCAGATCTTGGTCGTTGCTCTCGTCGGCCGCCGCAGGCCCCAGGACGCGACCGGCCGGCAGTCCGAGCGCGACGGCCTCTCGAACGTCGGTTTCGTTCGCGGACAGGAACAGCGACATGTTCAGTGACGGCATGAAATGGTACGGCGAGCGGCCCTGCATGAAGATGGCCCGGGTGATCGGCAAGCTGTGAGACTGGATCGACCGCATGACGCGCAAGCCGGTGTCCGGGTCGTTGCGGGACAGGACGATGACCTCAACCAAGGGATCGTCGGGTGAGAGGTCGTTCAGGGACAGCAAGCGGCGGATGAACGGGAAGGCGACGCCGGTGCTCAGCGTGTCGTCCAAGTGCTGCTCCTGATAGGCGCGGTAGGCCTCCTCTCCCTGCTCGCGGAAGACTGTATCCGCTTCTGCCAGGTCGAACAGTGCGCTGGAGGCGACCCCGATGACCAGGCGCTTCTCGAGTTCGTAGCCCACGGCACTCCCCTTGCATCAATTCGCACATGCGTCCCATTCATGGTACTGAGCAACGCGAGTGAGGCAGGTTGCGGCGGGCCGAGTCGCGGGAGACCTCCGCCCTCGCCCGGCTTCTGGCCGTGTCCGGCCATGCCTGCGGGCCAGGTGAGCCTGCCTGCCCATGGTGTCGCCAGCCTTCCACCGGCAGGTCAAGTTCACTACGCGGCGCGGTGTGCACCGGTGCCTGGGGAGCGCAGCCAGGACAGGCCAGGGTCCGGGGTGGACCGGTTTTCCGGACGTCCGGCTCGGCCGGATCTCAGCCGCGGACTTCACGAAAGTCCTCACGGGCCTCCTCATCGCGAACCTGCCGGGCAGCCTCGAAGCGTAGAGGGAGACGGACCGAAGGCCCTGGAGAAGTCCGTTGCTCACCAGGCACTCATTCGGTCGGCGACTGAGCGGTGTGGAGCGCGAAGCCTCACCGAGCGAACCCGAGGTCCGAACTTCCACCTCGGGTACCGATCGAACAAGCAGCGACGCTGGCGACAACCGCCGGGACATCGCGCCGCAGTCAGCTGCGATCCCCCGCGGCCCGTAGTGCTGCCAGCCGCTGGTGGCACTATTGCGGCCGACCCCCGCGGTCTCGGACCACAGGCCCACCAGCCTCCTGGATAACGTCCCCTGTATGCCACGAACCGCACCCAGCCGAGCTGATCGCACACTCATGGCCCAAGCAGCTGCGGCCGGACTCACGGTCAGCGCGAGCCAGTTGGAACGCTGGCGGCGCAACGGCCTGATCCCTAGCCCCGAGATCCGCCGCTTGGGAGCCTCAGGCACCGAAGCGGCCTATCCGGACGGCACAGGTGACCTGGTCTGCGCCTTGGCCCAGCACGCCGGCCCCGGGCGCTCCTACGACGACCTGGCGCTGCTCGCCTTCTTCAGCGGAGCACAGGTTCCGGAGCCCGCGCTCAAGACCGCGCTGGCGCGTGTCTACTTCAGGCACCGCGTGCAGCACGAGGATCACGTGGAACAGGTACAAGCGCAGGTCCCGCCGCTATGGGCTGCCGAGATGGACGGCGAATACGAAAGAGCCGAGGCCGAGGCGAAGCTCTCGCTGAGCGAGAACGGCAGAGCCGTACGGCAGATGCGAAGCAACCTCCGCCGCCTGCCCGACCTCGCTCGCGCCACACGCGAGGAGGTGGACGGCCGTCTGCTGGGTGTGCTGGTGGGCTTGGAGATGCGGCAGCTCCCAGAAGCCGATGGGGCTTTCATGGCCGACCTCGCCGCAGCTCTGCATCTCAACTGCGACGTCGCGGAGGACTGCCTCGCGGTATGGGACTACGCGGCCGCGTGTCACGCCTCGCAGATGGCCCGCCAGGAAGAGACCTCGTACGAGGAACGGGCCGACAAGCTGGCACGGATCGACCTTGCGGATTTGCAGGCTCTGCGGGCGCAAGTACTCGAGAGCAGAGACCAGATCTGGGCCCGGGCGACCGGGGGGCAGCAGACGCGCGCCTCGATGGACCAGCCGTGGCAGGCCCGGGGTGCCGCCGGCACGCTGATGGAATGGATGAGCGCACGAGAGGTACACCCGGCCGCGTCCGTTCTGGCCGACCGCTACTTCATCGAAAGCCTCGCCGACCTTTCGCTGCGCTGCCAGATCTCAGAGACCCGGCTACTGCACTCCGACCGGGCGGGCGAGGGGCGCGCCGCCTTCATCGCACGCACCGGCAGCTGACCGCTCTCCCCGAGCACATCTGGTATCCGCTGCGGCGGCCTGTAGCCACGGCCCGACCTCAGGCCCCCGCCGCCCGACGACGAGGAAGGACACGTCAGTCCGGGAAGTGGTGACGCCCGAAAACGGGTGTCCACACCTCATTCGTCAGCCGGGTCCGCATGGGATAGCCCGGGGCGCAGACCTTGCACATGACGACCTCCCCCGACTTGGTAGCCCTCGCCCAAGGCGCGGTGCACGTCCTCGGGAGTGTGGCACTCGGGAAGTTGCTCTGCTGCCCCGTGCACTGCGGACTTGCGGCGCCGGTACGCCTTCTGACGGCAGGCGTTGGAGCAATATTCGCGAGGCCGCCAGCCGCCCTGGGACCGCCTTGCGAAGGGAGCATCACGCTGTCGGCAGCGCGGCGCGAACCGCTCCTCGATCCTCCATTCACGAATCAGCACCCGTAGGCCGTCATCGATGATGACGGTGTCCTCGCTCTGGAAGAACCAGATGTTGGCCAGCAACTCCACACTGAGCTTCTGTGCCTGATACATGGCTCCTGCCCGTGCCATGAATGCGCTGGACCACTCCTGGCCCCTAGCGTGGGCGAGTTCCTCCAAGCACGTCCCGGTCGTGCGACACGTTTCAGTGCTTAATCTCAGCCATAGACGGCTCCACCTGTCACGTACATGACGCAGTGTGGCTATGGTGTGACGGCTCGTGCGATGTAGGTGGGGTTCACGGGGCCTGGGTGCCCTGTGCAGTGCCTTGGGGAGGGCGCATGCGGTCGCGAGTTGGGCACTTAGGTGTGATCAGACGTGGTCGGCATCGGCTGGTGACGGTCGGTGTGCTCGTCTTGGCGCTGGCCGCAGGTGCGGTGTCGGCCGAGGCTCTGCCGCCGGAGCCTCCGCCCGCCAAGACCACGCCGTCGGCGAGCGCTGCTCCGTCCCAGCCTGGAGACCGGGCACCGAACAAGCCCACGACGAAGCCGAAGGCGTCGCCTGCGGGCGAGCCCACGACGAACAACGCCGTCTACGCCTACGACGCGGCAGGCCGGTTAGCCGGCGTGACCGATCCGGGCGGTCAGACGGCGCGTTACCGCTACGACGAGGCCGGCAACCGGCTGGGCATCGACCGCTTCGCCTCCAGCACGCTGTCGGTGCTGTCTGTGGTTCCCGTCCGGGCAGCTCCGGGAGCGAAGATCACGCTGTCGGGTACCGGCTTCTCCCCCACCGTCGCCGGGAACACTGTGACGATCGGCGGCAAGGCCGCGGCCATCACCTCCGCCTCCGCCACCCGTCTCGTCGTCACCGTCCCCACGGGGGCGGTTAACGGGAAGGTCACCGTGAGCGTGGGCGGTGCGTCCGCCGACGCGGCGGAGGCGTTCCTCGTGGCGTCGGCCGGGCCGAGCGTGACGAAGATCGAGCCGGCCTCCGGCGCACCAGGCAGCGAAGTCACACTGTCCGGTGCCGGGTTCGCTTCCGCAGTCACCGACAACGTGGTGCGCTTCAACGGCCTGGTCGCGCCGGTGAAGAAGGCTTCCGCTTCCTCGTTGACCGTTGAGGTGCCGCCGCATGCCCGTACCGGGCGGGTGGAGGTGGACACCCCTGCTGGTTCGGCTGCGGCGCCGGGCGACTTCACGGTCACCGCCGATGGTGAGGGGGCCCTGTACGACACGACGATGCGGGCCTCGTTCACCGACACGGACCCCTCGCAGGTAGCCGTGGTGACGGCCGAGCACAAGGCGAGGATCCTGTTCGACGCCGAGCGGGGCGACGCGGTCGGCTTCGGCCTGCAGGGAGGCTCATTCACCTCTCAGGCCTCCATCACTCTCGTCTCCCCCCAGGGCGCGACGGTCGCCTCCAGCAGCTTCGGCGGCACAGCGGCCGACTGGGAGGTCGCCGGCCTGCCGGAGTCGGGCACGTACCAGCTCGTCATCGACCCGCGCTCCACCGACACCGGCTCCGTGGCGGTGATGCTGTCCAAGCCGGTCGTTGCGGCCGTGGCCTTCGACGGGCCGACTGTGTCCACGGCGCTGTCCCGGATCGGGCAGGACGGCAACTGGACCTTCACCGCGGCCAAAGGCGAATCGCTGAGCGTCGGCGTGGATGCCAAGGCAATGGGTGGTTATCTGCGCTGCTACGTCTACCGCCCGGACGGTACGCAAGGTGAGTATCTGCCCGTTCCCAACGGCGACAGCAACTCCCTGGACATCGACTCGCTGCCGCAGAGCGGCCAGTACACGCTGCGCTGCGACCCCGACGGCGGCGGCACCGGGACGGTCAAGGTCGCCGTCTCCCACTACGTCCAGGGAGGGGCGCTCAGCGCGACGGGTGCGTCGCCGACCCTGAATATCACCCGTCCTGGCCAGGACGGCGTGGCGACGTTCACCGCGCAGGCCGGGGAGCAGGTCAGCCTTGCCGCGACGGGGGCGACGATGCCGTCGTACGCGACCATCACCATCAACGGGCCGGACGGCAACTACGTCTCCAGCTTCACCGCAGGGCCCGGCCGTAATGCCGACTGGGACAGTGGGGTGCTGGCGGCCGGCACCTACACGGTGCGGGTGGCGGACCGCAGGCTGGATGTCGGCAAAGTGACGCTGACCTTGTCCAAGCCGGCCGACGTGGGTGCGCTGACGCGTGGCGGCGCTGCGGCAAAGGCGACGGTGACCCGGCCAGGGCAGAACATCCACGCCTCGTTCACCGCCAAGACGGGTGATGACCTGTCGCTGGAAGTGGCGGCGAACAGCTTCACCAACAGCCTGTCGGCCGACGTCCTGGCCCCCTCGGGCGCCGCGGTGGTCAGCTTCCGGCTGATCTCCGCAGGCGCGTCCGGATCGATCGCCCTGACCGACCTCGCCGAAGCCGGCACCTACAAGGTGCGGATCAACCCCACCAGCGCGGCCACCGGCTCCCTGAACCTAAGCCTCAAGGCAGCCGCCACAGCCATCAAAACGCGTGCGATCACCCACGACTTGCCGCGCCTGTCGGTGAAGAACGCCTGCCGTGTCGAGCGCTTGGCCCGCACCATGACTTTGAGCCTGCCCGACTGGCTGGAGGTCAGCGCCCAGCGCTGCGAACGGCTGGAGCAACAGGAGAAGGCCAAAGCCCTGAAGGCGAAGAAGGCCTCCGGCATCGTGCCGAAGGGGCGCGATGCCTGGCGCCCGGGACCGCGCAACCTCAAGGGCCGCGACTGGACCACAGGACGGAGCGCCAAGCCGAAAGCCCCCGCAGCCCTGCGGGCACCACCTGGCCACACCGCAGTGACCGGGCAGGTGCTGAAGCTGGATGGCAAGCCACTGGCGAAGGTGACGGTCCGCGTCGGGGCGAAGAGCACCAAGACCGACAACAAGGGCCGCTTCCTGCTGTCCGATATCAGCGCAGAGGCCACCACCCTGGTGGTGGACGGGGCCAGCGCCAAGACCAGCAAGCGGAATTACGGACGCTTCGACATCCGGATACGGCCGGTGGCGGGCCGCAGCACGGACCTGGGCTTCCCCGTCTGGATGACGCCACTGGACACCAAGCACACCGCCACCTTCGACACCCCGACCCGCTCGGACGTCACCCTGACCACCCCGCAGATCCCGGGCCTCGAGGTGCGCATCCCCAAGGGCTCGGTAGTGCGCGACGAACACGGCAAGCCGGTCACAGAGCTGGGCATCACCGCCATCCCCGTCGACCGGCCCCCCTTCCCGCTGCCCGAGAACAGCGCCGTGCCGGTGTACTTCACCGTCCAGCCAGGCGGCACGTACCTGTTCCCCAAGGGCGCGCAGATCGTCTACCCGAACTACACGCACGAAGCTCCCGGAACACGAATCGACTTCCTCGCCTACGACCCCGAGCGCAAGGGATGGCACACCTACGGGCACGGCACCGTCACCCGTGACGGCAAACAGGTCGTCCCCGACGACAAAACGCGCGTATGGGCCTTCCACGGCGCCATGCTCTCCATCTCCGACGTCATCCCCTTCGACGTCTCCGCTATCTCGGACATCGTCGACTGGCTCTCCGGCGACCCCGTCGACCTGCAGACCGGCCTGCTGACCGACTCCCGCACCGACCTGGGCGTGTCCGGCCCGCTGGGCTCGGCCGAAGTCACCCGCACCTACTGGCAGGGCGACACCCGCCCCCGCGCCTTCGGCATCGGCCGGGACCTGTCCTACAACCTGTACCTGCACTCCAAACGCCTCTACAGCGAGGTGGACCTGTACCTGCCGGGCGGCAAGAAGGTCCACTTCGTGCGGACCTCACCGGGCAGCGGCTACGCAGATGCGGTCTTCGAACCCGAAGGCACCCCCACCGCCCTGAACGGCGCCAAGATCAGTCAAGAATCGGGCAGTTGGCACCTGCGCCTGCGCGACGGCACCGCCTACGTCTTCCCCTGGTACGGCCCCTTGCAGGAGATCCGCGACCGGCACGGCAACGCGACGCGCATCATCCGCTCCAACGGCTCCAAGGGCGACATCACGTCCGTCACCGCCCCCGGCGGCCGCTGGATCTCCTTCAGCTACGACAGCGCCCAGCGGATCACCAAGGCGCAGGACAACACCGGCCGCAGCACCTCCTACACCTACGACGAGGCAGGCCGGCTGAAAACGGTCACCGACCCGGCGGGCAAGGTCAGTTCGTTCACCTACGACGGCGTGACCAACCGGATCGCGACCGCCAAGGACGCCCGCGGCATCGTCTACATGACCAACAGCTACTACGCCGACGGCCGGGTCAAGAAGCAAACGCTGACCGAGGGGCAGGAATACGCCTTCGCCTACACCCAGACCGGCACCGGTCAGGTCACGGCCACGGAGGTCACCCAGCCTGGCGGATCGGTACGCAGGGTGGAGTTCGACAACAGCGGCTTTGCCGTCAACGACACCCAGGCGTACGGCACGACGCTGGCCAGGAAGACGGTCTACGAGCGTGGCACCAAGCACCGCATCGCCGCCGTCGTGGATCCCTTCGGCCGCCGCAGCGAACTGTCCTACGATGCCAACGGGCACATCACCTCGGCGCTCGAGCTGGCCGGCACCGCCAATGCCCGCTCCACGGGCAAGACGACCTTGGACGGCCCCTACGACCAGCCGACCCAAGCCGCCGACCCGCTGGGCAACGCCACCGTCTTCGGCTACAACACCAAGGGTGATCTTGACACGGTCACGGACCCCGAAGGCCGCAAGACAGGCTTCACGTTCAACGCAAGCGGTCAGGTCAAGACGGTCACCGACAACGCGAACGCGACCAGCGAGTACACCTACCAGCACGGCGACCTGGCGCAGGTGGAGGACGCCGAGGGGCGCATCACCCGGCAGTTCACTGACGCGGCCGGCCGCATCAGCGCCCTCACCGACGGGGCGGGTTCACAGACCACGGTCCTGTTCGACGCGCTCAACCAGCCGAGGGAGATCACCGACCCGCTGGGGCACACCACCGCGCTCGGCTACGACGAGAACGGCAACCTCACCACCCTGACCGACGCCCGTCTGAACACCACCAAGTGGGACTACGACCAGGCCGACCGCCCCAAAACAGCAACCGACCCGCTGGGCGCGCAGGCGCTGTTCGAGTACGACGCGGCCGGGTTCCTGAAGAAGGCCACCAGCAGATCCGGCAAGGCCGCCGTCGCCGAGTACGACCTGCTCGGTAGGCCCAAGAGCACCAAGTACGGCGTCGACGCCGCCGGCCAGGCCGAGTCCACCGTCATCTACGACTACGACACCCGGGACCTGCTCAGGCAGATCACCGACAGCAAAGCCGGCAACCAGGCCTTCACGTACGACGTCCACGACCGCCTGGCCACCACCACCGGCCCCACCGGCAAGGTCACCTACGACTACGACAACGCCGACCGCCGCAAACTGATGACCGCAGCTGGCACCAGCACCACCTACGGCTACGACAAGTCCAGCATCCTCAAGTCGGTCAAGACCGGCACCCAGGACGTCACCTTCGGCCTGGATGCCGTGGGCCGGGAGAAGACCGCCTCTCTGCCCGGCGGCATCACCCGCACCACCGGCTACGACACCACCGGCGTCATCAAGTCCATCGCCTACGCCCAAGGCACCAAGACCGTGGGCGACCTGACGTACACCAGGGACGTCCGCGGCCTGCAGGCCGGCCTGACCGGCTCGCTTACCAAGGTGGCTCTGCCCGCCGCGGAGAGCGGCACGCAGTTCGGCGACGACAACCGCATCACCAGCTACAACGGCCGCACCTTCACCTACGACGATGTCGGCCAGCTCAAGAGCGACGGCCTGCGCACCTACACCTGGAACGCACGCGGGCAACTCACCGGCCTGGCCAAGGCAGGCACCGCGTCATCGTTCGGCTACGACCCGCTCGGCGGCCGCATCTCCAAGACGACCGGCACCGCCACCAGCCGGTACCTGACCGACGGCACCAACCCACTGGCCGAACAGAACGCCTCCGGGACAACGACAGCCAGCGTGGCCACCTCGGGCCTGGACGAGTTCCTCACCCGCACCGAAGGCGGCAAGACGCAGGTCTACCTTACCGACGCCCTCGGCACCGTCGTGGGCCTGGCCAACACCGACGGCACCGTAGCCACTACCTACGCCTACGACCCGAACGGCACCCCCACCGCCACCGGCACCGCCACCTCCAACCCCTACACCTTCACCGGCCGCGAAGACGACGGCACCGGCCTGCTCTACTACCGCAACCGCTACTACGACCCCCAGACCGGCCGCTTCATCTCCCAAGACCCCATCGGCCACGCCGGCGGCACCAACCTCTACCAATACGCCCTGTCCTCCCCCACCACCTACACCGACCCCTCAGGCAACAACCCCCTCATCGCCGGCTGCATCATCGGCGGCGTCGTCGACGGCGGACTCGACTGGCTCACCCAGCGCCTGTCCGGCCGCAAAGTCAACTGGGGCCAAGTCGGCCAATCCGCCGCCCTCGGCTGCCTCGGAGGCATGCTCGGCGCAGGCCTCGGCGCCAAGGCCGCCAGCCGAGTGGGCTGCACCCCCTTCAACAGCTTCACCGGCGACACCCCCGTCCTCATGGGCGACGGCACCCGCAGACCCATTAAGGACGTCAACATCGGCGACACCGTCATCGCCACCGACCCCGAAACCGGCGAGAGCGCCCCCCGCAAAGTCACGGCCCTGATTCAGGGAAGCGGCGAGAAACAACTCGTCGACATCACCCTCGACACCGACGGCCCCACAGGACTCTCGACGGGACAGATCACCGCCACTGACGGGCACCCCTTCTGGGTACCCACCCTTCACCGATGGGCAGAAGCCGGTGACCTCAAGGTCGGACAGTGGCTGCGGACAAGCGCCGGCACACGGGTACAGATCGCTTCCGTTGGCCATCGAACGCAGTCCGTCTCGGTCTACAACCTCACCGTCGACGATCTCCACACGTACCATGTGCTGGCGGGCGAGACGCCGGTCCTCGTTCACAACAGCAGCTGCCCGGTCCCAATCTCAAAGGGAAGATGGCATCACATTTGGGACCGGCATGTGAATCGAAGCCAGTATCCGAACAAGAGTAAGTTCAACACGACGAGCAAGGCGAAGATCCAGAAGATGATCAATCGCGCTCTTGGTGGCGAGACCAACGATGGTGTTTACTTCTACCGATTTCCGTCATCGATTGGCAAGACCGCCGCTGGTGACCCGCAGTACTACATCAGAGTTGTGGTTCGGGATCGAAAGCTGATTACAGCATTCCCATCCGATACCCCGTGAGGTGATTTTCGTGGCGAGTGTTTTTGACGAGTTGTCGCGATGGGCGTAGACGTAGTGTTGAAGCAGGTGGACCGGCCGGGAACGAGCCCGAAGAGGCGGCACCTGACTCAAGTGGACGCTGTGCTCGACGGCTCTGATCTGTTCGCACGAATCTGCGAAAGCAGCAACCTGCCCATGCTGAACCGAGTAGATCCCTATGGGACTCTGATTCTGACCTCGCAAGATATGCCGCAATTCCTTTCCGAGGTTGACGTGGAGCGAAGTTCGGTCGATGGAGATTCGGAGCGCAATATTCTGACCGCTATCCGAGGACTGGCCGAGCGGTGTGCAGATGAAGTATCGATGGAACTTCACCTTGAGGGAGACTGATCATTCGCCTGAAGTGGCAGGCAGGCCAGCGTCGCGCCCCACGAGGCGTGCATTGCTACTGGGCGGGCGGTACCTGACGCAGGTCCGGCAGTGCGACCTCGGCTACACCGCTCTGGCCGGGGCGATCATGGACGTCCGCCGAGCCGCAGACACCCTCACCGCAGCATCCGGCGTGATCGGCATGTGCTCCGCTAGGCAAGAGAGTGCCCCAGGACGATGACTAGTAGGCGCAGACTCCTAACCGCTTCGGCTGCAATGGCCGCTGGAGCAGGCGGCCTTACTGCCGTCGGCGTCACAGCTCTGTCCAAAGGCTCACCCGATGGGCAAGACAAAGCACCAGCCCACCTCCGCGGAGCAGCGCCGCTGCCGTATGCGCGGCTCATCTCACTCGACATCACCTTGGGCAGCGAACGCGCAGACGCGCTGCGCGCTGCCCATCAAGCCATCACGGCGATCGACGGCGGCAGCGTCGCCGCCTGGCTGGCACTGGGCGAAGGCGCATTTTCCTCGCGCGCTGACAAGCTGCGGCACCTGCAACGGATGCCATCGTTTGAAGGCGACGTACTGGACCCTGCCCAATCACATGGCGACCTCCTACTCCATATCACCGGATCCTCAGCCCGTGCCGTACAGCAAGCCGCGGAACAGACTCTGCGCGCGCTGCCACAACAGCAGGTGCGCTGGCGCGCGGACGGCACCCGTCCCGAGAACCGCGCCGAGGACGGCCGGGGCCTGTCCCGTAACCCGTTCCACTTCACCGAAGGGCATGGAAACCCCGCCACTGCGGCAGAGATCACCGAACGTGCGACCATCAGGGCCGGTCAGGGTGAGCCGTCATGGGCCATCGGCGGCAGCTATGAGGTAATCCGGATCATCCGGCTTGCCACCGACTTCTGGGACCGGGACACCCTCGACGAGCAGGAACGCATCACCGGCCGACGCCGGAACGGCCGGTGGCTGGACGGCACCCCCCGCACCGAACGAGCCGTCTTCGCCACCGACCCTCACGGCAAGATCACCCCACTAGACGCACATGTCCGCAGAGCAGCACCAAACCCCCGCACCCCTCCCCCGATGGTCCGGCGCAGCTACAACTACCACCGGGCCCCGGACGACCAAGGGCTGATCTTCTCCTGCTTCCAGAGTGATCTGGAGAAGGGCTTCGAGGCGGTTCAGCGCAGGCTCCAGGGCGAAGCCATGGCCAAGTACACCCTCACCACGGGAGGCGGCTACTTCTTCGTACCGCCACCGGGCGAGGCCTGGCTTAGCGCGCTCACTGAGAGCTGACACTCCCAGCGGTTGCGGCCCTCGATGACGTGGACCTCACCCGGGGTCCTCATGACAGCGTTCCTACGCGCCCAGAGTAGGGCTGCGAGCTTCGATCAACAGTGCTGGTCGGCTTAGGGAGGACCGGCACCAGGGCCGCCGAGCGAATTCATCTGGTATCTCGGCGCGGTGAGGGCGGGAGCGCAGAAGACTGGGCCGCCTCAAGGCCGGCGTCTTCTGCCGGGACGCGCCACGTGTGGATCAGCTGGCGCAGTCGGCGGGCTGGCGTCTCGCTCGGTATGAGTAGCAGGGCCGCGACCAGGGCTAGGGCGCCGACCGTGAATGCTCCGGTCGTCCAGTTCAGCAGGTCTCCATGCATGGCGGTGATCGCGAAAGCGACCATCCCGCCCAGGGCGCTGCCGATGCGCGCCAGGTTCGTTGGACGCTGCGCATTACTGGCAGGCCACACTGCAGTCGAGGCCGCTCCTCCCGGCGCTGTTCACTCTGGCGCGTCAGAGCGGAGACAGCGTCACCAGCATTGTTTCCACGGCTCTCTGTATCGCGCTGTCGGCTCTGTCCGGAAACAGCCGGGTGGGCCTCAAACTGAACTTCTCCAACCGCTTCCCCTCACTGAAGGAATCGGTGGGCTGCTTCTTTCAAGAGGCACTGGTCGCCGTGGACGTATCCAGCGATCAGAGTCTGGCCGAGATTTCTGACTGTGTCCGGCGCGCGATCATGGCTGCGGGTATGAGCGCGCGCTATTCCTATTTTGCGCGCAGGGAAACCCAGGCGAAGGTCGAAGCAGAGCGGGGCGCAAGGCTGAGGATGGCCGTCACCGTCGACATGAGTGATGCCTACGCCCGGTGCCTCCAGGAGGATGCGCTCGCCGAGGCCGTGGTTCGTGATGGCGAAAGCACAGTGCTGTGGGGCAGTTGCCCGTGGGTGCATGATTACGACGACGTGTTCTTCTCCAGCTTTCCCTTGACGGACGGGGCCGGCCTCAGCGTCGTCGTTCATCGGTCGATAGCTGACCGTGACCAGGTTGAGGAGTTTCTCCGCGGGATCGAGCGTCTTCTCGTGTCCTGGGCGCGCTCCCCGGGGTGGTCAAGTGCCTCGGTCGGAACTGTGCGGGCGCTGACCGGGATGCGTGTGCGCCCCTACGAGGGCGGGTGGGTGTATGCAGATCACAGCTGGGTTAACGTTACTGGCCTGGAGCAACTCATCAGCGACATCGACGGCGTCAGTCGCAAAGACCGTCTATGACGAGCGTGCGCTGTGCTGGCGGGCCGGCGCCTCGGGTGCGACCCGCTCGAACTACGAGCTGGCGATCAAGACGGTCCTGCGGCACATCGCCGCAGAGCACCCCGACCTCCAAGCGCTTGACAGCGACGCCACGTTCACCGAGCTCGGCCTGATCGCCCGGCGCAGCGTCGGGCGGCCGAGGAAGACGGCCGCCGTACCGGCCGCCGCGAAGTAACGGCTGACAAGCACCGCTGAAAACCCGTGCACCAGGACCCCGTTGGGGGCCTAGGCTCCCGTCATGTACAGCAGCGCCTATCCCGTACCGTTGACCGGCGGCGGCTTCCGGCTCGGAGTCTTCGACACCTCGGTGCTCACATCGGACGTCACCGCGGCCCTGAAGCGCGGCCAGCCGTCCTCGATCCTCGCCGGGATGCGGCACGGGACGCTGCGCGGGTTCATCCCGCACTACGTGTGGGCGGAAGTCCCCCGTGTGCTCGCCGACCGCAAGCGCGAGGGTGGCGCCTTCGATCTCGCCCGGGCGGAGCGGCTGTGGTGGCAGCAGTACGTGCCGCTGCTGCACGTCGTCTGTGTGGACGGGCTGCCCATGACAGCGGCCGCCCACAAACTCGCCCACGAGGACCTCAGCGACGTCGGCATCCTCCAGCTCGCCGGCGTACTCGCCCCCGTCGTCCTCCTGGCCGCCGACCGTGACCTGATCCGCCAGGGCGTCGCCGTCCCGAACTGGGAAGCGATTCGTGCTGTGCTGGGGAGGATCGGAAAAACGGAGGCGGGCATGCAGAGCAGCACCAGCACGATCGTGGGAGCCGGATACAGTCTGGCCGGAGCCGTACGGCTGGCCCGAGCCCACCCGGTGGCCGCCACCGTGGCCGTTGCCGCCGCCGGCACCTACGCGTACCTCAACCGCAGCCGGTTCTCCAGCGACACTCGCGCGAAGCTCGCCCGGTTCGGCACGGAGGCCTTCAAGATCCTGGGCGAGCCGTTCGTCCAAAACGAGGTGCACGGCCGCGACTGGGCTCAGGCGCAGCGCGGCGTCGCTGGCGACGACGTGCTGTCGCAGGTGGCCCGCCTGCTCGCCCGCGCGCCCGAGCCAATGACCCGTACCGACATCCTCGCCGCGCTCCCCGCTTCGGTACAGGAACCGCACCGCCGGCAGATGGACGGACTGGGACGGCTCCTGCACCGCTTCCCCGCCTTCCACCAGGCAGCACCCGGCCGATGGCAGCTCGGCAGGACCAATATGCAGATCACCGCCCCGCCCTGGGCGTAGAGCGGCGGAACGGCAGTGGTAGGCCATGCAGGACGCAGCGTCAGCGCCCGTTCGGGCCACTATCGGCGGTACCCACTGCCCCACACACGCGCTCTTTTGCTGCTTTAACCACACCGATCGCGGCTACACGGAACGATGAGCTCATGACCTTCAGCGATCCCTCCGCAGGCCACTCCACGGCCACCTTTCCCCAGCTCCGCGACTGGGGCATGATCTGGGACACGTACGCCCCGGCTGTCCACGGAGCCCACCGGATGCCGCACTTCTACACCGCGGTACGGCACGAGAACTGGTGGGGCAGCGCAGTGCAGATGGACGTGCTGCTCGTCCTGGCCAAGAAGCACGGCATACCGGTCGCGTGGGTCACGCCTGCGCAGACATTGAGCAGGCTGGCCGCTGCGGGTGCCGGCCACGACGACAAGCTCGCCGTCCTGGTGGACAGCGAAGACGAGATCCAGGCCCTGTGCCGCCTCAAGCTTGGTGAGTGCACTGATGAATGGATCGCCGGTGAGGTCGAGGCAGGGGAGAAGGCCATGGCGGCATGGTCCGACGGTCACCGTGAAGCCGCCGCGTGCCTCGCCGTCGCCGGGGTCGAGCAGATGCTCCACAACCTGACCCACGTCCCCCGCGGGCGAGGTGCCCACGGGAGGCTGCAGAAGGCCGGCAAGAAGAAGCCGAACGACTACCTGCCCAAGCACCAGTACGTCCTGGCACCGCTGAATGCCTTCTACACCCCGTACGACCCCGGTAGGGGCGATGCGGTCCCGACGACCCTCTCCCGGCATGCTGTTGTGCACCACCTGCCCCTGTCCCACCTGAGCCCAGGGCACTGCATCATCGCCGTCATGCTCCTCATCTCGATCATCCGCGAGACTCAGGAACGCTATGACGACATCCGGGACGACTTGCTCATGCAGGCCAGCGACTAGGGTCGGCGTGCAGATGGGCGGACTGGCCAGCTAGGACTTGTCCGGCCGATCATGTACGGAGCCAGATAACCAGGGCTGCCGCCGTGGCGGTGCCGAGGTAGACGTAGCCGCGCTTGTCGTAGCGGGTGGCGACCGCTCGGGACTGTTTGAGCCGGTTGATGGTCCGCTCGACGATGTTGCGTTTCTTGTAGCGGTCTTCGTCGAAGCCGGGTGGCCGACCGCCGCGTGAGCCCTTGCGTAGGCGGGCGGCCTGGCTGTCGGTCTTCTCCGGGATGGTGTGCCGGATACCCCGTCGGCGTAGGTACTCGCGGCAGGGCCCGTTGCTGTATGCCCTGTCCGCTGCCAGGCTGTCCGGCTTCTTGCGGGGCCTGCCCGGCCCCACCCGCGGGATGCGAATCTTCTCAAGCACGGGCTTGAACTGGGTGTAGTCCGCCCGCTGGCCCGGCGTGAGGACCAGGGACAACGGACGGCAGCGGCCGTCCGCGCTCAGGTGAATCTTGCTGGTGAACCCGCCCCGCGAACGGCCCAGGCCCTCACCTCCAGCACCATCACCTCCAGGCGGCCGACGAGGCGCTGCCACAGCGTCTCGTTCTGGCGTTCTACCATCTCGGCCCCCTTTGAAGCGGGCGCCGGAGGTGGGGCGGTGCGGGCGCCGGCCGCATGCTGGTGAGCGCGGACGATGGTGGAGTCGACCGAGATGTCCCAGTCGATCTCACCTGCCTCGTCGGCGGCGGCCTGAACCTGCTGGAGCAGACGCTCCCACGTTCCGTCTGCGGACCACAGCCGGTGGCGTTCGTAGACGGTCTTCCACGGACCGAAGCGTTCGGGCAGGTCACGCCACTGCACGCCGGTCCGCACCCGGTGCAGGATCCCGTCGATCACCTGCCGATGATCCCGCCACCGGCCACAACGACCGTTACTGACCGGCAGAA
Organism: Streptomyces sp. AHA2; assembly: GCF_036857595.1. Taxonomy (NCBI): domain Bacteria; kingdom Bacillati; phylum Actinomycetota; class Actinomycetes; order Kitasatosporales; family Streptomycetaceae; genus Streptomyces; species Streptomyces sp. AHA2. Next base: position 31,287 of record NZ_JAUQWJ010000034.1, read on the forward strand.
ACGGCAGCAGCCGTTCCCACTCGACATCCGTCAGATCCCCTCGCCCCATGTCCACGCCAACGACCCGGACACGGGCCAGTCACATGATCGGCCGAATAAATTTCAGGGCCTGTGCAGGTCCCGCTTTGCGATGCTTATCGCCGGTCCGGGATTGGCCGTCGAACGATGTTCACGAAGACATCGGGGGCATCGCTGCTGACCCAGACGTGTGTGACTCAACAATGAGGGAGAACGGTATGGAGCCATTAAAACTCCAGCGCGCAGTTGAGGCAGGGCGTGCGACTGCTTCGGAGCTGGGCCTTCAGGTCGACGATGCGCTCGTCATCCACAACTCGGACCGCGTCGCGCTGCGCCTGGTCCCTTGCGATGTTCTGGCTAGGGTCGCACCGTTGGGGCATCTGGCTGATTCCGAGTTCGAAGTAGAGGTTGCTCGCCGTCTCGCCGACGTTGACGCGCCGGTGGCTGAGCTCGATCCTCGGGTCGAGCCCCGAGTCTATGTGCGTGATGCCTTCGCCATCTCGCTCTGGACCTACTACGAACCGGTGGGATCAGAGATCGCGCCGGCCGACTACGCAGACGTGTTCCTGAGGCACCACGCCGCCCTGCGCCAGATCGATCTGGACGCACCGCATTTCACCGATCGAGTCGCCGTAGCACTGAAAGAGGTGAACGACCGGGAGCAGTCTCCCGAGCTGCCCGATTTTGACCGGGCACTCCTCAGCGACACGCTCAGTGGACTGAGCGCCGCGATCAGCAGCGACAAAGCCGGCGACCAGCTGTTGCACGGCGAGCCTCACCCGGGCAACCTCCTGAACACGAGGAGAGGCCCGCTTTTCGTAGACCTCGCCACCTGCTGCCGCGGGCCGATCGAGTTCGACCTCGCCCATGCGCCCGAAGACGTGGGAAAGCACTATTCGGGGGCTGACCACGACCTGATCCAACGGTGCCGCGCCCTGAACTGGGCGATGTTCTCCGCCTGGCGCTGGCGCCGAGACGACCAAATGCCCGACCGGGATCACTGGAGAATGGAGGGCCTCAACCAGGTTCGTGCTGCACTCGATCGCTGCGGACTGGGCTGAACTTGAGACAGAGGGCTGCTATGTCCCGATCCGCTGCGCCGTGTGCGGCATCCCGTCAGTGCAGCGGTCGGCTGGCCTGAGAGGCCCCTCGCCCCGTGCCCACGTCAAACGACGCTGACGGACTAGTCACATGATCGACCGGACAGTGCCTAATCCGCCTCTACGCCCTCCCTCTTACCCGCATCGTCGAACTCACCACCGACCACCTCCACCACGACGCGGATCACACCTACCTGACGATCACCCGCCACCCCGTCGTCCTGCCACCGAAGCTCGCCCGCCTCATCGACGACCACCTCGAAGACGGATCCCGGCACGGCAACGGAGCCACCAGGTACCTGCTGCCGGGCGCCCCCGCAACACTGCGGGACTGTCCGACAAACTCAAGCGCTACGGCCTGCCCGCCCGCGCAGCCCGGAACACGGCCATGATGCAAGCGCTCGCCGACCTGCCACCTGTCGTGCTCTCCGACTTGATCGGCATCCAGCCGAGGACCGCGGAACGCTTCGCAGCCATGGCCGGCGAGAACTGGTCCGACTACCTGGCCGCGACTCGCCCGCACCAAACGACAGGACGGGACTTGGCTGCCAGGAGTTGAAGGGGCGGCCCCGAGTCGAGGTCGTCCGGGAAGACTTCATCTCACCTGGGCGACCTCGACGTCTCCAGCGGCCTCGACTCGCTACTCCGGGCCAGTGACCTACGGCAGCGCCTCGACGACGAAAAACAGGAAGCAGGGCTTGGTCGAAAGGTCGTCGAAGCGTGTTCTACCCAGCAGCCTCGCCCCTTCGACTATTCGCCGTACTCCTCTGCGCCTGCGGTGGCCTGGCTGGTCCAGAGTGCAGGACCGCGCTCGGCGGCTTTTGCCCGGGCCAGGTCCCGCGTCGTCGTTGCGAGCCGCGGAGTCAGCACGAAGACACCGGAGCCGCTGTGACGGGCGTTTGACCGTTGACGCCGACGATGGGCCGTGTGAAGCGGTAGCACTGATCGACCACGGTGTTCGAGCTGGAGAGGAGGATTGATACGGCTACTGTGTCCGCCTTGCGCACTACGCTCTTGACGTCGTAGGGCCGCAGCCGTCCCGTGGGGTCCAGGGCCTTTCGCACTCCGGCTTTCGTCAGGTCCTTGGCATACATGCCGGAGATGCGCGTCCGCGCCAAGCCTGCCAGGCCGCCGATCCCCGTGCCCGGCCGACACACTTCGTTCTCTCGCTCGGACAGCCGCGACGTCCACACCTGGCTGGGGCGGTGGGCGTAGGTGAAGACGAAACACCGCATCACCCGCACGGGCCCGCCACCGGGGAGCAGGCCCTCTTCGTTATAGAAGGCTGATTTCGCGGCCGTGGCGGTGAATGCGCGGCGCCTAGGATCGTAGGTGATCACGGGGGCCCTGGTGTGCCGCCAGATCACATTCATGAGGACGTCGGTGCCCCTGGCGTTGCTCGCGTTGAGGGCGCGGGTCGTGTCGTTCGCTGCGTCACGGGCCTGCTTCAGGGTTGATGCGAACGTTTTGTCCCTGCGCTCACTGTTGACTTTCTCGTCGTGCCAGTGCCGGTACCACAGCCAGGAGACGGGAAGGCCGAGAACGGTGATCAGTGCGATCAGTATGGTCAGGCAGCCGGTGGTCACAAGACGGTTGCCCTGCCCCGTGACCACTAGGCTGTCCGTGTCGTCAGTTGCCACTAACTGCCCTTGTACCCCATGTCGGCCAGCGCCTGGTCCACGACCCGAGCGTAGCCGGTTGTGCCGGCGCTCTTGGGGTGGAATGACTCGAGACTGGCGCAGACATTCTTCCCGGGCCAGGGCAGGCAGGGAGCCTGATTGGCGGGGTCTCCGTCGTGGAAGTCGCCGTCTCCGTTCGGCCCTGCCACGATGCGGTTGATCCACTCGTCGCCGTCGCAGATTCCGTGTCCGCGGAACGCCGGGATCGGATCGGCGAAGGCCACCCTGAGCCCTGCCTTGCGCAGCTCTTCCACCTTGGCCTTTTGCTTGTCGCGTACGTAGTCGGCCAGGGAGTTCAGGGCGTCGAAATCCGCCGTCACGCACGGACTGTCACTGACGCGGCGGGGGTAACCCATCAGGACGACCTGGGCGTTGGGAGCGACGGCCGCGATCTGGCTGACGACTGTGTCGGTGTCCTGGACCGCTTGGTCGACTTTGCCCTTGTAGTCGGCCGGATCGCACACCCCGATGACGTAGCAGTTCGTGACGGCGTTGGTGAAGTTGTCTCCGTCGTTGCCGCCGATGGTCAGCATGACCAGTGTGGTGTCCGGCTGAGGTCACCGGAGTCGATCTGGCTCTTCTCGCGGTAGTTGCCGATCTTTCCCCATGGTGTGGGGTTCCCCATGGTAAGCTGTGAGGTTTTGGCGCCGGAGCAACTGACGTCCAGGAAGTCGACGATGGCGCTCCTGTTGTTCGACAGTTCGCCAATGCTGGTGCTCTGACCGGGCAACATCATCTTGCGAGGCCAGGAGTTGTCGCTTCGCCGGCAGGCGTTCCAGGTGCTCTTGCCGTGCCCCCTGTCGGACTCGGGTGAGTAGGCTCCGGCGCCCGCGCCGGAGGTGTAGGAGTCGCCCATGGCGACGACCATGTGCTTCGGTTTGGCCGACAGCGGCTGGAAGGCGACCGCGTCCCAGGCGACATCTTCGTCTGCGGTGCCGTCGTCGGTGGTGTTCGTCAGCTCCACTCGCGGGGTGCCGGTGAAGCGGTAGACGCCGAGCTCGACCCAGGTGTTCTTGCTGAAGTGGGTGTTGACATAGCGGTGGCGGCCGCCGCCGGCAACTCCCTTGATCACGTAGTGGGCCTGCTGGGTGTGCGCGCCGGTATCCGGCAGGTGCGCGAAGACGCGAGCCCATTCGACGCTACGGCCCAGGGTCCAGGTGCCGTCGATGGTCATCCGGGCGCCGGGGCCGCCGAGGTGAGCGGTGTCGCGGGTGTGTGTGTACCAGAAGTGGCCGCCGTGTCCGCCGCCGATCTGGTGCAGGTCTCCCTTGGCCTCGTACGGGCCCAGGCCGGGACCGTTCGCGGCCGGGTTGGGGTGGAAGGTGAACTGGAAGGAGCCGGCGTCGGTGCCGGACGATCCGCAGTCGCTGTAGGTGTCGGTGCTGTCGGGGATGGACTCCACGATCAGCGCTCCGGCCGGGGCAGCGCCACACGTGGGCGTGCCGTACTTCAGCCGGTGGCCGCGGCCCGGTTCCGCGCGCAGCGTGACGTACTTGATGCTCTCGTTGCCGCAGTCGGTGGAGCAGTTCGGCTTTCAAGTCACGTTCGAGCCGCGCCACCAGTACTTTTCGTAGCACGCCGCGTGAGGGCAGTCCGGCGGGCTGGCCGCATTGCAGTTGTTGGTGGTATTGCAGAACGCGTCCAGTGGTGGCTTGACCCGATCCCGCTGGCACGTGCATCCGATCGCGCTGCTTGCCGGGCGCTGGGCGACGACCGGCGAGGAGTGCCCGGGCACGGGCACGTCGAGGACAGCGCGCAGCTCCCATCCGCCGCCGCGGCGGGGGCGGAGGTGGTAGCTGGGCTGGCAGGCCCGGAAGACGGCCTTGTCCCAGTCGGACAGCCACGGCGCACCGGCCCTTGGCGAGAGTGTGTGTGCGGTCAGCCGGCCGTGACCGCACATCGTACCGACATCCCCGGATCCGCCCCTTTGTGGTGGGGCTGGGGTGGATGTCCGCACCGCGAGGGGACCTGAACTCCGACAGGCGAAGGCGACGGCCGAGAGTGGACCCCTCAGGCCGTCGCCTCCTAACTCGGAATACGCTAGGCGGTCACCCAGTAGGCTCATGGCGGCGTTGAGCCAGCCACAAAGCGATGAATGCTACTAGAGATACGCCGAACAGAACTGACACCGTGATACGAAGAACGAGCCACGGTTGCCCGTCAGGATCCCATAGCGCTTCCACCAGGTTGAGTATCAGCGCGAAGCCGAATGTGACAATCAAGACCGTCTTCGCGTGTGAGGCCTTCTGCCGAGTTCTGTTCATCAGGCTCCTCTCACTCGGTGACCCATGCATACGGGTTGAAGCAGCTGTTCAAATCGCTCGCTTCATCCTTCAAAGAATTGTCCGTGTCTTGCCATGCCTTCTTGGCGTAGCAGCCGACGGGGGCTACGCTGCTCGCTCGGCCCAGAAACTTGGGTCCCTTCGTCTTCGCGAAATTGACCACGCCTGAGTACCAGGCAAGTCCGCTGGGGTCGATGCGGTTGACGGGGTCGCCTTCGGCGTAGAGGTAGGGGTTCTTCTCCTGGCCGGAGGGGTCGGGCTGGGTGAAGCGGCCGATGTTGGCGTCGTAGTAGCGGGCCTGGAAGTGGTACAGGCCGGTGGGGTCCTGGTAGCCGCCGGCGAAGCGGTAGGGCTGGGCGACCGGTTCGGAGGACTGGGACAGGATGCGCACGCCGCGGGGGCTGTAGGCGTAGGTGTTGACCTTGTTGCCGCCACCGTCCGCCAGGGCGACCACGCTGCCGATGGCGTCCGTGAGGTAGTAGTACGTCTTGCCC
>NZ_JAUQWJ010000035.1:0-30596 GCF_036857595.1 Streptomyces sp. AHA2
GGACCGCTACGGAGGCCCGGGGCCCTCCGGGGGCCGGTGCGCTTGGGCGGCCCGCTGCCCTTCGAAGGCCCGCCGCCGCCCTTCGGGGACCCGAACCGCTGTGAATGCCCGCTGCCCTTCGGGCCCGGTTCGCCTCGGGGCCCGGTTCGCCTCGGGGCCCGGTTCGCCTCGGGGTCCGGTTCGCCTCGGGGTCCGGTTCGCCTCGGGGTCCGGTTCGCCTCGGGGTCCGGTCCGCTTCGGGGCCCGGTCAGCCCGGGGTCCGGTCAGCCCGGGGACCGCACCGCTGCGGAGCCCGGCTCTCACCGCAGCACCCGGTAGAGCACCTGCCCCTCCGGTCCCCGGGTCACCTCCTCGAGTCCGGGGTGCCGTGCGCCCGGCCCCGCCACGACCCACCGCACGCCGTACGTCCGAAGGATCTCCGTGCGCTCCTGTTCCGGCGTCCCCGGGGCGAACCAGCGCCGTACGGCCCGCTCCCGCGCCGCCTCGTCGGGCAGGAAGAAGTCGGGGTAGCCGGGGGCGACCGTGTACGCCCCGTACGCCGGGATCTGCCGGGCCGGGCGTCCGGGGCGGGCCATCACCACGTCCCCGTACCGCACCCACGGCGTCAGCCAGTGGTAGCCCGGCCAGGGCCGCCGGTGCTTGTCGGCGACGGCCGCCGGCAGGCCGTGCCGATCGACGACGTAGCCGAGCGTCCCGGCCTGCGTCCACGCGCCGAGCGCCAGCGCCGCTCCCAGCACGCAGGCCCACCCGGCCCGCACCGCGCGCCGCCCGGCCTCCACCGTCTCCAGGGCGGCGGCGAGCTGGGCCGGGATCAGCGCCGCCGGCAGCGCTCGCCCCCAGGAGTAGTGCCCGCTCAGCCCGCCCGCCGTCACGACGGCCACCCCCAGGGCGAAGAACAGCACGAGCGGGTCCCGGCGGTCCCGCCGCCACCGCGCCCCGAGCGCCGCCACCCCGAGCAGCACCAGGCAGTACCGCCCCGGCAGGTCCTCGTACAGCGGCCGGTGCACCGCCTCCAGCCCGTCGTCCACCCCGAGCAGCGCGAAGAAGTCGTAGTACGGCCACAGCAGCAGCGCCGCGAGCCCGGCCGCGGCTCCCGCACCGAGCCGCAGCCACACGAGGCGCCCGGGCCGGGCGGCGACCACCGTCGCCACCGCCCCCAGCGACGCCACCACGCCCATGAACTGGTGGCACAGCAGGATCACCCCCCACAGCACCCCGAGCCCGAGCCACACGCCGGGTCCCGCGTCACCGCGCGCCGCCCGCCCCAGCCACGCCCACAGGTGGAAGGCGAGCCCCAGGGTGAAGGCGCTCGGGTACGACAGCGTCAGCGCGAGCGAGTGGAGCCCGTGGAAGCCGCTCCAGTCGAACACGGCCGTGCCCCACAGGAGCAGCAGGCACAGCAGGGCCAGGGCGGGTGCGGCGCGATGGCCGCTGAGTGTGCGCACGTACCGCCACACCCCGGTCAGCAGCAGCCCGAGCGCGGCGAACGCGCCGAGCCGCAGCACCACGAAGACCGACAGGTCGCTCACCCGGGCCACGCAGCCCAGGACGAGCGTCCACGGCGAGTAGTACGGGCTCGGGACGTCCGCGTCGACCAGCGGATCGCCCGGGGCGACCAGGCTGTGCCGCAGGCGCTGGACGGTCGCCGCGTGCATCCCGAGGTCGCCCGCCCAGGGCAGCCGCAGAACCACCAGGGCCAGCAGCAGGACCACGAGCGCGGCGGCGGCCCGGGCGGCGAGCACGGGCGGTCTAGGCGGGGCGCGCATGGGGCGCGGCTGCGGGAGACGGGGCCCGCCGCGGGTACGCGTTGACGGTCACGCCCCCAGCCTCGGCCGGATCCGGCGGGTCCTCCACTCGACCCGCCCGGAGGGCGGAAAGCGGAGCGCCCCGGGCCGGTCGCGGCCCGGGGCGCTCGGTGCGCCGTGCGCTAGGAGTGCGTGCGCAGCAGCGTCCTCATGGTGCGCATCGCCACCGACAGGTTGGCGAGGTCGAACGCGTCGGAGCTCTGGATCTCCTCCAGCGTGCTGCGGGCACGGCCGAGGATCGCCGCGTTCTTCTGCTCCCACGCCTTGTAGCGCTGCTCCGGCGTCGAGCCGCCGTCACCGACCGCCAGGACGTCGGCGGTCAGTGCGGCGTGCGCCGCGTACAGGTCCTCGCGGATCGCCGCGCGGGCCATGGACTGCCAGCGGTCGGCGCGGGGCAGCTCGATGATGCGGTCCATGAGCTGGGTGATGCGCAGCCGGTCGGCGAGGTCGTAGTAGACCTCGGCGACGTCCATCGGCTCCCGGCCCATGCGGTCCGCGACCGAGACGATGTCCAGGGTCGGGAAAGCGGAGGAGAAGCCCGCCACGCGCGTGGCCAGCTCCTCCGGCACGCCTGCGCCGGTCAGCTCGTCGTGGATCTTCTGGTACCACTCCAGGTCGGCGCCGCGCAGCAGCTTCGGCAGCTGCCCCCAGACCTGCTCGACGCGCTCGGCGAAGAAGTCGACCGTGTCGGCGAGCTGGAGCGGCTGCGGGCGGTTGTTGAGCAGCCAGCGCGTGCCGCGCTCCACCAGGCGCCGCGAGTGGAGGCGGATGCGGGTCTGGACCTCGGCCTCGACCTTGTTGTCGAGGGACTCGACCGCGTCCCACACCGGGTACTGGCGGAAGATCGCCCGGGCCGCGGTCTGCGCCCGCACGATCTCCTCCAGCGAGGCGCCGGTCTCCTCGCGCAGCCGGTGCAGGTAGGTCGTGCCGCCGGTGTTGACCGTGTCGTTCACCAGGACCGTCGTGGTGATCTCACGGCGCAGCGGGTGGCTGACCAGGTGCTCGGGGAACTGCTCGCGCAGCTTGGTCGGGAAGTAGGCGTGCAGCAGCGTGCTGAGGTACGGGTCGTCCGGCAGCGAGGTGTGCAGCAGCTCATCGGCGACCGTGATCTTCGTGTACGCCATCAGCACGGCCGTCTCCGGCCCCGTCAGACCCTGGCCCTGGGCGAGCCTCTCGCGGATCTGCCGGTCGCTGGGCAGGAACTCCAGCGCCCGGTCGAGGTGCCCCTCGCGGACCAGGTGCTTCATGAAGCGCTGCTGGGCGTGGAGCATGGCGCCGGACTGGGCGAGGGCGTTGGCGATGGCGGTGTTCTGCGCGTAGTTGTTGCGCAGCACCAGCCGGCCGACCTCGTCGGTCATGTCGGCGAGCAGCTTGTTGCGCTGCTTGACGGTCATGTCCCCCTCGGCGACCAGGCCGTTGAGCAGGATCTTGATGTTCACCTCGTGGTCGGAGGTGTCCACGCCCGCGCTGTTGTCGATGGCGTCGGTGTTGATCCGGCCGCCGTGCAGCGCGAACTCGATCCGGCCGAGCTGGGTCAGACCCAGGTTGCCGCCCTCGCCGACGACCTTGACGCGCAGGTCCTGGCCGTCGACGCGGATGGCGTCGTTGGCCTTGTCCCCGACGTCCGCGTTGGACTCGGCCGAGGACTTGACGTACGTGCCGATGCCGCCGTTCCACAGCAGGTCCACCGGGGCCTGCAGGATCGCCTTCATCAGGTCGGCCGGGGTCAGCTTGGTGACCTTGGCCTCGATGCCGAGGGCCTCGCGGATCTGCGCGTTGACCGGGATCGCCTTGGCCGTGCGCGGGAAGACGCCGCCGCCGGGCGACAGCAGCTCGGTGTTGTAGTCCTCCCAGCTGGAGCGGGGCAGCTCGAACAGGCGGCGGCGCTCGGCGTAGGAGGTCGCGGCGTCCGGGTTCGGGTCGATGAAGATGTGCCGGTGGTCGAAGGCGGCGACCAGGCGGATGTGCTCGGAGAGCAGCATGCCGTTGCCGAACACGTCACCGGACATGTCGCCGATGCCGACGACCGTGAAGTCCTCGGTCTGCGTGTCCACGCCCATGTCGCGGAAGTGCCGCTTGACGGACTCCCAGGCGCCGCGGGCGGTGATGCCCATGCCCTTGTGGTCGTAGCCGGCGGAGCCGCCGGAGGCGAAGGCGTCGCCGAGCCAGAAGTTGTACTTCCCGGCGACCTCGTTGGCGATGTCCGAGAAGGTCGCGGTGCCCTTGTCGGCGGCGACGACGAGGTAGGTGTCGTCCTCGTCGTGCCGGACGACGTCGGCGGGCGGGACGACCTCGCCGGCCACCATGTTGTCGGTGATGTCGAGCAGGGCCGAGATGAACGTCTTGTAGCTGGCGATGCCCTCGGCCATCCACGCGTCGCGGTCCACGCTCGGGTCGGGCAGCTGCTTGGCGACGAAGCCGCCCTTGGCGCCGACCGGCACGATGACGGTGTTCTTGACCATCTGCGCCTTGACCAGGCCGAGGATCTCGGTGCGGAAGTCCTCACGCCGGTCGGACCAGCGCAGACCACCGCGGGCGACCTTGCCGAAGCGCAGGTGGACGCCCTCGACGCGCGGCGAGTACACCCAGATCTCGAACGCGGGGCGCGGCGCCGGCAGGTCGGGGATGGCCTGCGGGTCGAACTTCATGGAGACGTAGTCGTGCGGCTTGCCGCCTTCGGCCTCCTGGAAGAAGTTGGTCCGCAGGGTCGCCTTGATGACCGTGAGGAAGGACCTGAGGATCCGGTCCTCGTCGAGGCTGGCGACCTGGTCGAGGGCGGCGTCGACCTCCTCCAGCAGCGCGTCCACGATCTCGTGGCCCGCCCGCTGCCGGTCCGGCGACATCCGCGCCTCGAACAGGGAGACGAGCAGCCGGGTGGTGTGGACGTTGTTGCGGAGGGTGTCCTCCATGTAGTCCTGGCTGAACGTCGACGCGGCCTGGCGCAGGTACTTGGCGTAGGCGCGCAGCACCACGGCCTGGCGCCAGGTGAGCCCGGCGCTCAGTACGAGCGCGTTGAAGCCGTCGTTCTCGGCCTTGCCGGTCCAGGTGGCGGCGAAGGCGTCCTGGAACCGCTCGCGGGCGTCGTCGCCGAGGTAGTCCCCGCCGCCGTTCTGCGCGCGGGGCATGCGCAGGCCGAAGTCGTAGATCCAGGCGACACTGCGGTCCGAGCAGCGCAGCTCGTAGGGCCGCTCGTCGACCACCTCGACGCCGAGCCGGTTGAGGACCGGGAGCACGGCCGACAGGGAGATCGCGTCACCCGTGCGGTAGATCTTGAAGCGCCGCTCCTCGGGGGCGGCGCCCACCGGCTCGTACAGGCTGAGCGCGAAGTCCTCGCCCGCCTCGGTGTTCAGCTGCTCCAGGTGGACCACGTCGGCGACCGCGGCGCGCGGGTTGTGGTCGGCCTTGTAGCCCTCGGGGAAGGCGTGCGCGTAGCGGCGCATGGCCTCGGCCGCGTGCTCCTCGCCCAGCTCGGCGTTGAGCGCCTCGGCGAAGGCGTCCTCCCAGGAGCGGGCGGCCTCCACCAGCCGGGCCTCGATGCGCTCCTTGTCGGAGTCGGACAGCTGCTGCAGCTCGGTGCCCTGCGGGACCCGCACCACGAAGTGCAGCCGGGACAGGATCGACTCGGTGTTCCACGCCGTGAAGTCGACGCTGATGCCGCCGAGCTCCTCCTTGAGGATCTCGATGATCCGCAGGCGCACGGCCGTGGTGTAGCGGTCGCGCGGGAGGTAGACGAGGGCGGAGTAGTAGCGCCCGTACTCGTCCTGGCGCAGGTAGAGCCGCAGTCGGCGGCGCTCCTGGAGGTACAGCACGGAGGTGACGATGGCGCGCAGCTCGTCGACCGGGGTCTGGAACAGCTCGTCGCGCGGGTAGGTCTCCAGGATCTGCAGCAGGTCGCGCCCGTCGTGGCTGTTGGGCGAGAACCCGGCCTGCTCGAGGACCTCCTCGACCTTGCGCCGGATGACCGGCACCCGGCGCACGGACTCGGTGTAGGCCGCGGAGGAGAACAGTCCGAGGAACCGGCGCTCGCCGATGACGTTGCCCTCGGCGTCGAACCTCTTGACGCCGATGTAGTCAAGGTACGACGGCCGGTGCACGGTCGATCGGCTGTTCGCCTTGGTCAGCACGAGCAGCTTGTGCTCGCGCGCCTTGGCCCGGGCGTCTGCGGGCAGCCGCTCGAACGACGGGCTGACGGGGTGGCTCTCCTCGGCGGCGTGCTGGGGGTCCGCGCGCAGTATGCCGAGCCCGGTGCCGGGGACGGCGGCCAGGGAGTCGTCGTCGCGCAGCTGGTACTCGCGGTAGCCGAGGAACGTGAAGTGGTCGTCGGCCAGCCAGCGCAGCAGCTCGCGGGCCTCCTCGACCTGCGGGCCGGGCAGGTCGCCGGGGATGGGCTCGTCCGGCAGCCCCTCCGCCAGCCGGATCGCCGCGTCCCGCATCTTGCCCCAGTCCTCGACGGCCTCACGGGCGTCGGACAGCACGCGCAGCAGGTCGGCGGTGATCTGCTTGAGGTCGGCGCGGTCGGTCTCGCGGTCGATCTCGACGTGGATCCAGGACTCGACGTGCGCGTCGTGCGGGAGGTCGACGGCGCCGGTCGCGGGCGTGGGCAGGACCTCGATCAGCTTGCCGGTGACATCGCGCCGCACCACGAACTGGGGGTGGATGACGACGTGGATCCCGCGTCCCTGCCGCGTCAGCTCGTTGGTGACGGAGTCGACGAGGAAGGGCATGTCGTCGGTGACGACCTCCACGACCGAGTGGCTGCAGGTCCACCCGTTCTCCTCGACGGTGGGCGTGTGCACCCGCACGTTGGCCGTGCCCTGGGGGCGGTTCTCCGCCAGCCGGTAGTGCGACACGGCCGCGCCGAAGACGTCGACCGGGTCGCGGTCGCTCAGGTCCTCCGGGGCCGTGTGGAGGTAGTAGCGCTGGAGGAACGTGAGCAGCGACTCGCGGTCCGGAGCTTGCGGGGCGTCCGGGGTCTCCTCGCCCGTCGACCCGGTCGGTAGGTGCCCCCCGACCGGGCTGTTCTCAGCTACCCGGGCGGCCCTCTCGAGCAACTCGGCCTTGGCTTCGTCCAGCTTGGTCTGCATTGTCCTCTGGCTCCTGTCGCGCGCCGTTGCGTGACGTAGAAGGAAGTACGGCCTCTGCGCTTACGACCTCACGTCGTGACACGGGGTATCCGGTCTTGTCCGACGGTATGCCGCAAGGTGAGATGAGCGGGGGTGTCTGAGCCATTCTTGAGCTGATCCACCGGTGTGACGCTGCTGCGTGCGACGCCCGGACCCGGGTGGTGCTCGGCGTCCCGGGCGTCCTCGACGCCCCGTCCCGCCCGCGAAGACCAGCGACCGCCGCCCGGACACGGATGTCGTCCGTGCTCTCCGGGCGCAGGGCAGGGACGACGATGTCCCCGCGAACTATCGCGCTGATCACGCCACCAAGGCTATCGCTCCTTACAGGGCCCCCGTCATGAGCCGTATGTGTACAAAAGCAGGCCCTGAAGTTTGACGTTCTGCACAGTCGCGGCGCTTTCCCGCAGGCCCGCGGCCCGGACCCGGCTCCCCGCTAGGCCGCCAGCCGCGCCGCCTCCGCGACGGCCTCCTCCAGGCTGTCCACCACAGGCACCCCTACGGACTCCAGGCTCGCCCGGCTGTGCGAACCCCCGGTGTACAGCACCGCCCTGGCCCCCACGTGCAGCGCGGCCACCGCGTCGTCCGCCGCGTCCCCGATGACCACCGTGCGCTCCGGGTCCACGTCGCCGAGCGAGCCCAGATGGCGCACCATGTGCTCGGCCTTGCTGCCCCCGGACGGCCCGGTCCGCCCGTCCACCCGTATGAAGTGCGGTTCGATGCCGAACCCGCGCACCAGCGGCACGAGCTCCTCGTGCACGTACATGCTCAGGATCGACTGGCTGCGCCCCGCCGATCGCCAGCCGGCCAGCAGCTCCGCCGCGCCCACGGTCAGCCCGCACGCCACCCGGTGCTCCGCGTAGTACCGGTGGAAGATGTCGTCCATGACCAGCCACTCGGCCTCGGTCGGCAGCCGCCCCATCAGCCGCTCGTAGAACTTCGGCACCGGTACGCAGTACAGCTCCCGGTACTTCTCCAGCGTCAGCGGCTCCAGCCCCAGCTCGGCGAAGGCCGCGTTCGTCGCCCCGATGATCGCGTCGATGTCGTGGAACAGCGTGCCGTTCCAGTCCCAGACAATGTGCGCGTCCGTCTTCGTCCCCATGCCCCAGAACGTACCCGCCCCCACTGACAATCAAGAGGACGGGACGCGAAGCGCCCCCGGCGGACGGGAGCCCGGCCGGTTCAGTCCCCGCGCCCCACCAGGTTCGGGATCTCCTGCGTGGCGAACCACAGCAGCTCGTGGTCCTCCGCACCGTCCACGACGAACCGGGCGTCGTCGTCCCCGCCGTCCGCCGCCGGCAGCGCATCGGCGGCCGCGCTCACGTCCGCCTCGGCGTCCGCCGCGTCGACGTGCACCGACGCCGCCTTGGCGAGCCGCACGGCTCCCGCGACCCGCACCTCGCCGAGGGCCGCGGGGTCGAGGCCGCGGTCGGGGTCGGTGCCGATCGCCCGGTCGGCCACGTCCACGGCCACCACGACCCGGCGCCGCGGCGCCCGCGGGTCCGCGGCCAGCAGGCGCAGCGAGGCCAGGGCGGCCCGGTTCAGCGCGGCGTACTCCAGCTCCTCGATGTCGTCGGAGAGGTACCACTCGCGCAGCGCGGGCGTCACGGCGTACGCCACGAACGGCCCGCCTCCCAGCTCGCCCGTCGTGTACGCCTCGGCGAGAGCGGGGAGGGTCAGGGGCACGTAGACACGCATGGCTGGCCGCTTTCGTGGTGGGGGTCGGAGGTCGGGGACGGGCTTCGGGTCGGTCCTGGGCGGGCCGCGCCGGCCGGGCCGCGTGGTCGGCCGTGCAGGTGGCGCCCGGGGGCTCGGACGGCCATCAGGATACGTCCGCGGTGTCCCCTTTCGAGTTCCGCCCCGTGACGCCGCACGCGTCCACCCCGCTCCCGTGATTCACCCTCCGTCGCCCGGCACGGGCGGGTTCCCCGGCCCGCACATCACCCGGATAAGTGAACCCGTCGCGGCCTTCGACACGGATGTCCCGTGCCTTGCTGCCGCCTCGGCGGAGCCCGTACAAGATCACCGACCACGAAGTTACTCCCCGGTATCCACCGGGCCCGCGAAACGGGGACCCCCATGTACAAGGTCATGACCAGGACCGGCCGCCCACCTGTCACGCCCCCCACCGCCGAACTGGGCCCGTCCCTTCCGGGCGACCAGGAACCCGGCACCCCACCCCGTGCCTCCGTGGCTGCCGCCCCGCCCCGCGGTCCCGGTGGCGGCACCGCCCGGGTGACCGCTGCCGGTGACCGTCCCCCGGCCTCCGCGCGCGGCAAGCGGCCGCACACCCGCCCCGGTGACACCCGCCCGCCGACCCCGTCCGGCCTCCGCCGCACGCCCCTGCGCGGCGTCGACAGGGCGCAGCGCAGCATCCCGCCGGCTCCAGCGCGCACGACCCCGGCCTCCACGGAGGCAGCCGCAGGGGCAGCCGTGCGGACCCCCGCCCCGGTCTCCCTCCACGCGACCCCCCGCGTGCCGCCCCGGACTCCCCGCAGGCCCGTCCCCCGGCCGCTCCCCACCGACCGCTTCGCCGACCTGCTCCTCGCCGTGCTGAGCGGCCACCGTCCCGTGCACTCGATGCTCCGCCACACCCGGGGCCGCGCCTACGACGAACTGGCCTGGCTGGCCGAGCGCGGCCCGCTGCGCACCCGCGGCGTCCGGCCGGTCGTGCGGGACATCGGCTACTGCGAGCCCCGCCCGGGAGCCATCGAGGCCTTCGCCCGCATCGGCGCCGGTGACCAGCTCCGCGCGATGGCCTTCCGGCTGGAACTGGGCCAGGACCTGCGCTGGCGGTGCACGGCGGTCGAACTCGGAGGACCCCGCCCGCCCCGCGCCGGCCTCGACTGACCGCCCCCGGGGGCCCGCTCCGGCCGCCTCCACCGCGACACGACGAAGGGCCGGACACCGCAGGGGTGTCCGGCCCTTCACACGTCACGGCGCTGCCGCGTCCGTCACTTCTTGCGGCGGCCCCGGCTCTTCGCCTGCTTGCGCCGCTCCGCACGGGTGAGGCCGTCGGCCTCGGAGCGCACCGGCTCGCCGTCCTCGGTGAAGTCGCCCTCGATCGTGCCGCCCTCGCCGTCGACCGTCGGCGCGGAGAAGTGGAGGTTGCGCCGCTGCGGGACGTCGAGCCCCTTGGCGCGGATCTCCGGCCGCGAACCGGCCTGCGCCGGCACCGCGTCGCGCTTCTCCAGGTCGGCCACCGGCTTGGCGTCCTCGACCGGGACCTCCTCGACCTGCTGCTCCACCTGGACCTCCAGGTTGAACAGGTAGCCGACGGACTCCTCCTTGATGCCCTCCATCATCGCGGTGAACATGTCGAAGCCCTCGCGCTGGTACTCGACCAGCGGGTCCTTCTGCGCCATCGCGCGCAGGCCGATGCCCTCCTGGAGGTAGTCCATCTCGTAGAGGTGCTCGCGCCACTTGCGGTCGAGGACCGACAGCACGACCCGCCGCTCCAGCTCGCGCATGATCTCGGAGCCGAGCTGCGCCTCACGCGCCTGGTACTGCTCGTGGATGTCGTCCTTGATGGAGTCGCCGATGAACTCGGCGGTCAGACCGGCACGGTCACCGGCCGCCTCCTCCAGCTCCTCGACCGTGACGCTGCACGGGTAGAGCTGCTTGAACGCGCCCCACAGCCGGTCGAGGTCCCAGTCCTCCGGGAAGCCCTCGGCGGTCTCGGCCTGGACGTAGGCGTCGATGGTGTCGTCCATGAAGTGCTGGATCTGCTCGTGCAGGTCCTCGCCCTCCAGGACGCGGCGCCGCTCGCCGTAGATGACCTCGCGCTGGCGGTTGAGGACCTCGTCGTACTTCAGGACGTTCTTGCGGGTCTCGAAGTTCTGCTGCTCGACCTGCGACTGGGCGGAGGCGATCGCGCGGGTGACCATCTTGTTCTCGATCGGCACGTCGTCCGGGACGTTCGCCATCGACATCACGCGCTCGACCATCTGCGCCTTGAACAGCCGCATCAGGTCGTCCCCGAGGGAGAGGTAGAAGCGGGACTCGCCCGGGTCGCCCTGACGGCCGGAACGGCCGCGCAGCTGGTTGTCGATGCGCCGCGACTCGTGCCGCTCGGTGCCGAGCACGTAGAGGCCGCCGAGCTTCTCGACCTCTTCCTTCTCCGCCTTGACGGCCTTCTCGGCCCGCTCGAGCGCCTCGGGCAGGGCGTGCGCCCACTCCTCGATGTGCTCCTCGGGGTCCAGGCCGCGCTGGCGCAGCTCGGCCTCGGCGAGGTCCTCGGGGTTGCCGCCGAGCTTGATGTCCGTACCACGGCCGGCCATGTTCGTGGCCACCGTGACCGCGCCCTTGCGGCCGGCCTGGGCGACGATCGTCGCCTCCCGGTCGTGCTGCTTGGCGTTGAGCACCTCGTGCTGGATGCCGCGCTTGCTGAGCTGCTGCGAGAGGTACTCGGACTTCTCGACGGAGGTGGTGCCGACGAGGATCGGCTGGCCCTTGCGGTGCTTCTCCTCGATGTCGTCGACGACCGCCTCGAACTTGGCGACCTCGGTCCGGTAGATCAGGTCCGACTGGTCCTTGCGCACCATCGGCCGGTTGGTCGGGATCGGCACCACGCCGAGCTTGTAGATCTGGTGGAACTCGGCGGCCTCGGTCATGGCCGTACCGGTCATGCCGCACAGGCCCGGCTGTTCCTTGCCGCTGTGGTCGTGGCGCTTGTAGAGGCGGAAGAAGTTCTGCAGGGTGATCGTGGCGAGCGTCTGGTTCTCGTCCTTGATCGGCACCCCCTCCTTCGCCTCGATCGCCTGGTGCATGCCCTCGTTGTAGCGGCGGCCGGCGAGGATACGTCCGGTGTGCTCGTCGACGATCATGACCTCGTCGTCGATGATGACGTAGTCCTTGTCCTTCTTGAACAGTTCCTTCGCCTTGATGGCGTTGTTCAGGTAGCCCACCAGCGGGGTGTTCACCGACTCGTAGAGGTTGTCGATGCCCAGCCAGTCCTCGACCTTGGCGACGCCGGACTCGTGGATGGCGACCGTGCGCTTCTTCTCGTCGACGTCGTAGTCGCCGGTCTCCTCGATGCCCTTGAGCGGCTGACCGGCCTCGCCGCGCTTGAGGCGCTTGACCAGCTTGGCGAAGTCGCCGTACCACTTGGTCGCCTGGTCGGCCGGACCGGAGATGATCAGCGGCGTACGGGCCTCGTCGATGAGGATGGAGTCGACCTCGTCGACGATGGCGAAGTTGTGGCCGCGCTGGACCAGCTCCTCCTTGGACCACGCCATGTTGTCGCGCAGGTAGTCGAAGCCGAACTCGTTGTTCGTGCCGTAGGTGATGTCGCAGGCGTACTGCTCGCGGCGCTGCGCCGGCGTCATGTTGGCGAGGATGCAGCCGACGCTCAGGCCCAGGAAGCGGTGGACGCGGCCCATCATCTCGGAGTCGCGCTCGGCCAGGTAGTCGTTGACCGTGATGATGTGGACGCCCTCGCCGGACAGCGCGTTCAGGTACGCCGGCAGCGTGCCGACGAGGGTCTTGCCCTCACCGGTCTTCATCTCGGCCACGTAACCCATGTGCAGGGCGGCGCCGCCCATCATCTGCACGTCGTAGTGACGCTGGCCGAGGACGCGCTTGGCGGCCTCGCGGACGGTGGCGAAGGCCTCGGGCAGCAGGTCGTCCAGGCTCTCACCGTCGGCGTACCGCTGCTTGTACTCATCGGTGAGGGCCCTCAGCTCGGCGTCGGAGAGGTCGACGAAGTCCTCTTCGATGGAGTTGACCTGGTCCGCGATGCGGTGCAGCTTGCGCAGGATCTTGCCTTCGCCTGCACGCATGATCTTCGAGAGGACGGACACGGGGGTTGGTCTCCTTGCCGGTCGGGCCTGGGACGGTCGGTTACCACTTGACTTACTGAGCAACGGCCATCGTATGCGAGGACCCCACCGCGCCGGGAGGGCCTGCCGTGACGGCTACCGTCCGCTGCTTCCAATCTGATTCACGTGTGTTCCATGAAGGACAACGCCCGGGCCCCTCGGATGGTGCCGCATCCCCCCGCCGACTTGCACGAAGCGTGATCAACACGTCACCGACGGCAAAGGGATGGCACCCGTGCGGGCACTCCGAGCAGAATCGGCCGATGGACCCCGTCACCCTCTCCACGGACCGCCTCCTGCTGCGCACGGTCGGCCCCCGGGACACCGACGCGGTGCACGACGCCTGCCAGGACCCCGACATCCAGCGCTGGACCACGATCCCCTCCCCCTACATGCGGGAGCACGCGCAGGGCTTCACGGAGCAGACGGCCCCGGACGGCTGGGCGGACGGCTCCGTGTTCACCTTCGGCGTCTTCCTGCACTCCGGGGACCTGGCGGGCATGCTCGGCCTCACGATGCGCGGCCCCGGCACCGCCGAGATCGGCTTCTGGGCCACCCGGCGGCACCGCTCCCGCGGCCACATCACGGAGGCCACCCTCGCGGTGTGCCGCTGGGGCTTCACGGACCTCGCGCTCGACCGCGTCGAATGGCGCGCCGAGGTGGGCAACCGGGCCTCCCGCGCGGTGGCCGAGCGCGCCGGCTTCCGGATCGAGGGCACGCTGCGGGCCGCGACGAACAACAAGGGAGTGCGCCGCGACACCTGGGTGGGCTCCCTGCTCCCCTCGGACCTGGGCCTGCCGTCCGCCGCCCCCTACCTGCCCGCGCCACGGACACAGCCGTGAGCCCGCCGGGGAGGGGTTCTCCCCGGGGCGCAGCGCGCTGTCAGTCCCACCCCCTATCGTGCGGAGCATGACCACCCCGCGCCCCATCGCAGACCTCTCGGCGGACGAGGCCCGCAGAATCGCGCTGCGCGCCCAGGGCTTCCTGGGCGCCCCCGACCGCCGCGCCGGCGTCCGCGGCGTCCTGCGCCACCTCGGCGCGGTACAGCTCGACACGATCTCGGTCCTGGCCCGCTCGCACGAGCTGGTCCCCTACGCCCGTCTCGGCGCGGTCGGCCGCAGAACCGTGGAGGACGCCTTCTGGCGGGACACGCACGCCTTCGAGTACTGGTCGCACGCCGCCTGCATCCTGCCCATCGAGGAGTGGCCGCACTTCGCCTTCCGCCGCCGCGCCTACCGCAGCCGCCCGCACTGGAACCACGACCTGCCGGACGGCGCCTACGAGCAGGTGATCAAGCAGCTCCGCTCGGAAGGGCCCCTCACCGCGACGGAGTTGGGCGGCGCGAAGAAGACGAACGACTGGTGGGACTGGTCGGGTTCGAAGGTCGCCGTGGAGCGCGCCCTGATGCACGGCGAGGTCGTCTGCGTGGAACGCCGGGGCTGGAAGCGCGTCTACGACCTCGCCGAGCGTGCGATCCCGGAGCAGCTGCTGCACGACGACCTGGACGACGCCGAGTGCCTGCGCCGCCTGGTGGGACTGGCGGGCCGGTCCCTGGGGGTCGGCACGCGGGCGGACATCGCCGACTACCACCGCCTCAAGGGCGAGCAGGTCGACGCGGTGATCGCGGACTCCGGGCTCGTCCCGGTCACGGTCGAGGGCTGGTCCAAGCCGGCCTGGGCCGATCCCGCCGCCCTGGCGACTCCCCCGCGCGGCCGTCACCGCACGACCCTGCTGTCGCCGTTCGACTCCCTGATCTGGGAACGGGCGCGCACGGAGCGGATCTTCGGCTTCACCCACCGCCTGGAGGCCTACGTCCCCCGGCAGAAGCGGATCTACGGCTACTTCGCGATGCCGGTCCTGGCGGGCGGCCGGCTGGTCGGCCGTGTCGACCCGGCTCGGGCGGGCAGCACGCTGGTGGCCAAGCAGGTCACGCTCGACGGCCCCAAGGCGATTCCCGCCGTCGCCCAGGCCCTGGCCGAGGCGGCGACCTGGGTGGACTGCACGGACGTCCGCGTGGAGCGGGTCGACGCCCCGGAGCTGCGCGCGGCCCTGGTGACGGAACTGGCCCGGCTGACCGCGTGACCGGGTGGGGCCGGCCGATCGCGCATCGGCCGCCTGCCGGTGTGGGGCCGACTGATCACGCGTCGGCCGCACACTCACGCGAGACCTGCTGACCGTGCGTCGGCCGCACACTCACGCGAGACCTGCTGATCGTGCGTCGGCCGGGTGACCGTGTGACCCGGGTGGCGGGTGACCGATCCGGTGATCGCGCGAGGACCTCCTGCCCCGGGACCGTCCGGGGTCAGCGGATCTCGAGGATCTTCTCCCGCATCGCGTACACCACCGCCTCCATCCTGGAGTGCAGCTGCAACTTCTCCAGAATGTTGCGCACGTGGTTCTTCACGGTGTTCTCGGAGATGAACAACTCCTTGGCGATGTCCCGGTTGTTCATACCCGTGGCGACGAGTTTGAGGACTTCCAGTTCACGGTCCGTCAGACGGGGCGCAGGCACCAGCCGGCGCTCGTCCGTGCGCTGGATCATCGACTTGAACTCGGTGAGCAGTTTCGACGCCATGGAGGGACTGATCTGCGACTGCCCGTCAGCCACGGCACGAATGGCGGTGGCCACCTCGTCCGTGGAGATCTCCTTGAGGAGATAACCGGTCGCGCCCGCCTTGATGGCGTCGTAGAGGTCGGCTTCCTCGTCGCTGATCGTCAGCATGATGATCTTCGCGCTGGGGGCCACCTCCTTGATGGAGGTGCAGGCCTCGATTCCCCCGCGCTTGGGCATCCGCACGTCCATCAGAACGATGTCCGGCAGCAGGTCGGCGGCCTTCTCGACGGCCTCGGCACCGTCACCCGCCTCCCCGACGACCTGGATGTCCTCCTCGGCCGCGAGCACGATCTCCAGGCCCCGGCGGAACAGCGCGTGGTCGTCCACCACGAGGACTCTGATCGGTTCCTTGCGTGGAGTCGCCGTGTCCGGGCCCATGCCGGCGAGGCCGCCGCCGGCATCACCGTCACGCATCGGTCCGAAGCTGTCCGCCATCGTTCCTCCCCCTGAGGCTGCGGCCTGTGGTCCTGAGCCATCGCCAACCCAGAGCAACGACCCACCGGTTGGGCCGTGGCCCTCATGATTCCATGCCCGGGCGACACCGGGGTGACGGAGCGGGGCGCGAAGTGGTCGCACAGGGGTGCCCCTGGGGGCGCACACGCGCTCCAGGGGCACCTGCTCCGCTGTCACCCGGCACGGTCAGCCGCCGAGCGCACCGCCCGCCTCGGGAGAGTGCGACTGGGTGACCATCGTGTCCGTCCTGAGGTGGATCACGCCGTAGTCGTAGGCGTGCCGTCGGTAGACGACACTCGGTTCCTTGGTCTCGGAGTCGACGAACAGGTAGAAGTCGTGCCCGACCAGCTCCATCTCGTAGAGAGCCTGGTCGAGGGTCATGGGTGCTGCGACGTGGGTCTTCTCGCGGACGACGATGGGGCCGTCACCCTGCACTTCCAGCGAGCCGATCTTCTTCGTCGGGACGGCCGTCTCGGATTCCTCCTGGTCGGCGGAGGTCGCCAGGCCGTTGCCGTTGAGCGTCGCCACACCAGGGACGTGGTCGGCCACCTCGGCGGCCGGGATCCGGCGCGCGCCACGACGCGAGAACCGCTTGTCGTGCTGCCTGCGCAGCCGGGCTTCGAGCTTCTCCGCCGCCAGGTCGAGCGCCGCGTACGGATCGCTCGCCGCTGCCTCCGCCCGGATCACCGGACCGCGCGAGCGCAGGGTGATCTCCACCCGGTCGCAGCGGTCGGCCTGCCTGGGGTTCGGCTCCTTGGACACCTCGACGTCGAGGCTGATCACCTTGCCATCGAGCTTCTGGATCTTCTCCAGCTTCAGCTTCTCGGCCACGTGCTTCCGGAACCGCTCGGGCACCTCGGTCTTGCGGCCCTTGACGACGATGTCCACGCAGAACTCCGTTCCCGGATCGCTCCGCTTCTCTGCGGAGCTTCTCCCTTTTGCACCAGGTTCCGGTGAGTCCCGGAACCTCGGACTCGGTGACTTCCACCTCCTCCCCCATGAGCGAGATCTCCACTCCACCGGTGCGGGTGATGAACAAAAACCCGCAGCACGGCATTCGGATTCGAAGAGGTGTGGCCTGCGGCTTTCCCTCTCAACCGAACATATCTCGCCCGGACGGATGTCGTCACCCTCTACTGCGGCGTACCTCCGTTCAAGTGAATAGGTCTCCTCATTACCTGCAACGACACAAGATCTCAGTCAGTTCCGGTTTATTTCGAAAGAGTCCGGTGGCGCCGCGACCACTGCCGCGCACACCACGTCGACGCCCCGGCAGACGCCGTTCACGCTCGCGTTTTCCTGCCGGCCGGACCGCCGCCCCGTCCTCTCCCCTCGTGATCCGACGTTCTGTTCTTCTCTGCCTTCCCAGGTCTCTCCCCCGTACACGGACCAGGTGCCCGTAGCGTTCGGAATCGGCCCTGCCGCCGACCCGGACGAGACCGCGCGCACGGCACGAGCGGCCTCCGCGAGGGACGCCCCCGTGGTCATCAGGTCATCGACGAGCACGACCGGCCCCCCGGCGAGCAGCCCGGCTGCTCCGCGCACCACCGCCAGCGCGCCCGCGAGGTTCTCCATCCGCTGCCGGGAGTTGAGCCCCGACTGGTCCGCGACGGTCCGCCGCTGCCGCAGCACCGCGAGCACGCGGGCCGCCACCCGGCACCGGCGCAGCTCGCCCGCCGCGGCGAGGGCGATCCGCCGGGCCGGGTCATGCCCCCGGGCCCGCACCGCCCGCCGCCCGGACGGCACCGGCACGAGCAGCACCGGGGCCCGGCTGTCCACGCGTCTGTCCACCCCGGACAGGTGCGCCGCAGGCCCCGCGCTGTCCCGGGCACTGCGCAGGCCCGCCCGTACGGCCCCGGCCAGGGCCGCCCCGAGCGGTCCGGCCAGCGCCAGCGCACCCCGTTCCTTGTGGGCCAGCAGCGCGGCCCGCACCTCGTCCGCGTACCGTGCCGCCGCGTGCACCTCCGGCAGCCCGGGCGGCTCCGGGTCCGGCCGTACGCGGCATGCCCCCGTCCCCCCGAGTGCCGCCCGGCACACCCCGCACAGCACTCCCCGGGGCGCCCCGCAACCCCCACACTCCCCCGGCAGCACCAGATCCCCGAGCTCCCGCAACCAGTCCCGCGTCGTCATCGCCGTCACCCCCGCACGGCGACCACTCTGCCGACCGGGCGGCGGCGCTGCCACCCCTGTGGAAAACGGCCTGTGGACAACGGACGGCCGACCGACAGGCCTGTCACTCACACGGGTGGGACCCTGCGCAGGGGCGCGGCACGGGCACTCCGTGCGGGGCACGTCACCTCCCACAGCGCAGACCCACCGGGCCGGCCCCGCCGAGCCAGGCCGGCCGAGCCCAGGCCCACCGCACCAGGCCCACCGCACCAGGCCCACCGCACCAGCCCCACCGCACCAGGTAGGTCCACCGATCCGGCCCCACCGGCCCGGGGGCGGCAGCCTCAAGCAGGCATACGCTGAGAAGGCACCGGCCGTCCACCCGCTGCGACCGATCCGGCGGAGACGGCCGTCGGACGCCGGGCCGGGCAGAGACTGACCGCCTCAGCCGGGGTAGACCGGCGCCGTCCCCTCCGTCACCTTCTGCCACTGCGCACCCGACGGCAGCCGCACGATGCCGTCCACCGAGTTCGCCACCAGCGGCAGCTGCTCGTCCTCGGAGGCGGTGACCTCCTTGACGCCGGACAGGGCGGCGGGCGCCGGCAGGTCCGGCGTGGAGCCGTCGACCTGGACGTACCGCATCTGCTCCACGCCCCCGTGCTCGCGGCCGACCACCACGAGCCGGCTGTCCCCGGCCCACGACATGGTGGTCACCTTCTCCAACTCGGGCGTCGGGGAACGAAGTTCCACAATCCGGACGTCCGGCTGCCCGTCGGGCTTCTCGTCCCGTTCGATCAGCCCGACGAGCAGCGTCTTCTTGCCGCCCTTGTCCACGACCAGTGCGACGCGCACCCCGTCGGCGGCCACCCGGACGGACTGGATCCGCCCGTCCAGCTCCGGGGTGCGCACCTCGACCGGCTCGCCCTTGCCATCCTCGAGCAGGAGCAGGCGAGGGTTGTCCGGGTCGCGGTCGGCGATCCACAGGCCGTCGTCGGCGTCCCAGCTGGGCGTCGTCAGCCGGTCCGCCTCACTCGGGCCCGCGCTGCGCAGCACGGGCTCACCCAGCGACCCGCCCGAGACCAGCGACCCCACGTACAGGGACTTGCCGTCGAGACCGACGCCGGCCGCTTTGTGCTCATCGCGTGAGACCGCGACCGACCGCAGGGCCGTGTCACCGTCGCCGAGCGCCCCGGGCGCCGGGTCCGTCTCGGTGCCGTTGCCCACCGAGGTCCGAACGAGCCGGTGCTTGCCGTCGAGGAAGTACAGGAAGTTCGGGGGGCGTGCCGTGGTGCGGAAGGCGGCCGCGTCGGCTCCCTCCCGCACGAGGGTGCACAGCTCCGCCCCGCCGGCCCGCAACTCGACCGAGTCCACGGTGGGGCTGAAGTTCCGCAGCGTGAAGAGCAGCTGGGCCGCCATCTCCTCGCACCGGTTGGTGCCGACGCCGGCGGCCTTGCCGTTGAGGGGGACCGTCAGCCGGTTCCGGTCGTCGGGCGTCAGCGCGCCGGCGTTCTTCGCCAGTGCCGTGCCGGTCGGGAAACTGGACCGGACCACCGGCCCGAGCCACCGGTTCGGGCCGCTGAGCAGGGAGTTCACCATCTGCTTGACCGGCTCCACGCGCCGGCGCACGTAGACGGGGTCCGCGACCGCAGTGGGCTGGCTGTCCGCGGCCGCTTCGGCGGTGTTCGAGGCGAAGTAGTACTTGTTGGCGGACATGTAGTTGCGCTGGAAGTCCGACTGACCCATGACGACCCCCTGCGGCAGCGCGTCGATCCGCCACTGCCGCTTGTCGTCCTGCGTCAGGTGCACCGTCCTGCCGTACGCCCCGGTCGCCGGCGCGTACGACTGCTGCGCGTCCACCGTGGCCACCTTGGTACCGGTGAGCATGTACGACATCTCGCCGGTGTCCTCCCGGCTGTCCGGGCCCACGGCCTTGGCGCCGGGCCCGTCGGTCAGCACGGTGGTGGACAGCTCGGGCCGCCACGTCTTCGCGGCGTCGCCCGTGAGGTACTGGCGTGCCGTCCTGTAGTCAGGGTCGTCGCTGGTCAGCGCCTCGAGGAAGCCCTGCACGATGTCCTGGGGCTTGGCGTCCTCGCCCGGTGGCACGGCGAACACCCGTACCTGGGTCTCCTGGCGCGGCGTCGACTCCACGTCCCGCAGGTCGCCGCTGTCCGGCATCGAGGCGCATCCCGCCAGCACCAGGACGCCCCCGGTGGCGAACGCCGTCACGCGCGCGTGCCTGCGCCGGCCGCGCCCCTCCCGCTCAGCGCCCACGAGACGCCTCCCCCTGCCTGTGCGCCTCCGCCGGCCGGGTCTCCCCGCCGGAGGCTGCGGCTGCCTCGTCCCTGTCCGCGCTCCGCGGTCCGTCGGCACGCGCGTCCCGCTCATCCCGCGCGTCCCGCGCGTCCTGGCCCTGGGCCTGTGCCTGACCCTGTGCTTGGCTCTGAGTCTGGGCCTGGGTCGGGCCCTGGGTCTGTCGCCCATCGCCCGAGGCCGGCCTGGGCACCACGCGCGAGCCGTTGCCCGGCAGGGCCGTCGGATCCGCCGTGGGCGCAACGGTGGCCGCACGGGGCGGTATCGGATCCCGCGCGGCCCCCGTCACGGACCCGCCCGCCGGCTGTGCCGGCACGGTGGCCCGCTTCTCTCCGTCCCCTCCGCCGCACGGCAGCCCGGCGTCGTCCAGTCCCCGGTTGCGCCGCGAGTCCTTCGGCTCCAGCGGTATCGGCGATCCCCGCAGCGGCTCGTCCGCCGTCCTGGGCAGCGTCAGCCGGAACTGCGAACCGCCGCCCGGCTCGCCCCACGCCTGCAACCAGCCACCGTGCAGCCGCGCGTCCTCCAGGGCGATCGACAGCCCGAGGCCCGTACCGCCCGTGGTACGCGCGCGTGCCGGGTCGGCCCGCCAGAAGCGGCTGAACACCCGGGTCGCCTCACCCGGCTTCAGCCCGACCCCGTAGTCGCGTACCGCGACGGCGACCGCACCGCCGGCCGCTGCGAGCCTGACGACGACGTCCTTGCCCTCACCGTGCTCGACGGCGTTGACGACGAGGTTGCGCAGGACGCGCTCCACGCGCCGCGCGTCCGCCTCGGCGACGACGGGCTGCTGGTCGCCCCGGACGCGTATCCGGGTGCCCTTGCGCTCGGCGAGCGGCTCGGCCCCGCTGACGACCCGCCGGACCACGTCCCTGAGGTCTATCGGCTCCGCCTCCAGCGCCGCCGCGCCCGCGTCGAAGCGGCTGATCTCCAACAGGTCGGCGAGCAGCGACTCGAACCGGTCCAGCTGGTCCGCGAGCAGCTCCGCCGACCGCGCGGTCACCGGATCGAAGTCCTCGCGCGCCTCGTGGATGACGTCCGCGGCCATCCGTACGGTCGTCAGCGGCGTGCGCAGCTCGTGCGACACGTCCGACACGAACCGCCGCTGCATCCGCGACAGGTCCTCCAGCTGGCTGATCTTGAGCTGGAGGTTCTGCGCCATCTTGTTGAAGGCCTCGCCGAGCCGCGCGATGTCGTCCTCGCCGGTGACCTTCATCCGCTCCTGCAGCCGGCCCGCCGACAGCCGCTCGGCGACCCCGGCGGCCATCCGCACCGGCGTGACGACCTGCCGCACGACGAGCCAGGCGATGGCCCCGAGCAGCACGACCACGAACAGCCCGGCCGTCGCGAGCGTGCCCTTGACCAGGCTCAGCGACTTCTCCTCCTGCGTGAGCGGGAAGAGGTAGTACAGCTGGTACGGGTCGCCGTTGGGGTCGTTGACCTGTTTGCCGATGGCCAGGCCGGGCTGGGAGTCCTTGGTGTCGTTGTTGTAGGTGATGCGGGTGTAGCTCTGGGCGGCGGCGGTACCGCGCCCGACGCGCTCGCGCAGGGCGGGCGGCACGCTCTCGCTCCAGTTGACCTCGCCCGAGGCGCGCTGGCCGCGGCCGTCCGCACCGGCCGCGTCCGAGGCGGGGAGCGTCACCACGTCGAAGGCGCCCTGGCCACCGCTGGACAGCGACGAGACGAGGTCGCTCATCCACTGGGTGACGTTCTGCGCGGACCTGCCGTCCCCCGCCGGGACGTCGTCCCCGGTGCTGCTCGCGGCCTCGTCCGAGCGCTGCTTGGCCACCGCGAAGCCGCCGGTGGCCTGGCTCTGGGACGCCTTCACCTTGGCGTCCAGGAGCCCGTTGCGCACCTGGCCGATGACGACGAAACCGAGCAGCAGGACCACGCCCAGCGACATCAGCAGCGTCGTGACGACGACCTTGAGCTGGATGTTGCGACGCCACAGCCGCATGACGGGCAGCAGCGGCCTGCGCACCCACCGCATGAACAGGCGGACGACCGGGCTGCCCTGGACCCCGCCCCGGAGCGGCCCGCCGTCCAGGAAACGTGCCCAGCGCGAACGGGTCTTCCCCTGCCCGACAGGCCGCCCCGGGCGGGCCCCGGACCGGCCGGGCGCCGAAGCGGCACTGTCACCGGGCATGTCAGCTCGGTCCTGCCTTGTAACCGACACCACGGACCGTCACCACGATCTCCGGCTTCTCCGGGTCCTTCTCGACCTTGGAGCGCAGCCGCTGCACATGTACGTTGACCAGCCGCGTGTCCGCCGCGTGCCGGTAGCCCCACACCTGCTCCAGCAGCACCTCGCGCGTGAACACCTGCCACGGCTTGCGCGCCAGCGCGACCAGCAGGTCGAACTCCAGCGGCGTCAGCGCGATCGACTGCCCGTCCCGCTTCACGGAGTGCCCGGCCACGTCGATGACCAGGTCACCGATGGCGAGCTGCTCCGGAGCCGGCTCCTCCGACCTCCTGAGCCGCGCCCGGATGCGGGCCACCAGCTCCTTGGGCTTGAACGGCTTCACGATGTAGTCGTCCGCGCCCGACTCCAGGCCCACGACGACGTCGACCGTGTCGCTCTTGGCCGTGAGCATCACGATCGGCACGCCCGACTCCGCCCTGATCAGACGGCACACCTCGATGCCGTCCCGGCCGGGCAGCATCAGGTCGAGCAGCACCAGATCGGGCTTGGACTCGCGGAAGGCGGCCAGCGCCTTGTCGCCGTCGGCCACGAAAGACGGCTCGAAACCCTCACCACGCAGCACGATGCCGAGCATCTCGGCAAGTGCGCTGTCGTCGTCGACGACAAGGACTCGTCCCTTCATAAACGACATCATCCCATTCTCATAACGGTGGCGAAGGCAGTGGTGAGGTAGGTCACCGGCCAGTGACCATAGTCGCAGCAAGCGCCACTGTCTGCCCTCGCCCGCCCGCCCATGATCGTCACGGCGGGCGACGACGCCGCCGGAGTCCGCAGAGCCGCGCTCTGCATACGGCCCAGACCCTGGGGAAGCTACGCCCCCCCCACAAATGCCGCACGCCCGGGAGCGACGCCCCCGCATACAAACGCCGCGAGCCCGGCGGAAACGCCCCCACACATGACCGCAAGCCCGGGGGGAGACAGCCCGCACGAACTCGACAGCCCGCGGGAACGGCCCCGAACGTGCCGAGGGGGCGAGACGCCGTCCGGTCGCCCCGCCCCCTCGCTCAGCCGCCGCTCAGCCGCCGCTCAGCGCGTCGCCGCCCTGGGCGAGCGCGCGCACACCTCGGCCAGCGCCTGCGCCGTCACCGGCGACACGACGCCCTCCTCGGTCACGATCGCCGTCACCAGCTCCGGCGGCGTCACGTCGAACGCGGGGTTGTACGCCTGCGTGCCCAGCGGCGCGATCGGGATACCGCCGCCCGCCTCCACGCCGGCCACCGGCACCTGCGGCGCCACCACCTCGGTCACCTCGTGCCCGGCCCGCTGCTCGACCTCGATGGACGCCCCGTCCGCCGTGTCCAGGTCCACCGTCGTCACCGGCGCCACCACGATGAACGGCACGTGGTGGTACCGGGCCAGCACCGCCAGCGGGTAGCTGCCCACCTTGTTCGCCACCGACCCGTCCGCCGTGATGCGGTCCGCACCGATCAGCACCGCGTCCACCTCACCGGCGGCGAACAGCGACCCGGCCGCGTTGTCGGTGAGCAGCGTGTACGCCATCCCGCTGCGAGCCGCCTCGTACGCCGTCAGGCGCGCGCCCTGCAGCAGCGGGCGGGTCTCGTCGACCCACAGCCGCCGCAGTCGCCCCCGGCGGTGCGCGGCGAGCGCCACCGCGAACGCCGTCCCCTCACCACCCGACACCAGCGAACCGGTGTTGCAGTGGGTGAGCACCCGGTGCCCGCCGCCGGGCAGCAGTTCGTCGAGGAGCGCCACACCGTGCTCGGCCATCCGCTCACTGGCCTGGGCGTCCTCCCGGTGCAACTGCCGCGCCGCCGCCAGGGCGGCCGCTGCCGCCTGCCGGAGGTCACCGCCCTCGGCGAGCGCCGCCTCGTGTGCCGCCCGGGCCCGCCGCACCCCAACGGCCAGGTTCACCGCGGTCGGCCGGGCGCTCGCCAGGGCGTCCGCGGCCTCGTCCACGTCGAAGCCCCGCACGGCGGCGAGCGCGACGCCGTACGCGCCCGCGATGCCGAGCAGCGGTGCCCCGCGTACGGACAGCGAGCGGATCGCCTCCACCAGCGCGGACGCATCCGTGCAGACCAGTTCGACCTCTTCGGCCGGCAACCTGGTCTGGTCGAGCAGGACCAGAACCGGCCCTTCCGGTGGCTCTTCCCAGCGGATCGCCGGGATCTCGGTCGGCCGCTTGTCATCGCCGCTGTGCGCGTACTGATCAGCCATGCCGTCAGTCTGCCCCCTTTCGCGCGGACAATTGGAGGTACGCAGCCCCTACCGCGGCCGGTCACTCCAAGACCACCCCATGGCACGATGGCTGCCAACCTGCCGCCGCGACCGCGGACGGGCACCGTGAAGGAGCGACGATGAACGACACTCCGGGCTGGGCCTCGCCCGGATCCTCCCCGTCCGACGGGCAGAAGCCGGACGCGTCCGGCCCTGCCGAGCCCGCCGACCGCCCCGCCCCCGCACAGCCCGCGGACCAGGCGGGACAGCCGGGTCAGCCGGGTGAGCCGGGTCAGAACCCGCAGGGGCCCGGCCCGCAGTGGTCGAAGGAACAGCCCCCACCGGCGCAGTGGTCGGCCCCCGGCGGCTCCTCCGGCCCGGGCCAGGGCCCGCCGCCCCCGCCGCCCGGCCCGGGCTGGGGAACCCCGCCCCCCGGCGGCCACGCCGGCTACGGCCCCGCAGGCCCCGGCCAGGGAGGCTACGGACACCCCGGTGGCTGGGGAGGAGGCTGGGGCGGCCCGCCGCCCGCCGCCAAGCCCGGCGTCATCCCGCTCCGCCCGCTCGGCGTGGGCGAGATCCTCGACGGCGCCGTCTCCACCATGCGCACCTACTGGCGCACCGTCCTGGGCATCTCGCTGACCGTCGCCGTCCTCACCGAGATCATCGTCGTCCTCTTCCAGGGGCTGGTCCTCGACGACTCCAGCACCGAGGCCCTCAACGACCCGAGCGCCACCGTCGACGAGCTGAGCCGCGCCATGGGCGATGCCATGCTCAACTCGACGGTCCTCTTCGTGATCTCCCTGGTCGGCACCGTCGTCGCCACCGCCCTGCTCACCACCGTCACCAGCCGCGCCGTGCTGGGCAGGTCCGTGAGCATCGGCGAGGCCTGGCGCGACGCGCGCCCCCAGGTCCCCAGGCTGTTCGGCCTGATCTGCCTGCTGCTGCTCATCACCGCCGGCATCGTCTTCGTCGGCACCCTGCCGGGCATCCTGGTCTCCGTCGCGGGCAGCACCAACGCGGGCATCGCCCTGGCCGTCCTCGGCATCATCGGCGCCGGTATCGTCGCCCTGTGGCTCATGATCCGCTTCTCCCTGGCCTCGCCCGCCCTGATGCTGGAGAAGCAGGGGATCAAGAAGGCCATGGCCCGCTCCGTGAAGCTGGTCCAGGGCACCTGGTGGCGCATCTTCGGCATCCAGGTGCTCGCCACGATCATCGCGAACGTCGTCGCCTCGATCATCGTCATCCCCTTCACCTTCCTCGCCGGTGCGCTCAGCGGGGACGGCGTCACCGGCTGGCTCGACTCCGGCGGGAGCGGCCTCGGCTGGACGTTCCTCATCGTCAGCGGCGTCGGCTCGGTGATCGGCTCCATGATCACGTTTCCGATCACGGCGGGGGTCACCGTGCTCCTCTACATCGACCAGCGCATCCGCCGCGAGGCCCTCGACCTCGAACTGGCCCGCGCCGCCGGCGTTCAGGGCTACGGCTCCGCCCCCGGCGCCACCCCGGGGAGCTGATGCGGTGAGCCCGGCGGGGGAACTTCTCACCACGGCGCTGCCCCGCGCCGCCGTACGGACGCTGCAGCGGGCCGGCGACATCTCCGCGTTGTCACCGGCCCGCTCCGCCGACGACCCACCCATCACCGTCCCGCGCGACCCCGCGCGGGAAGCGGCCCGGCGCGAGTTGTCCAAGCGGATGTACCACGAGAACGACCCCAGCCTCCTCCAGCGCGCCCTGGACGCCTTCTGGGACTGGGTCGACGACCTCTTCAGCACCGCCTCGTCCGCCACCCCCGGCGGCGCCTTCGGCCTGGTCGTCATCGTCCTCGCCGTCGCCGCGGTCCTGACCGCCCTGTGGTGGCGGCTCGGCACCCCCCGCCGCCGACCCGCCTCCGCCGCCGCCCTGTTCGACGACCGCACCCGCAGCGCCGGCGACCACCGCGCCGCCGCCGAGGCGCACGCCGCCCAGGGCCACTGGAGCCAGGCCGTCCAGGAACGCACCCGCGCCCTCGTCCGCGCCCTCGAGGAACGGGCCCTGCTCGACGTCCGCCCCGGCCGCACCGCCGATGAGGCAGCCGCCGAAGCCGGCCGGGCCCTGCCCGCCCACACCGCCCGACTGCGTTCGGCCGCACGCGACTTCGACGACGTCACATACGGCGGCCGCACGGCGACCGCAGAGGCGTACCACCGCATCGCCGGACTCGACCGCGACCTGGAGCGCACCAAGCCCCAGCTCACGACGAGCAGCGCGACCGGCGCGAGGACGGCACCCGGGGCCGGCCGCGGAGCCGCCGAATGACCACCGAGGCCACGCTCCCCTCCACCTCGGCCTCGCCCACCGCACGCCAGGTCTGGACCCGCACGCGCGGCATCGCGCTCGCCCTCGTCCTGCTCGTCGCCGGGGCCGTCGTCATCGCCCTGCTGCGCTCCGACGCCCGGCACGGCGAACTCGACCCGCGCTCCGCCGACCCCAACGGCAGCCGCGCCGTCGCCGAACTCCTCGCCGACCGGGGCGTGGACACCCGCGTCGTCACCACCCTCGACCAGGCAGCCGCCGCGACCGGCGAGGACACCACCCTCCTGGTCGCCGTCCCCGACCTGCTGACGCGCAGTCAGCAGACCCGGCTGCACGACGCGTTCGCGGACTCCGGCGGCCGCACCGTCCTCGTCGCCCCCGGCAGCGCCTCCGTCGAACGGCTCGCCCCCGGCGTCACCGCCGACCCCGCCACCAGCCTCGACTCGGCGCTCGCCCCCGACTGCGCCCTGCCCGCCGCCCGCCGCGCCGGCACCGCCGAAACGGGCGGCGTCCGCTACACCACCACCCACCTCGGCGCCGACGCCTGCTACCCCAGCGAGCGCCTGGCCACCCTGCTGCGCCTCCCGGCCGACCAGGGGGACGGCGACACCGTCGTCCTCGGGGCGCCCGACATCCTCCTCAACGACCGCCTCGACGAGCACGGCAACGCCTCGCTCGCCCTCCAACTCCTCGGCTCCCGCCCCCATCTGGTCTGGTACCTCCCCTCGCTCTCCGACACGTCACCCACCGGTGACGACGACGAACGCGGCTTCTTCGACCTGCTCCCCTCGGGCTGGCTCTGGGGCACCCTGCAGCTCTTCATCGCCGCGGCCCTGGCCGCCCTGTGGCGGGCACGCCGGCTCGGCCCCCTCGTGCCCGAGAAACTCCCCGTCGCCATCCGCGCCTCCGAGACCGCCGAAGGCCGCGCACGCCTCTACCGCAAAGCCGACGCCCGCGACCGCGCCGCCGACGCTCTCCGCTCCACCACCCGCACCCGCCTCGCCCCCCTCGTCGGCGTCCCCGTCACCCAGGCGCAGACGCCCGAGGCCCTGCTGCCCGCCCTGTCCTCCCACCTCCACGGCGACGGACAGGAACTGCACGCCCTCCTCTTCGGACCACCGCCCAGCGACGACGCAGCACTCATCGCACTCGCCGACCGACTCGACGCCCTCGAAAGAGAGGTACGCCGTCCATGATGGACCCGACCACTGACAACGCCGGGCAGAGCGGGGACCCGGGCGACGCCCGAGCCTCCCTGGAAGCCCTGCGCGCCGAGATCGCCAAGGCCGTGGTCGGCCAGGACCCCGCCGTGACCGGGCTCGTCGTCGCCCTGCTCTGCCGCGGCCACGTCCTCCTCGAAGGCGTCCCCGGCGTCGCCAAGACCCTCTTGGTACGCGCCCTCGCCTCCGCCCTCGAACTCGACACCAAGCGCGTCCAGTTCACCCCCGACCTCATGCCCGGTGACGTCACCGGCTCCCTGGTCTACGACGCCCGCACCGCCGAGTTCTCCTTCCAGCCCGGCCCGGTCTTCACCAACCTCCTGCTCGCCGACGAGATCAACCGCACGCCCCCCAAGACCCAGTCGTCCCTCCTCGAAGCCATGGAGGAACGCCAGGTCACCGTCGACGGAACCCCCCGCCCCCTCCCCGATCCGTTCCTGGTCGCGGCGACCCAGAACCCGGTCGAGTACGAGGGCACCTACCCCCTCCCGGAAGCCCAGCTGGACCGCTTCCTGCTGAAGCTCACCATCCCGCTGCCCTCCCGCCAGGACGAGATCGACGTCCTCACCCGCCACGCCGAGGGCTTCAACCCCCGCGACCTCAAGGCCGCCGGCGTACGCCCCGTGGCGGGCCCGAAGGACCTGGAGGCAGCCCGAGCCGCCGTGGCGGAGACGACGATCTCCCCGGAGATCACCGCCTACGTCGTCGACATCTGCCGCGCCACCCGCGAGTCGCCCTCCCTCACCCTCGGCGTCTCCCCGCGAGGCGCCACGGCCCTCCTGTCCACCGCCCGCGCCTGGGCCTGGCTGACCGGCCGCGACTACGTCATCCCCGACGACGTGAAGGCCCTCGCCCTCCCGACCCTCCGCCACCGCGTGCAACTGCGTCCGGAGGCCGAGATGGAAGGCGTCACGGCCGACTCCGTCATCAACGCGATCCTCGCCCACGTCCCCGTTCCCCGCTGATGGCACTCACCGGACGCGCCGCCCTCCTGGCAGCCCTGGGCTCCCTGCCCGTGGGGATCTGGGAGCCCGGCTGGACGGGCATCCTCGCGGTCAACGTGCCCCTGGCCGTCGCGTGCGCCTGTGACTACGCCCTGGCCGCCCCCGTACGCCGACTGAGCCTCACGCGCTCCGGCGACACCTCCGTGCGCCTGGGCGACACGGCGGACGTGACCCTCACGATCACCAACCCGTCCCGCCGCACGCTGCGGGCCCGTCTGCGCGACGCCTGGCCCCCGAGCAGCTGGCAGCAGGGCACGGAGACCACCGCCTCCCGACATCGGCTCACGATCCCCCCGGGCGAACGCCGCCGGGTGACCACCCGTCTGCGTCCCACCCGCCGCGGCGACCGCCAGGCCGACCGCGTCACCATCCGCTCCTACGGCCCCCTAGGCCTCTTCGCCCGCCAGGGCACCCACAAGGCCCCATGGACGGTACGCGTCCTGCCCCCGTTCACGAGCCGCAAGCACCTGCCCTCCAAACTGGCCCGGCTGCGCGAACTCGACGGCCGCACCAGCGTCCTCACCCGGGGCGAAGGCACGGAGTTCGACAGCCTGCGCGAGTACGTCCCCGGCGACGACACCCGCTCCATCGACTGGCGCGCCACGGCCCGCCAGACCGCGGTCGCCGTCCGCACCTGGCGCCCCGAACGGGACCGCCACATCCTCCTGGTCCTCGACACCGGCCGTACCTCGGCCGGCCGCGTCGGCGACGCCCCGCGCCTGGACGCCTCCATGGACGCGGCCCTGCTCCTCGCGGCGCTCGCCTCCCGAGCCGGGGACCGCGTCGACCTCCTCGCCTACGACCGCAAGATCCGCGCCCTCGTCCAGGGCCGCACGGCAGGCGACCTCCTCCCGGCACTGGTCAGCACGATGGCCACGCTCGAGCCCGAACTGGTCGAAACGAACGCCCGAGCCCTCGCGGCCACCGCTCTGCGCACATCCCCCCGCCGGTCCCTGATCGTCCTATTCACCACCCTGGACGCCACACCGATCGAGGAGGGCCTGCTCCCGGTCCTCGCCCAACTGACCCAACGCCACACAGTTCTGTTGGCCTCGGTGGCGGACCCACACGTCTCGACCATGTCCAAGGCCCGCGGAGACATCGACGCCGTCTACGAGGCCGCGGCAGCAGCCCAGGCCCAATCCGAACGCCACCGCACCGCAGAGCAACTCCGCCGCCACGGCGTCACAGTCGTCGACGCCACTCCCGAAGACCTGGCCCCCGCGCTGGCAGACGCCTACTTGTCCCTGAAGGCAGTCGGCCGCCTCTGAAGGAACCGCACAGCACGTCTGGCATAGGAGAATCGGTCGATACGCGACTGCCGGACCGTGCCGGCTTCCCGGAGGCGCACGCCCAGCGGTGTGGACTGACTCGTTTGCTGTATTCGTAATGCTCTTGAACGCAGAAAACCCCCGCATCTTTCGATGCGGGGGTTCTCCCAATGATTGTTCGGCGGCGTCCTACTCTCCCACAGG
>NZ_JAUQWJ010000036.1:0-30170 GCF_036857595.1 Streptomyces sp. AHA2
CCCGCGGAGCGGGTGCCATATCGCTGCGCGATATGCAAGCGAACCCCCGCGCTGCGCGCGGGGGTTGCGCTCCCGCTCCGCGGGAGCGCCCGCGGGGGCTGCGCCCCCCCGTCACCGGCCCCCGCTGCGCGGGGGCCGGTGACGGTCTGTCCGCTGCGCTCCTGGACCGGGCGGGACCCTGTCCCGCTCCGGGCTTCCGCTTCGCTCCAGCCCGGTCGGCGGGTCCGCTGCGCTCCCCCGCCTAACGGCCCTTCCGGCTGCGCCTCCGGGACCTTTGAGGCCCGCTGCCGCGGGCCGAGCGAACTACAAGGGGTGAGGGTGCTCGTTCGAGTCGGGTTTCAGTGTAGGTGGCTGCCTCAGCTTGATGCAGATGTACCGTTGGCGAAAACGCGGGACACCCCCAAACCGCCCGGGAACCTCCCTGTAATTCTGAGAGGAACGACCGCAGATGACCGGTCACCACGAATCTACCGGAACTGATCCCGCGCTGAGCAGTGATTCTGCCGGGTGACGCAGTACCAGACGGCGGGCGTGAACGCCCGGTTGAAGGGTGTTTGCGCTCCTAAGGGCGCACGGGCGGACCCGCGAGCGAGGCGGACGACCTGGTGGCTGCGCTGGAGGCCGGTGCTGTCGCGGCGGCGCAGTGCCAGGACAGCGGCATGACGGCCGTGAATAAGGCTCTGGTGGGCATCGCGGACCGGGAGTGGTCACGGCGCGGTGGCCGGTCGGCCGGAGCGGCTGAACTGGCCGTACACATCTCGGACGTGAGGCAGCGTGAGCGGGCCGACTTTGTGCGGCTGGAGAGGTTCGTCAGGGAGAACGTGCTGCCGCGCACGCACCCGCACACCACGGCGCGGCGCCGGGTGCTGGAGGCGCTGGGCGAGGCCGGCGGTCTGTGCGGAGACGGAGACGTCATTGTCTGCGCGCTCGATGCCGGGCACCACGACCCGGCGACAAGCCGCCGTTCAAGGACGGAAAGCCAGGCGGCTGGCACAAGGCGGATGCGTCGATCTGGAACGACTTGGGCGCGGCCTGCATTTCGCACGCGGCCCTCTGATAAGACCCCAGACACTCACGCTCGGGGAGACATGGAAATGTCAGTGATTCAGCTCAAGGAACACCAGGTAGATCAGCGCTCCGCGTTTCGCAGGTGGGTGGGATTCCCTGCAAGGTCATCTGTGCCTCCGCAGGGTGCCCGGGGCACGATCGTGTCAGCGACCGGTTCGGGCAAGACGATCACAGCCGCCGCGTGTGCGCTGGAGTCGTTCGCGGACAGCCGGATCCTGGTGACCGTGCCGACCCTGGACCTGCTCGCGCAGACCGCCCAGGCGTGGCGCGCGGTGGGCCACCGGGCCCCGATGGTCGCGGTGTGCTCGCTGGAGAACGACCCCGTGCTGAACGAGCTGGGCGTGCGCACCACCACCAACCCCATCCGGCTCGCCCTGTGGGCCGGGTCCGGACCGGTGGTCGTGTTCGCCACGTACGCCTCCCTGGTGGACCGCGAAGACGTCGACGCTCCCGAGGGACAGCGGAAGGTGCGCGGGCCGCTGGAGGCCGCTCTGGCAGGCGGGGAGCGGCTCTACGGCCAGCGCATGGCGGGCTTCGACCTTGCGATCGTGGATGAGGCCCACGGAACCGCCGGTGATCTTGGTCGTCCATGGGCGGCGATCCACGACAACGCCCGGATCCCGGCAGACTTCCGGCTCTACCTCACCGCCACGCCGCGCATCCTCGCCGCGCCCCGCCCGCAGAGGGGGGCGGACGGCCAGGAGGTGGAGCTCGCGACCATGGCCGACGACCCGAACGGGACGTACGGCGCGTGGATCGCGGAGCTCGGTCTGAGCGAGGCGATCGAGCGCGAAATCCTCGCCGGATTCGAGATCGATGTGCTGGAGATCCGCGACCCCTCCCCCGTGCTCGGGGAGTCGGAGGAAGCCCGGCGCGGCCGACGTCTGGCGCTCCTGCAGACCGCGCTCCTGGAGCACGCGGCGGCGTACAACCTGCGTACGCTCATGACGTTCCACCAGAAGGTCGAGGAAGCCGCAGCGTTCGCCGAGAAGCTGCCGGAGACAGCGGCCGCGCTGTACGTCAACGACGCCACCGACGAGGACCTGGCCGCCGCCGACAAGCTGCCGAAGTCCTCGATCGACGCGGAGTTCTACGAGCTGGAGGCCGGCCGCCACGTACCCCCGGACCGGGTGTGGTCGGCGTGGCTGTGCGGCGACCACCTCGTCAGCGAGCGGCGCGAGGTCCTGCGCCAGTTCGCCAACGGCATCGACGCCGCCGGGCGCCGGGTCCACCGCGCCTTCCTCGCCAGCGTTCGCGTTCTCGGGGAGGGCGTGGACATCACCGGGGAGCGGGGGGTCGACTCGATCTGCTTCGCGGACACCCGCGGCTCCCAGGTCGAGATCGTCCAGAACATCGGTCGCGCGCTCCGGCTCAACCGCGACGGCTCCACCAAGATCGCCCGGATCATCGTGCCGGTCTTCCTGGAGCCCGGCGAGGACCCGACCGACATGGTCGCCAGCGCCTCGTTCCGCCCCCTTGTAGCGGTCCTCCAGGGCCTGCGCTCGCATGACGAACGTCTGGTCGAACAGCTCGCCTCCCGCGCCCTCACGAGCGGCAAGCGCAAGGTCCACCTCCAGCGCGACGAAGACGGGCGGATCGTCGGGGCCAGCGGAGAGGGCAACGGCGAGGACCAGGAGCAGGACGACACCGACGCGGCCGCCGAGTCGGCCCTGCTGCACTTCTCCAGCCCGCGCGACGCGGCGACGATCGCCGCGTTCCTGCGCACCCGGGTCTACCGGCCCGAGTCCCTCGTGTGGCTGGAGGGCTACCAGGCCCTGCTGCGCTGGCGGGCGGAGAACGAGATCACCGGCGTCTACGCCGTGCCCTACGACGTTGAGGTCGAGGTCGGGGCGATGAAGGCATTTCCGCTTGGGCGGTGGGTGCACCACCAGCGCAAGGCCCTGCGGACCGGGGAGTTGGAGGACCGGCGCAAGGTCCTCCTGGACGCACCCGAGGCCGGGATGGTCTGGGAGCCGGGCGAGGAAGCATGGGAGGCCAAGCTCGCCGCGCTCCGGTCCTACCGGCGGGCGACCGGGCACCTCGCCCCGCGTCAGGACGCGATGTGGGGCGAGGGCGAGGCGATGGTGCCCATCGGCCAGCACATGGCCAACCTGCGCAGGAAGGGCGGTCTGGGCAAGGACGCGGAGCGGGCCGCCGTGCGCGCGAAGCAGCTGGCCGCGATCGATGAGGACTGGAACTGCCCGTGGCCGCTGGACTGGCAGCGGCACTACCGCGTCCTCGCGGACCTGGTCGACGCCGACGGCAGCCTGCCCGACATCCAACTCGGCGTGCGGATGGATGGCGACGACATCGGCAAGTGGCTCCAGCAGCAAAAGCAGCCGGCCACGTGGGCACGGCTCCAGGCCGAACAGCAGGACCGGCTGTCCACGCTGGGCATCAAGCCGCTGGAGAAGCCCTCTCCCGCCCCGGCGGCCGGTCGTGCGACGAAGGGGCCGAGCAAGGTGCAGCAGGCGTTCCAGCGCGGCTTGGCGGCCCTCGCGCAGTGGGTGGAGCGGGAGGGCGCGGACCGGCCGGTGCCCCGCGGGCACGGCGAGGAGATCACCGTCGACGGCGAGGCGGAGCCGGTGGTCGTCAAGCTGGGCGTATGGATTTCGAACACGAAATCGAGGAGGGGCCGGCTTGCCCAGGAGCAGCTGGACGCGCTGCGGAAGCTCGGCATGGACTGGGCAGGACCGGCGCCGGCCGCCCAGGCCAAGGGGGTGGCGGAAGAAGGTCTGGAGGTGACTTTGGTGTGAACGCCTCGTTGAGAGTCTCATGATCAGAAAGATGACGGCCCTCGCGGCCGCTGCCGGCTCCGTGGCAGTACTGCTCCTGCCCTCCATCGCATCGGCCGCCTCCGTCGAAGTACAGCAGCTCACCGGCCAGGGCGCCGAAGCGTGTCCGAAGGAAGCGCTGTGTCTCTACCAGCACACGGACTTCAACCAGAAGGAGCCGGGCCGCATCTGGGTCATCAAGCAGGCAGTGAAGGGCCTGGATCCCCGTCCCCATGGTGCTGAGGTCGCCGGTTCAGCGGTCAACACCTTCTCCGCGCCCTCCCTGGCCACGCTCGTCCGCTCCAGCGGCTTCCATGAGGAGATCGTGGGCGGACGGCCAGGGGAATGGTCCAACAGCGTGAGCAATCTCGCCCTTGACTCCGGCGAGACCTTCACTGCCGTGCACCTGAACATCTGTGCCAACAGAGAACAGCCAGAGTGCAAGCCGACCGAGCCCGACGGCGACTGGATCGACGGCTAACAGCAGGAGAGCGGTCCTGCAGCAAGGCCGCGGCCCGACAACCATCCTTGCTGCACGGGCCGCTGCTGCTCGCCGACGCCCGAGCGCTACACGAGCAGCAGTCTCCCTGCGAAAGCGCTACGTCGTCCAGGTCAGGTGCCGCTTGGGGCCGGCCGCGCGGAACTCCTGCGTCATCGGCGGGACCGAGCCGCGCTGCACGGGCGCCGGGCCCGGTTCGCCCCACCCTTTGCGGAGCGCCGCGCGCAGCTTGTCGTTCATCGCCACATCGACCACGGCCCGGTTCCCATCGGGCACCTCGCACGTGTCCTGGACGGCGACCATGGTGCCGTTGCAGGTACCGATCCACCCGAAGGTGGCGTCGGCTGCACGTACGAGCCGGGCCCGGCTTTCCGTTTCATCGGAGGACCGGGCCCGTGCCGTGTGCCGACAGACTGAAGCCTCCGCTGCGGCCGACCTGACCGACGTCCTGAGGGGTCAGTCGATTGCGTAGGCGACTGTCGGGCCGTACTGGTAGGTGTTGAAGGTGCCACTCGTGGCACCGACCCGGAAGGAGATGGTGTCGCCCGGATAGTCGCGGGTGCTCCAGAAGGAGATCTCCTTGGGAGTCTCGTCGCACCGCGCTTCGAACTCGAACCTGTGGCTCTCGCGGCTGACCCACACCTGGAG
Organism: Streptomyces sp. AHA2; assembly: GCF_036857595.1. NCBI lineage: Bacteria > Bacillati > Actinomycetota > Actinomycetes > Kitasatosporales > Streptomycetaceae > Streptomyces > Streptomyces sp. AHA2. Next base: position 4,990 of record NZ_JAUQWJ010000036.1, read on the forward strand.
CTTGACGTACTGGGTGGTCAGCGTGTTGTCCGGGCAGTACGCATCGAGCGTGCCCTTCACACCGAACGTCCTCCTCGGATCCAGGTTCGGTGCCGCCACGGGCTGGACGCTCCCATTGAAACGCACATCGTACTTGGTGTACCCCAGGGCGTCCCGGTCGACGTAAGCAACGTGGACTTCACGGACCGCCGCATGGGCCGCGGGTGCTGACTGTCAATCCCCTCGTGCCGTGGAGATCTTTCAAGCGGCCAGCTCCACGGTGGGGTCGGCCGCTTGAAAGATCTCCACAGCCCGAGGGGATTGACAGCCCGATCTGGTCGCGGGCCGGAATGCGGATGTGCACCAGCGGTTTGCGATCAGCTTGCCGACGAGGAAGTGCTGGACCTGCCCCAGTGGTGCTCGGCTGACACGCACGTCAGGGCAGATCGAATTCCACCTGAAGGTAACCCTGATGCGCTGCGGGAACCAGACTGTACCGGTGTGCGAACAGGGCTCTGTCCATCGCGGCGGGCCGGTGGTAGCAGCGCACGGAGGAGCGAGCACCGATGATGGCCGCGGTGTCCAGGAACGTCGGCATCTTCAGCAGCACGTACCGCACCGCGATGCGCAGCCGCGCTTCCTCAGGCATCCGGCCGCGCAGACGCTGATGCTTGATCACTTCCCTGGAAGCATCCAGACAAGCCCGTCGGAATGCCGTATCGGTCTCGAACGTTTCCTCGGCCCGTGCCAGCAGTGTCAGATAGGCCGGCTCCTCCCGGATCCGGTTCCAGTCGATGATCAGCGCATCGGTGTCAACCACGCCCAGGGACCGCAGGGCGCGCTTGATCCTGTTGCGCAGCGCGTTGGTCTCCGTGCGGGCCTTCTTCTCCGCGGCCCGCTGTTCATAGCCCAGGGCGAGAAAGGTGAACCGGGTCGCGTAGTCGGGCAGGAAGACGTGCACGGACTCGAACTCTTGCAGACCCCACTGGAGCATGCGCCGGATGCGGTCCTTGGAAAAGTAGCTGTTGCACGGACTCATGCCGAACAGCGCATGCTCCCGCCGCTCGTACACACGCGAACACTGATCAGTCAGCGGTCGGATCGTGACACCGGGCAGCGGTCCCATAGCCGCCCCTTTCCTGCCGGATTTGCGCCCCTTCACCATGATCGTAGGAGGAGCTCGGCCGGCCCGCACAACAGGCGAGCACCACCCCGGCAGTCCGCAAGCCCGGCGCACCACGCCGCCATCACCCGTGCATGCCTTTTTCTTCGGCGAACACGGCGAACGCATCAGTTTCACTCTACCCAGACACCCCATTTCTGACCGTTGCCGCCCCGAACCGTCAGTAATGTGCCGGCACCTGACACGAAAACGGTCCGATTGTCGACCAGGCGTCTGGCGTGGAGCTCGCCGGCTGCATCATCGGCGGCGTCGTCGACGGCGGACTCGACTGGCTCACCCAGCGCCTGTCCGGCCGCAAAGTCAACTGGGGCCAAGTCGGCCAATCCTCTCGGCGGCGGCATCGGAGCCAAGGCAGGTAGCAGAGTCGGCTGCGCTGCCCCCAACAGCTTCACCGGCGACACCCCCGTCCTCATGGCCGACGGCACCCGCAAACCCATCAAGGACGTGCGGGTAGGCGACACCGTCCTCGCCACCGACCCTGAAACAGGCGAGACAGGGCCACGCAAGGTGACCACCCTGATTCAGGGCGGCGGCGAGAAACGCCTCGTCGACGTCACCCTTAAGATGGATGGCTCCGCGGGACTTGCGGCCGGGAAGATCACTGCGACCGACGGGCACCCCTTCTGGGTTCCCGCTCTCCAGCAGTGGATAGAAGCCGGCGACCTCCAGGCCGGACAGTGGCTGCAGACCAGCGCCGGCACCTGGGTCCAGATCACCGCGGTGCGGCACCACACCCAGAAGGTACCGGTCTACAACCTCACGGTTGACGGCCTCCACACGTATTACGTGTCCGCCGCCGGTGCGTCGGTCCTCGTCCACAACGACAACCCGCTTGCCTGCCCTTTGAGGGCTTATACCGACATCCTCAGGATGGGGCCAGGGTCGAACAGTGGCGCGACCAGCGTCCTTTGGACTCCGTCCGGCAACATGTACTTCAACTTCAGTCGCCCTAGGTCAGCCACGCAAGCACGCGAGTGGCCCTTGGTGCTCAGGCGGGTGTACAACCAACTCGGCCATCACCGAGGGTGCGCCGAGATCGGTTGCATCATCGATGCCCTGGAGGCAGGTGAAAGGATCAAGGGGAGCCGTAGTCTTGCCATGGTGCACAAGCCGTTCGACCACCCCCGCAACCGAGAGCTGATCCCCGGTTGTGATCAGTGCCAGCGCGTCATGAACCGGCTAGGTATCACCGACACCTTCGGAGGCGGGTGAGCGAGCTTGGGAACCATCCTGAAGGGGCTGGGACGAGTCCAGTGGGGTGACCTCGAGGTGCCCAGGGGCTCCGCGCGTGATATTCCCACGTTGCTCTCCAAGGCGGCCTGGTCGGATCGCGAGACTGGGAGCCTGGCCCTGGACTACCTGGCTGATCTGGTGTGCGAGTTGGGCTTCGTCCTCTCCGAGGCCACCGCTCCGACCGTACCCTTCCTCCTGGAACTGGCCGGGGCTCCTCATGTGGCCTGCAAAGCCGAGGTGCTCCAACTCCTGCTGAACATCTACTCCTCTCGGGAGTGGAGTCACTCCGCAGCGGATGCTCTTCCTAAGTACGCCGACAACTACACCCACAAGGTCCAGTGGGAAGTCACCGCGCACCAGGCGGTGCTTGCCGGCCGCCAAGTCGTCGAGGGGCTGACCGGTTCTATCGACCCCGACGTCGCTGAGGCTGCCAGCAAGCTCCTGGACGCCCTCGATACAGAGGATCCCAGTGCCTCCTAGCCGAACCCGACAGACCAGGACGTCTGCCATGCAGCAGCTCAGCCAAGCCTGCCGGCATCGAGTCACTGTCTCCTGCCAGAGAGGCCGGTCCGCTCAGTGGCTTTGACGAGGCGAGAGGTCCTGCTCACTTCGGTTGCAGCCAGCACCGGGGCTGTCGGTCTAGCCGCCGTAGGCGCCCTTGCCCTGCAGGGCAACTCCTCCAACAGTGCCGAAACGGCGGCTCACCTGCGCGGCGCAGCACCCCTGCCTTTCGCGCAGGTCCATGCCCTGGATCTCACCGCAAGCGGCCAGGAACGCGCCAACGTGCTGCGTGCCGCTCACGACGCCACCGCTGCGATCGACGGCGGCGACATCGCCGCCTGGCTGGCTTTCGGCGAGGGCGCTTTGCCCTCGCCGAAAGACAGGCCACGGCACTTGAGGAAGATGCCCTCCTTCCCGGGGGACGTGTTGGACCCTGCACAGTCACATGGCGACCTCTTGCTCCACATCACCGGCTCCTCAGCACGCGTGGTACGGCAGGCCGCCGAGCAAGCGCTACGCGCGCTGCCGCGTCAGCAGTTGCCCTGGCGCGCGGACGGCACCCGTCCCGAGAACCGCACCGAGGACGGCCGAGGCCTGTCCCGCAACCCGTTCCACTTCACCGAAGGGCACGGAAACCCCGGCACGGGAGCCGAGATCACCGAACGCGCGAACATCAAGGCCGGGCAGGGCGAACCTTCCTGGGCCATTGGCGGCAGCTATCAGGTGATCCGGATCATCCGGCTCGCCACCGACTTCTGGGACCGCGACACCGTCCACGAGCATGAACGCATCACTGGCCGCCGTAAGAACGGGCGATGGCTGGACGGCACACCCAGCACCGAACAGGCCGTCTTCGCCACCGACCCTCACGGCAAGATCACCCCGCTCGACTCTCATGTTCGCGGGGCTGCGCCCAATCCACGCACTCCTCCCCCGATGGTCCGGCGCAGCTACAACTACGACCGAGGTCCCGACGACCAAGGGCTGATCTTTCCCGCTTCCAGAATGACTTGGAGAAGGGCTTCGAGGCCGTACAGCGCAGGCTCCAAGGCGAGGCCATGGCCAAGTACACCCTCACCACGGGGGGCGGGTATTTCTTCGTTCCTCCAGTCGGGGATGCCTGGCTCAACGCTCTCGATGCGGGCTGAGGATCGGCCGGTTCTCCTCAGCAGGTCTACCGTTGTGACGCGTCGGCACGTCTTGGCTGTGGCCGTTGGGCTCTTGGGGGGGCGAAAACCTTTGGTTGCCCTTGCGCCGGCGAGCTCTGGCAGGGCGGCTACTAGCGGGGCCCGCCAGGTGCGGATGCAGCAGGGCCGCCAGTTCGCGGTCTTCGTGACGGGTCGAGGGTATTTCCACTATGGGAGCGGCGAGGTCGGTTACGTCGCCCTTGAGGCGGCAGTCGGGCCCGACGGTAGGCGCCTCGACGGCCTCATGGAGGAGAACCTCGGCGCGGGTGTGGCAGCCGTCCGTCGGATCGTCACCAGCGTCCCAATGCCGGAAGCTCGTCCGGGTGTAGCCGTCCCGGGACTCCGTGGCAGGCCGACAATGAGCAAGCCCTTACGCGGGAGGGGCAGGTCACTGACCGCTACAACGCTGCCGTCGGCAACATCGGCGACCAGGCTTTAGAGGTACGCCTAGGTGTATTGACCCGCAGGGTTGTTCACACGGCTGATCGGTGGCTGGCCGCCGAGTGCGGTGTGGCAGCGATGGTAGTTGTAGTCGTGGAGGAAGTCGGCCAGGGCTGCGCTGCGTTCGTCGTTGCTGGTGTAGGGCCGCAGGTAGGCCCATTCGTCGAGCAGGGTGCGGTTGAAGCGTTCGACCTTGCCGTTGGTCTGCGGGCGGTAGGCTCGGGTGAGCTTGCCGGTCGCGCCGAGCTGGTTGGTGATATTCCAACCGATTCCCATGCGCCTACCGTTCTTCACCCCAGGTTGTCTTTGAGACGACCGAGCCCGCCCAGGCAAGCGGTATCTTGCCCGCGTTCCCGTCCCCGCCTGCGGGCGCCTTCCTCACAGCGGCGGGACCCATTCACTTCAAGCCGAAGAACCCCCTGCCTGTCGGCCTACCTACCGGCCTCTCTGCCGTCCGGTTGCAGTGGAACGGGCGTCAATGAAGTGACCTAGCACCCGGCCGTCATGCGGCTGAGGGGCGACGCCGCCGAACGCGTGTCGGTCCCCCACCGCTTCTCCCAAGTCACCCTGGCCGGACGACTTCCGAACAGCGACCCGGCCTGAAGTTTCGAACCTCATGCCACCGCCCGGGGTGGCGCTGTCAGCGTTTAGTCCTTAGCACCCTCTCCCGGCGACCCGGCAGAGCCGCGTACCGCTATCGGGTGGTGTAGCAAGACTCAACGGCGGAGTGCCTTGATGTCTCTACATACTGCGTGTTGGGAACCGTTCCGGGCGCTGCCGCCCGACATCATGAGGAGCAGCATGTTCAGTAGCACGGTGGGTCACCACGCGGATCTGCCGACCGCGGACACGGCAGTTGCCCGACCACGCTTGCGTCGTCTCGTGCGCAAGGTGGCGGGCGTCTCGGCGGCTCTCGGGGCTCTGGTCCTGCCGCAGGTTTTGTCAGCGCCTGCAGCCCATGCGGCGGTCCGTGAAGTCCACGTTGCTTACGTCGACCAGGACGCCCTGGGGTACACCAAGTACGATGTGCGTTTCAATGGGAGCGTCCAGCCCGTGGCGGCACCGAACCTGGATCCGAGGAGGACGTTCGGTGTGAAGGGCACGCTCGATGCGTACTGCCCGGACAACACGCTGACCACCCAGTACGTCAAGCTCCAGGTGTGGGTCAGCCGCGAGAGCCACAGGTTCGAGTTCGAAGCGCGGTGCGACGAGACTCCCAAGGAGATCTCCTTCTGGAGCACCCGCGACTATCCGGGCGACACCATCTCCTTCCGGGTCGGTGCCACGAGTGGCACCTTCAACACCTACCAGTACGGCCCGACAGTCGCCTACGCAATCGACTGACCCCTCAGGACGTCGGACAGCTCAGCCGCAGCGGAGTGCTTCGGTCTGTGGGCGTGAGCAGGGTCTCCAACGACTTGATGATCATGACGGTTGTCCTTGGCCGGTGGGGTCGCCTTCACCGGTTGGGGCGGGCCGGTAGAAGGTGGGGTGGGGGGGTGAAGATCACGCTGGCGGCGGGCCGGCCGTCCCAGATGTGGCCGTGGCCGTTGTAGCGGGGGGTGATCCAGGACCATGCCGGGTTCACGGCGATCATCCACCGCAAGGCTTCCACGTACCGGCCACTGACGGGTCCGGTTCGACCAGCGTGTGCAGCAGGCGCTCGGCCCGTGCGCAAGATTCGTCTCGGTCCGCAGGACGGTCGCGGCGATGCGGTCGACCGCGACCTGGAGGTCGCCGCCGTTGTCGGCGGGGGTGATCCCGTTGACCGTGTCGCCGCTGTAGAGCTCCTTGCGGTAGGGGAAGATGTCGTTCACGTCGATCCAGTGCCGGGCGACCAGGTGGTTGAGCCGGCGCAGCTCCTCGGCAGCGGGGTGACCGGTCAGGTCAATGCCCAGGCCGTACTCCAGCAGCGGAAAGCAGCACTCGCCCACGCTTTTGATCCGGGAGTTCTCGTAGACGGCAAGGTCGACGGCCATGCCGTCGCGGTGCCAGTTCCGCTGCGTCGCCGCCTCAGCCGTGTTCACCAGAAAGCAGTGAGGACCCATCAGGCGCAGCCTGACCACCGGCTCCGCATCTCGTCCGGACGTCAGTCGCGGAAACGGGAGAGCCAGGTGCCGCCAGCCTTCTGCTCGGGCACGGCCTGGTCGTGCTCCTGGTGCTCGGGCACGGCCTGCTCGGCTTGGCGTTCGGCGGTGATGGCGCGCTGCTTGCAGTCGTCGCACAGGTGCGGGTGGGTGTCGCGCGGGGTGCCGCACCCTGCGGGCTCGATGGCCTTCCACCGTTCATCGGTGAACCGGGTGCCGCAGTCGGCGCACACGGGACGGTTGGCCTCTCGCTCGGCCCTGTGCTGTGCGGCGATGCGGCGCAGCTCCTCCTGGTGCTCGCGCTGGCGGGCGGCGTACTCGGCCTGCTTGCGGGCGTCGTGGGCTTCGCGGCGCGGGTTGCCGATCGCCTCGAGGAGCGTCTGGTTGTGCGGCCGGCCGAAGCGCCGGAAGACCGCTCCGGCCGGGCCGTGCTCCTTCAGCTGCTTCATGCCGGTGACCACGATGGGCAGCTTGCCGTCGTACATGTGGAAGTCGCCGTCGTAGTCGTGCCCCTTCCAGTGCCGCTGAGTCAGTTCGGCCAGCTGCGCGATGACGGTGTTGGGGTTGCGCGGGCCGATCCGGTTGAAGACGAGCAGCAGCGGCGGGTGCGGCTGGTCGCCGCGGCGGCTGTCGGGCACCCGCCAGCCGGTGCGCCACATCGGCCGCTCCTTGCCGTCGACGTCCTTCACCTTCCGCTGGCAGAACCGCATGTACTTGTCGATCTTCGCGGCGAGGACCTGCGCGGACTCGAAGCAGTTGTCGATCTCCACGAACAGCAGCGGCACCCCGTCCTCGGGCGCGGCGATGACGATGTCCGCCTGGGCACCATCCGGCCGGGGTTGGACCAGGTGCCTGTTGCGGGCAGCGCCACCTCGGTCGCGTAGGAGGCGATGGTGCCCAGCCCGGCGGGCGCGTCGTAGGCGGCCTGTACGGCGGCGCGGACGTCGGCCAGCTCGCTGGCGAGCTGGGACAGGTCCGGCTTCGTGCGCAGCAGGGCAAGCACGGCCTCGTTGACCGCCATCGGGTGGGAGGCGCCCGTGCGCCCGGCGCCGCGGGCCGGGTCACCCATCTCCCCCACCGGCCGCCCCAACTCGCGAGCAGCAGCCTTCAGGCCCATGGGCATCAGGTTGCGCAGCCTGTCCCCTCCCGGCAGTTGCCCGCCGTTCTCCACCAGGCCGTGCTTGCGCAGATCGGACAGCGCCCTGGTGTGCGAGGCGGTGCGGGCCTGCTTCCGCTTCGACGGCGTCGGCTTGTCGGTGTGCCGGTAGCTCAAGTGCGGGGCTGCGATCTGCTGGATCTGTTCGACCGTCGCGACCTTCAGCACCCCGAGCACGCGCAGCACGTCACCGCGCAGGTTGTTCGACGACCCCGCCGGGTTCTCCTCACGCTTGACCGCCATCAGCTGCGCTCCTTCCCCGTCGTCTGGCACGCGCGGCCACCTGCCGAGCGCCGGCCGCGCCCGGCCGCCAAGGGCACCCGGCCCCCGAACCCGATGATCTCCTCCTCCATGGACATCACTTCAAAGTTCAGGAGCAGATAAGAGGGTTGTGACAACGCGGCGCGCGGCCGTATCTGCGTGCTGACCTCGGCTATCTCCGTCCGGCTCGGTGCCGGGCACCAAAGTGGGTTCCCCAGTGGCCTCCCAAGTGCGCACCGCAGGAAGCCAGGAAGGCTTGCCCGCTGCTGGTCGGGCCCGTGGTCGGGGCGGGCACGCCGGGCGCCTGCCGGGGGTCGGTGCGTGGTCATCGCAGCGGCTCCTTCGCTTCGGGCCGCCTTGGTGGGCGGGGACTCGAGGAAGCAGCGTGCAACCGACCCCCTTGTCCGCGGTCTGCGGCGGCCGGTAGCGGACCGGTCAAGGAGAAACGCGGTGGTGGTCGGGGCGGTAGCAGAGGTGGACAAGGGGGCGCGGTCGGGTTCGTGGTCGGGCCGACCACCATGGACAAGGGGCCCGCTTTGATCCTTGCAGCCCCGGTTCGCCCGTTTCGGCTCAAGCTGGAGAGTTCTCTGTCCTCTGTGCAGAGGCTAGCTGTTGATGGCCATGACGTTGGAGACGCCCCTTGCCGATGTTGACCTTCGAGTTGGTTGAAGCTCAATGATGGCGATGTGCCAAATTCCGAGCTGATGCCGATCGGGGTCTTTGCCCAACGCAGTGGCCTGACCTCCAGCGCGTTGCGGTTCTACGCCGACTCCGGGCTGCTGCCCCCTGCCGAAGTGGACCCGGTCACGGGCTACCGCTACTACGACGCCGACCAGCTGGCGCGAGCGACCGCACTGCGTCAGCTACGCGAGATCGCCATGCCCCTCGCTGCGGTCGAGTCGGTCCTCGACGCCGAGGCCGAGGAGGCGGCACGGCTGCTCGACGAGCATGTCGCCAAGATCGTGGGGGATGCGGCTGCGGCACTGCAGAAGGCTGGTGTCATCAAGTCCGTGCTCGGTGCCAACGTGCCCAGCCTGCTGATCGCCACGCTGAAGGGCCCTGTGCTGGCGGATGCGGTCGAGCGGGTCCTGACCGCGACCGCGCACGAGCCGGGGATGGCGGTGCTCGCCGGCCTGCACATCGAAGCGAGTCATGAGGCGATCACCCTTACGGCGACCGACCGATACCGGCTCTCCACCCGGACCCTGGTGCCGCCAGAGCCACCCGCCCAGACGTGGGCCGGCACGGTAAACGGCGACGATCTGCGGGCAGCGGTCGCCGAGGTCCGGCGCAGTGCGCGGGTCCGCATCGAAGCGGTGCCGCATGGGATCTGGCTGCGCATGCCCGAGCGGGAGGACCGGCACTGCCGGTTGCTGTCCGAGGATTTCCCCGACCACCGCCTGATGTTCGCGTCCCTGGGCGAAGCCACTACTCGCGCGACGGTCTCGAAGGACCTGCTGCTGCGCGCACTTGAAGAACACCCTGGCGAACGCATCGCACTGCATGTGGGCGATCACGGAGTGAACGTCCGGTCAGCAGACGACGAGCACCCCGGCATCCCGCTCCCCGCCACTGTGACGGGCGAAGACCTCCAGATCCGGTTCGAGATGACCACGCTCTATCCCGCCGTGAGCACAGCGATCGGCCCCGACGTGATGCTCGACCTGAGGGGATACGACCGGCCCGTCACAATCCGCTCCGCCGACCGCGGCGATCTCACCACCCTGGCCATGCCCGTCAAGTTCGACCACTCAGCCTGAGAACGACAAAGAGGAACCTCATGACCACCACACCTGCCAGCCCCGACCCGACCATGGAAGCCATCGGCCAAGCCGTCATCGAAGGCCGGACGGGCGACATCCTTTCCGCCCGCCACAAGCTCCTGAACCTATGGTCGGCGATCGGCGTCACCGGCGACCCGCTGCACCGTTGCTCACTCGCCCACTACCTGGCGGACCTCTACGACGATCCCGCCCAGGCCCTCGCCTGGGACGTTCGCGCCCTGGACGCTGCCGACGCCGCGACCGAACAGCGCGTCCAGGAGCACCACGCCAGCCTCCACATCGCCGGGTTCTACCCTTCCCTCCACCTCAACCTGGCCGACAACTACCGCCGACTCGGTTCCTTCGACGCTGCCACCGAGCACATCAGCGCGGCCAAAGAGCACACCCCCAACCTCCCCCAGGACGCATACGGTGCCCTCCTACGCACGGCCCTTGACGAGGTGGCAGAGGCCATTTCCCAGCGAGACACCGCCAAGCGGCCCTCCTCGCCCGGCCCCACTGCATGACGCACCGGAACGCGCCCCTCTCCTGGACGAGGTCGGCGTCATCTACCTGATGGCGATCAGGGAGTGTGCCACGCACGCCCCCGCGGCTGCCGCGCCAGGGATCGCCCGCACCATCTCGCACTTCGTCGGCCAGGTCCTCGCCGACGCACCGAAGGACGTCGCCCCGGCTCTACGGGAGCTGCGCAATGAACAGGTGGCGCGGCGTGGCTTTGTGCACGAGTCGTGGTTCTGGCTCAGGTTCTGTGACGCGGTCACGCTGAGCGACGGCTGAGCTTCTCCGGGCAGTGTGTGAAGTCGCCCGAAAATCAGCCGTAGTTAAAGCAGTTGGGCTGACAGTTCGGGTCCGTGGAAGAGATCGTGCTCCGGTTGAAGGAGCTGTTGTTCCCTTCGATCGCGGACGTCGCGGTGCTGTCGGTGGACGTGAGCATCGCGATAGTGCGGGTCGACGCGGAATGCACTGCGAACGGTGCCGCTTGCCCGGCGTGCGGGGTCTGGTCGAACCGGGTTCATGGTTCCTACCTGCGGTTTCCCGCTGATGTGCCCAGCGCCGGACGAAGCGTTGTTCTTCCGCTGAGGGTCCGCCGGTCGCCTGCGGGAACTCGGGGTGCACCCGCCGCACCTTCGTCGAGCAGATGCCCGGCCTGACCCGTCGGCACGGTCAGCGGACCGAGCGGCTGCGCACGACGCTGGCCGCGGTCGGTCTCGCCCTGGCGGGCCGTGCCGGCGCCCGCCTGAGCTCCGCCCTCGGTGCCCGCCCCGCGTGTGGTCGGCGTTGACGCGTACGCCACCCGCAAGGGCCGCCACTACGGCACCGTTCTCGTCGACGTCGAGACCCGCCGCCCTGTCGACCTGCTGCCCGACCGGGAGGCATCGAGCCTGGCGGCCTGGCTCGCCGATCGGCCCGGCGACGAGGTCGTGTGCCGGGACCTGCGCCGTTCTTCGCCGAGGGCGCCACTGTCGGTGCACCGCAGGCCGTCCAGGTCGCGGACCGGTGGCATCTCTGGCACAACCTCAGCGAGGCCACCGAGCGGAGCGTCGCCCTGCACCGTCGCTGCCTCCGCGCTCTGGTCCCCACGGATCCCGCACCCGGTCCCGGTCCCGAACCCGAGGCCGTTCCGGCAGCGGACTCGTCCAGTTCTCCTTGGCCGCGCGGGCACCGATTCGCCGATCGGACCCGGGCCCGGCATGCCACCGTCCACGCACTGCTGACGGCGGGACACAGCCGACGCTCGGTCCAGCGTCAGCTCGGGATGACCTGCCGCACCGTCAAGCAGCTCGCCGACGCCGCGACGCCGGAGGAGCTGTTCACCGGTCAGTGGCAGAACCGGCCCTCCGTCCTCGACGACTACAAGCCCTATCTGGACGACCGCTGGAGCGAGGGCTGCACCAACGCCTGGAAGCTGTGGGAGGGGATCGTGCCACTCGGCTACAAGGGCAGCTACCGGCGCGTTCGCGCCTACCTGCACGACAAGCGCACCGCACCGCAGCCGGTGACCGCCCGGCCGCCCTCGCCCCGGACCGTCGCCGGATGGATCCTCCGCCGTCCGGACACCCTCACCGAGACCGATCAACTCCAGCTCAAGGCCGTCCGGACGCACTGCTCCGAACTCGACGCCCTCACCGGGCACGTCCGCTCCTTCGCGACCATGCTCACCGAGCGCCAGGGCGAGCGCCTGCCCGACTGGCTCGACGCCGTCCGGCAGGACGACCTGCCCAGCCTCCACACCCTCGCAGCGGGCATCGACCGCGACCGCGACGCCGTCATCGCCGGCTTGACCCTGCCTTGGAGCTCGGGGGCTGTCGAAGGCCACGTCAACCGGATCAAGATGCTCAAGCGCCAGATGTACGGCCGCGCTGGCTTCTCGCTGCTGCGCAAGCGAGTTCTCCTCGCTTCGTGAGGACAGCTGCTGCTGTCAGCCCCTCAACGGTTCGCGGCTCTGCGGATGGTCACCACGGACAAGAACGGGTCGGTAGGCGGCACCAGCTCCCTGAAGGAGACCTCTACAAGGTGCGCCGGAGCATCGCCATGTTGCAAGGCGGTCACGTACTCGATGATCTGAGCGTGGGAGAGCACTGGCAGTCTTTGGCGCAGGGTGTGCATGGCATGAACCCTCCCACGAGCGTCTGCCACCGCCCGGACCTCATCGTGCAGATCGTCCACTGCGGTCCGCGTGACCTGCCTTCGAATGCGGACTCGGTAGTCCGCCTCCCATGCGTCCGTTACTGCGGAGACGACACCGATCTGATCGTCATCGGGCGTGGGCCAGCAGGGTGCGCAGGATGGCCTCGGCATGCGTCCAGAGCAGGGATCCGGCGGTGGCGGGAACGAGGTGTCGGGTTGCCCTGGGGATCATCTGGGTGAGTGATTCGCCCAGATCCGGGGAGTGGACCGGGCTGGTGTCCTGTTCCCCGTACCAGAGCTCGACCGGGACGGCTATGTCAGCTGGGTCGAATGGCCAGCGGCCCATCGCCAGAACGGTGTCGCGTGCGTAGCCAGCTGAGCCCTGGCTGAATGCCTCGTCCAGCGCGCGCCGGAAGGCGTGCTGAAAGACCGGGTCGGTGTAGACCGTGCGATCCGACTCAGAGCTCGTAGTGATGATCAGATTCCACAGTGCGTCGGCGCTGCCGAAGCTGGCGAAGGAGGCCTCAGCGGTGCTGGGGTCGGCTGTGACGGCGTTCACCATGTCCCTCACCTGTGGGGCCAGGGCGTGTGTGAACCGGGGATGGGCGAGTTCGTCGCTGCCGGACACCACGGTCACCGCGTTCACCAGACCGTCTGCGGCCAGGGCGAGGGCGAACGGTGCCCCTTGCGAGAACCCCACCGCCGACGGGGCCGGCAGGGCCTGCTCCTTGACGAGATGCCGCATGTCGGCGGCCCAGTCGGTCAGTGTCCGGCCGGGGGCCGGGTCGGAGGCGCCGAGGCCGGGCCGGTCCACGCTGATGAGCCGGATGCCTGCTGCGTCGATGACACTGCCGCCGAAACCGAGCCACCTGCTGGTGGCCGCCCCGGGGCACAAGAGCACGGGGATGCCGTCGGTTGGCCCCCATTCCGCCCAGCCCAGGAGTCGACCGTCCAACAGCTGGGTCTGTCCGAGCCTCGCTGGCTCGCGCACGCCGTAGTCCATGATCCATATTGTTCCCTGGTCCGGCTGCCGTTCCGTCATCGGTCGACGTAGCGAGGGAAACACTGCGGAACCACATGCTGTTCGAACCGGCAGCACACTTCAGCGCCTCCCGAAGTGATGAACATCTGCTGTCCGTCTCAGTGCCCACGCTGACGACCTCCGGCTGGGCATCGACGCGCCCCAGCACGACGTGGATGTGGTGGACCGTGACATCGCCGTGCTCGCCGCGATCCTTTAGGCGCTGTCCGGACCGTGGAACGCTCCGGTGCGCTTCCTCGGCCGGCACCGGACGGCCACGTGGGCGACCAGCGGCATCCTGTGCTTCCTGACCAACACGGCGCTGCGCTGCAGCGGAGTCATCGACTCCTTCAGTGCCAGGGGCCTGCTGTGGGTGTTGCCGGTAGCCGCTACTACGGCATCAGCCGCCAGTGCTTCTACACCTAACGCCGACGCTACGAAGCCGAGGGCCTGGAGCCGATGGCGGGCGCGTCTTGCGAGCTCGCGTTCAGTCATGGGGGTCTCTAGGGACGGGAGACCCACCTGTCGATAACGTCCGTCAGTTTTAGACCTAGTCGGCCCGTGACGCTGTCGTTGCGCAGGTCCCTCTGCTGCTCCCAGGCGGGCATCGCGCATTGATGTCGACCAATGCGAAGACTGTCAGCGTGCGACGCGGTGCCCTGTGGCCGGGGCGATCAATGGGAGTCATGAGTCCTCGGGCGAACTGGTCGGTAGGGCCAAGGCATCTGGGTGCCAACCGGCTGCCGCGGGGGCGTTCTGGGAACCGCGGCAGCCGGGACGGCGGCGAGACGGGGGCTTGCCACCTCACGCGGCGGCATTGCGTGGGTCGTTCACCTGCCTGGCGGATCGTCGGCTGCACGGCGCCGCGCGGGCGTCGATCCTGATGCTGGTGCGGCCCCGCCGGCCCCGGTTTCTCGGGTCAGCGGGGCCGTCCCCGCGCATTTCGGGTCGTGGAAGGGCGCCCACAACCGGCTGCGGAAGTGGGCCGCCGGCAGCCGATGCAGGCCCCTGCGTTGCGCTTGGCCGCCGTCAGCCGGTCACAAAGGGGGTTGGTGATCGCGAACTCGGCAAGGAAGGCACGGCGCTGTTCGTCCGGTGTCATGCCTCCATCCTGCTGCCTTCACGAGCGCCCCGCGAAATGAGCGGCCGCTGAAGCGAGACGTGGTCACCCGTCCCGTGGACAGTTAGGCCCACACGGAGTCGTCAGGGTTCCAGGTTCCCTGAGCGGTCTGGGCGAGTATGGGGTTGATGAAGGCAGTTGCAGCATGTGCGGCTTCGGCGTAGGTTCCGCAGCCGTGGAGGCCAGCCAACGACCAGTGCGGCTTGCTTGGGATACCCGTCGTGCCAGTCGGGTCTTGGCGCCTCGAAGGCCGTAGGGAGCACGAGGGTGGTGCCGTTCTGCCGTCGGCGTTCGGCTTCCTGGTGCAGTGCCTGGGTGACAGCCGGGCCAGCAACGGTCTCCTGCTGGCTTGTCAGGAGGAGGCCGGCCAGGTCACGGAATCGGCTGGAGTTGAATTGAGCGCTGTCGCCGTGGCGCCCGTTCATGGCGCGGATCTTGTCGGCGATGTGATCGGTGACGGGGTAGAGACGCACGTCGGGCCAGTCGACGGGCCACTCGATGTCAACGGCGGACTTCGGGGTGGGGGTTTCCGGAGTACGGAGATCAGGGGCAAACCAGGCGTAGTTCGGTGAAGGTCTCTGGTCTTCCACAACCTACTTATTTCTGAGACCGGGCTTTCGGGGAGCCAGGAGAAGCCCCAGGGCCGGATGCGGCCGGGAGGGCAACACGGACTGTGAGCCCGCCGTGGGGGCGGGGGTGGGCGTGGAGGTGTCCGCGGTGGGTGTCGGTGATGGCCTGGACGATGGTCAGGCCCAGGCCGGACCCCCGGCGTCCGGTGGTGGGGGCGCGGGGGCCGCGCTGGAAAGGCCGGAAGATGGCGGGGAGTTCGGCGGGGTCGATGACGGGACCGGTGTTGGTGACTTCGATGACCGCGTGGTTATCCGCGGTACGGGTCGTGATGTGGACGGTGCCGTGCGTGTGGTTGTGACGGATTGCGTTGGTGAGGAGGTTGAGGGCGAGCTGGGCGAGGAGGACGGGGTCGCCGGTGGTTGGGGCGGGGCGCAGTTCGCTGTGGACGGTGACGTAACGGTTCGCAGCTTCCTCGTGGACGTCGTTGAGGGCGTCGCGGGTGAGGTCGGCGAGGTCGGCGGGTGTGGGTGTGATCATGCCGCTCTCGCCGCGGGCGAGAGTCAGCAGGGCGTCGAGGAGGTGTTCGCAGCGGGTGGTGGCGGCGAGTGAGCGCCGGAGGGCGGGTTCGAGGTCGGTCGGCACGCGGCCTTGGGCGAGGGGGATCTCCAGGGCGGCGCGCTGGAGGGTGAGGGGGGTGCGTAGTTCGTGGGAGGCGTGGGCGGTGAAGCGGCGCTGGTCGGCGAAGGAGCGTTCCAGGCGGTCGAGCATGGCGTCGAAGGTGTCGCCGAGGTGTTTGACCTCGTCGTCGGGGGCGTTGAGGGCGAGGCGGTCGTGGAGGTTGCCGTCGTTGATGTGGCGGGCGGCGGCGGTGACGTGGCTGATGCGGCGGAGCGAGCGGCGGGCGGTCCACCAGCACAGCAGTGCGGCCAGGGCCGTACAGAGGGTGAGGAGAAGCACGGAGCGGGTGCCGAGGCTGTCTAGGACGTCGGTGCGGAACCGTGCGAACTGCTCGTGGGTCATGGCCGGGGTCGAGGGTGTGATGCGGGCGTCGGGTGGCGGCGGGGGGTCGGGGAAGGATGTGGAGGGGGCGACCTGCTCGGCGTTGACTTCGATGAGCTGACGCACGCTGAGCCAGTTGAGGACGAGCATGGCGCAGCCGACGGCGGCGAAGACGGCGGTGTTGCTCCAGGTGACGCGGGCGCGCAGGGAGTGCCGGCCGGGGCGTGCTCCGGGTGCGGTGTGCGGAAGGTTCACAGGCGGTATCCGAAGCCGGGGTCGGTGGTGATGAGGGGCGGCTCGCCGAGTTTCCGGCGCAGTTGGTGGACGGTCACCTTGACCGCGCCGCTGGCGGGGTTGAGGTGGGGGTCCCAAAGGCGTTCGAGGAGCTCATTGGCGGAGACGGGGGCGCCGTCGGCGGCCAGCAGGATCTCCAGAACGCCGAGTTCCCTGGGGGTGAGCCGCAGGGGCCGTCCATCGCGTTCGGCCTGGCGGCGGACCGTGTCGACGCTGACGCCGTGGCGGGTCAGGACGGTCGGGAGCGCGGCGCTGGTGGCGCGGCGGGAGAGGGCCCGAAGCCGGGCGACGAGTTCGATGTACGAGTACGGCTTGGCGAGGTAGTCGTCGGCTCCCAGACCGAGGCCGTCGACGAGGTCGGCGAGGGTGTCGGCGGCGGTGAGCATGAGGATGCCGGCCCCGTAGCCGGTCGTGTTCAGGGTGCGGCAGACGATGTCCCCGTGCACCACGGGCAGGTCACGGTCCAGGACGATGACGTCGTAGTCGTGCTCCGCGCACAGCTCCAAGGCGCGGGCTCCGTCGTGGGCGATGTCACAGCGCATGCCCTCCCCGCGCAGTCCTTCGGCCAGGACATCGGCCAGCTCTTCTTCGTCCTCGACGATCAGTACCCGCACCCGCCCGCTCCGCTCTCACCTGTCGCCGCACCGGTCACGGGGGGATCGGTGCGTCCCTCTCCAAGGGTGCCCCGTTCCGGGTTAGCCCGGGGTTAGCCGGAGGGTGACCGGTGGCTAACCGCGACCCGCGTAGCAATGGTTCCCGACACGACACCGCGCGGCTCCGGCCGCGCCTTGAGCACGGGAGGGCGCGTCATGTGCCGGATTCTTCGCAGACGTACGAGCAGGGCTTTCGCCGTGGCGGTAGGGGCCGGTCTTGTCCTAGTGGTGGCGGGCTGTTCCGGTGGCAAAGAGGCGCCGCGGGTCGCCGGCGACCAGGGAGGCTCCGGCGGAACCGAAACCGGGCAGCGGGATCCTCGTGCGATCCGCCAGGCGTTCGTGAACTGCATGCACGAGCAGGGGCAGAGCGGGGTCAGCCTGGACGACAAGGGCAACATCGTCCTGAAGTCCAACGGGGCGGGCGACGACACGGCGGGCTACGACCATGCGTCCAAGATCTGCAACGCCAAGGTTCCCGGCATACAGCAGGAGCGCGACGCCAGGAACGCCAAGATGGTCAAGGCCGCCCGCAAGTTCGTCGCCTGCGCCCGGAAGAACGGTCTGCCGGACATCCCCGACCCGGACCCCAAGGACGGCACCGTGAACTTCGAGAAGGAGCCGGACATGGACGCCTTCGCCAAGGTCGGCCAGTTGTGCACCAAGGACGGCCAGCAGCTTCCCGGCTACACGATCGACCAGGCGGGCTGATCGCCATGGCCCACACCGATGCCCGGGCGGACGACACCCCCGTGCGCCCCGAGCCCTCCCAGGACTCCGCCGGTACGGCGGGCAGGACCCCCTCGCCCAGGTGGCGCGGGCGCAGGAAGCAGCGCACGCTGATCACCCTCGCGGTGGTGACCGCCCTCGCCGCCGGCGGCACGGCCGTCGCCTGGCGTCCCTGGGACACCGGTCCCGCGCCGCAGCGCACGGCCGAGCACACCACCGCCGAGGTGCTGAAAACCTCGCTCTCCTCCGGACTGAAACTCACCGGCAAGCTCACTTACTCCGACCCCACCAGCGTCACCGGACAGGGGCAGGGCACGCTCACCTGGCTGCCCGCCGCGGGCGACACTGTCAAGGCGGGCGGCAGGCTGTACGAAGTCGACGGGCAACCGGTCGTGCTGTTCACCGGGGACCGGCCCATGTGGCGCGAGCTGGCCCCGGACATCACCGACGGCCCCGACGTGAAGGAACTCAAGCGGAACCTGGTTGACCTCGGATACGCAGAGGGGCTCGGCCTGTCGGTCGACGAGAAGTTCACCGCGGGCACCCTCACCGCGGTCAAGCGCTGGCAGAAGGCTATGGGGCTGCCCCAGACCGGGAAGATCCCGGTGGGCCGCCTCGTCTTCACTCCCCACCCCACGGTGCGGGTGCAACAGGTCGCCGCCCAGCTCGGTGCCGCCACCGGGACAGGCACCGTCCTGAAGATCACCGGCACAGTCCTGGAGGTCACCCTCCAACCGGGCGACGACCAGCTCTCCCAGCTCAGCCCCGGTGCCCAGGCGACCGTCCAGTTCCCCGACGGCACCACCACCACCGGAAAGATCACCCGGTTCACCCCCGCGGGATCCGGCGACGACGCCGGATCCGGCGGTTCTGGCGGCGGTGACACCGGCCAGGACAAGGCGACGGTCACCATTACCCTCGGCGACCAGAAGGCCGCCCGTACCACCGGACCCTCCACCGTCACCGTCACCATCACCGGCAAGAGCGTCGACGACGCCCTCGTCGTGCCCGTCACCGCGCTCACGGCGCTCGACGGCGGCGGCTACGCCGTCACCCTCCAGCACAAGGACGGCACCACCGAACTCGTCACGGTCGAGATCGGCCTGGTCGCCAACGCCAAGGCACAGGTCACCGGCCGGATCAAGGCCGGCGACAAGGTGGTGGTCCCCCAATGAGCGATAGCACACCGCCCGTTCTCCACCTGAACCAGGTGGTCAAGGAGTACCCGGGCAACCCGCCGCTGCAAATCCTGCACGGCATCGACCTGACCATCGAACCGGGCGAACTCGTCGCCGTCGTCGGCCCGTCAGGCTCCGGCAAGTCCACCCTCCTCGCCCTCATCGGCTCCCTGGACCGCCCCACCTCCGGCACCCTGACTTTCGAGGGCCACGACCTGGCCAGGCTGTCCGAACCCGAGATCGCCGCCCTGCGCGCCCACCGCATCGGCTTCGTCTTCCAGCAGTTCTTCCTCCTGCCAGGACTGACCTGCGTCGAGAACGTCGCCACCGGGCTCCTCTACACCGGCACCGGCCCCTCCCACCGCCGCACCCTCGCCGCCGAAGCCCTCCACGAGGTCGGCCTCGGCCACCGCCTCACCCACCACCCCCACCAGCTCTCCGGCGGCGAACAGCAGCGCGTCGCCATCGCCCGCGCACTCGTCGGCCGCCCCGCGCTCCTCCTGGCCGACGAACCCACCGGCGCCCTGGACTCCGCCTCCGGCACCGCCGTTGTCGACCTGCTGCGCGGACTCCACCGCGACGGCACCACTGTCGTCGTCATCACCCACGACCGCGACCTGGCCGCCTCCTTCCCCCGCCGCATCGGCATCCACGACGGCCGGATCGCCTTCGACGAAACCACCCGTCCCGCGCGCCACCTCACGCGGGAGGCCACCCCATGACCCCGCGCACCGGCACCGGACTCCGCCCGGCCCGTCTGACCCCCGCCGACCTGCTTCGCCTCGGCCTCATCGGCCCCCGCACCCGGCGCCTGCGCTCAGCCCTGTGCGCCCTCGGGATCTCCCTCGGCATCGCCGCCGTCATCGCGGTGACCGGCATCTCCGCCTCCAACCAGGCCCATCTCATGGAACGGCTCGACCGCCTCGGCTCCAACCTGATCACCGTCAGTCCCGGCAAGGACGCGAGCCAGAAGGAAGTGCCCCTGCCGGAGACCGCTGAGACGATGCTCGGCAACATCGCGCCCGTGCAGAAGGTCACCGCCACCGGGAAGACCACCGCCCACGTCTACCGCAACGACCTCGTGCCAACGGAGCAGACCAACAGCATCTCCGTCCTGGCCACCCGGAGAAACCTCCTGGACACCCTCCACGGCCAGCTGAGTGCGGGCCGGTGGCTCGACGCCGCCTCCGAAAGCCTGCCCGTCACCGTCCTCGGCGACCAGGCCGCCCAGCGCCTGGGCATCAGCCGCCCCGGCGAACGCGTCTGGCTCGGCGGCCAGTGGTATGCCGTTCTCGGCATCCTCACGTCCAACGAGCTCGTCCCCGAACTCGACACCGCCGCCCTGGTCGGCTGGCCCCAGGCCACTACACACCTCGGCGCCGACAACCACCCCGGCGCCATCTACCTCCGCGCGTTCACCGAACGCGTCGACTCCGTCCAGCGCGTCGCCGGCGCCACCGCCAACCCCGCCAACCCCTCCGCTGTCGCAGTCTCCCGCCCCTCCGACCTCCTCAAAGCCCGCGCCGAAACCCAGGACAGCCTCAACGGCCTCGTCCTGGCCCTCGCCGCAGTCGCCCTCCTCGTCGGCGGCGTCGGCATCGCCAACACCATGGTCGTCGGCGTCATGGAACGCCGCGGCGAGATCGGCCTACGCCGCGCCCTGGGCGCCCGCAGCGGCCAGATCACCGCACAGTTCCTCATCGAAGCCGTCCTCCTCGGGTTCCTCGGCGGCATCACCGGACTCACCCTCGGCGCCGCCACCGTCCTCACCTACGCCACCCTCAACGACTGGCCCGCCCGCATCCCCCTCTACACCCTCGCGGCCGGCCCCCTCACCGCCGTCTTCGTTGCCACCCTCGCCGGCCTCTACCCCGCCCTGCGCGCGACCCGCATGCCCCCCACCACGGCCCTCCGAGCCACATGACCCCGATCACCCGCATCACAACAAAGGAGATGCTGCCCGCCGCCACCCAAAGGTGGTCGGCAGGTCCGCAAAGGCGGGCAGCACCCGTGGCCACCCGCAGATGCCCGGCCTGCTGCCGCCCGCGCGCCCAGGCGCCCGGGCGGGGGCGTTACGGCCCCGCCCGCGCCTGGCACGTTCACCTCACCCACTCGTACACGTCGTCTTCCCCGTCGGCGTCTCGGTGGTAGCCGTCGAGCAGGTCGTCCACCTCGTCCTCGGTGAGATCACGCTGGT
The DNA here is from genome assembly GCF_036857595.1 of Streptomyces sp. AHA2. Classification (NCBI taxonomy): domain Bacteria; kingdom Bacillati; phylum Actinomycetota; class Actinomycetes; order Kitasatosporales; family Streptomycetaceae; genus Streptomyces; species Streptomyces sp. AHA2. The sequence goes on from NZ_JAUQWJ010000036.1 coordinate 26,188, forward strand.
CGTCCAAGGCCTTCATGGTGCCGGGTCATGCCCGGACGGTTCATGCCACGAGTCGCAGGTGTCCGACTGCCTGCCCGTCCGGGGGGGCCATGTCCAGATGCCAGGTGCCGAAGCGGCGGACACCGCAACGCGCTGCGGGGGGGCAGCACGCTCGCCACCGGCAAGAGTCCTCCCGGAGGGCGAGGCAGCCCGCAGCCTATGTCCGCTTCATGTACCCGGTAACGATCTCCGCGAGAGTTCGACACGTTAGGTGTGCGCCGCGCATGATCTGGAAGAAGCGCTCCAGCCCCGTCTAATGCGCGGCTTCCGTTTTCTCATAATCGGAACGTAGGTCGTGCCGCGCGGGCAGCCCTGGTCGGCTCCCTGGGAGGTGAGGTTGCCGGCCAGGTCGTAGCAGTACTGCCAGGAGTCGACGGTGGCGCCGGCCTTGACCTCGCTGGCGTAGGAGAAGCGGCCCGCGCCGTCGTAGGAGTAGGTGCGCTTGGTGCCTCGGACGTTGTCCGTCGAGCTGCGGATCTTGGAACCGTCGGTGCCGGCGTTCGTGCCGTAGCCGTACGTGTAGGCCAGGTCGACCAGGGTGCCCTGCGGGGAGGTCGCCTTGATGGCCTTGGGACGGCTGGAGTTGTCGACGTCGACCTTGTGCACCGTGCCGCCGGGGTAAGTGGTCGTGGTGTTGTAGCCGCACTTGGTGATCTTCCCTTGGGGGTCCTTCAGTTCGGTGAGCTTGTTGACGTCGTTCCAAGGGTCTGGGAGCCGTTCTGCAGGTGGCGGACCGTCTCGCGCTGCAGCGGGTCGAACTCGTACTTGGTGGTGCCGGTGCCGTCCGAGCGCTGCACCAGGTTGCCGTCGCCGTCGTACCAGTAAGTGAGCCGTGCCCGGCTTCTCGGTGCGTCCGCCGGCCCTCTGTGACCCAAGGCCGTTTACGGTTGGATGTCACTCACCCCTCACGGCGTAGAGCACCCCAAGGGCTACCAGGACGGCTCCCAGAAGACGGAAGGCCAGGGTGTTCGACGCCTCGAACCGTCCGCCGCCCCGCCCAGCGAGTGTGTTCGCCACCCGCGGCCCTATGAGGGCTGCAGCAAGCCCGAACAGGGCGATGAGAGAACCTACTACCATGGCCACAGCGGCCCCTCCTAATCTCCGGTGGTGAGGGCCCCTCTATCAGAGAGGCCCTCACTCGTGTCCTTATAGGGACTCAGCGACGCCGTTTGGCATACATGACACCGACGAAAATCATGGCTGCGATGAACAAGCCGATGGCCAGGTAAGGAGACCAGGACGGCCCGTCGGGTCGGTCATTGGCGAGTTCAATAAGAGCAAGCATGCAGGGTCTCCCGAGCTTTCAGAAGGTGTATCTGGCCGTACCTGAGCACTTTCCGGTGCTGCCACCTGTACCCACGCCCTCGCTTCCATCAGTAGCCACTGACAATTCAAGCGGCCCGAAGCCACAAGCGACTTCACCGGTCCACCCCTTGTCAGCTGATCCGGACGCGAGACTTGCATCGAAGCTGCCACCAGGCGTGCCGACGCCAGCACTGACATAGGGATGAATGCCGCCGTCCTCGTTGACGCTCACACCGGCACCCCCGCAGATCCAGAAACAGGCTTCGCCACCCACGTCGAGCGACAGCAGCCCGTTGGGTCGATGCGGTTGACCGGGTCGCCCTCGGCGTAGAGGATAGGGGTTCTTCTCCTGGCCGGAGGGGTCGGGCTGGGTGAAGCGGCCGATGTTGGCGTCGTAGTAGCGCTGAATAATTCTGATCGGCCACCGCGTCGGGCCTCCGCTATTCACGAACACCCGAACCGCATCGCCCGACAGTTGCTTTTCGATGACGCCTCAGCGCCGCAACTGAGGTGGCGAGGCTAACTGTTTCCCTTAGCGTGGCGAAGCAATAGCAAACCGCAGCCCGCCGCAACCAGTGGGGCTATGTGAATGACTGCGGGGCCAGCTCCCATGGCAAGCATAACGACGACCGACAAGGCCATTATGGATGCACATACAAGGAGGAAGTAGGCCAAGATGCGCAAAGACTGATTAGATCCATTTCTCACTACATGCCTCACTTCCGACGCCAACGGGCGACAGCAACCGTTGCGAACACAACGACCTTTCAGCAAGGGAACAATGGAATTTCTCAGCCACCAGGCATTCAAGCTCCTCTTCCTGAAGCGGGGCCAAGCGCTGATGATGGTCAAGCCGCCGAACCAGCAAGGAAATGCAGTCGATCGGGTCTTGCTCACGTAGCCGTGCCAACCGATTTCGATCGGGGTGGCGCTTGTCGACGGGAGCCATCCCCACCACGCCCTGCACTTACCTTCTCTCCGGTGGGGAGGGACGGCGCAGGAGTGCGCAGCAGCCCAATCAGGATAGATTCAGCGCCTCTACTGGTAATGATCAGAGCCTCAAAACGGAATGGCGCTTGGCGATGACAGCGGGATGCCTGGACTCATTGGCCTTTGCCACCGCGCTCCTCGTCACCGAACGCACCTCACTTCTGCCGTTTACGGTAGTAGACAACAATAGCGAATACGCACGCGAAGGCAGCGACGAAAATTAGAGGCCCCCATCCTTCGGGAATCCACCATCCTTTACCCTCTGAGGCGATCTGAATCACGACTTCTCCTCGAAGTGAGCGGGGCGGCGCATGGTGACGCCGCCCCGTCTGGGACTATCTAGGACCAGGCTTTCACCGTCTGTTCCTCTGCGAAGGAACCGGCGTACTCGCCAGCCACCATGCAGGGAACGGCAGCAGCCGCTGCTCCGGCACCTCCTGTAAGGTATCCGGCGACACCGATGCAGGTTCCCTCGACCGATTTACCGAAGGCCAGACCGAAGGTGATTCCGGCGGCCCTGCCGTAGTCACCGTCAACAGCCGCATTCCAAGCTTTATCCACGGTTGCGGCGTCGTTACCCAAAGAGATGGCGTCCAGAACCGGCCCGAACGACAGTGTTCCGTTGGGATCGATCCGGTTGACCGGGTCGCCCTCGGCGTAGAGGTAGGGGTTCTTCTCCTGGCCGGAGGGGTCGGGCTGGGTGAAGCGGCCGATGTTGGCGTCCAAGTAGCGGGCCTGGAAGTGATACAGCCCGGTGGGGTCCTGGTAGCCGCCCGCGAAACGGTAGGGCTGGGCAACCTGTTCGGACGACTGCGACAGGATGCGCACACCGCGCGGGCTGTAGGCGCAGGTGTTGACCTCGTTGCCGTCCGCGGTAGTGCGAGTTAGGGCATCGAGGTGAAGGCCATCCGGTTTCCAGCCTTGCGTCGGCATTTCGCCGGTCGTCCCGACCGCCTGCGGCTCCAGCACACAAGACGCAACCCTTGTCGCAACCGGTGGCTCGCCCGCTGCCCCCGGGGCTCGACGACTCGGGGGCAGCGGCAACACGTGACAGGTCGAGTGATCCCGATCAGCCTCGGCGGCCGCGGTTCCGGCTCACCCTGCCATAAATGATCATGGCTATCAGGGCGGCGACGGCAATGCCGAGGATCACCAGCCCAGCAGTGCCTTCGGGCATGACGCGGCCCTCATTGGCCAGCAGGTAGGTACTCGTCGTTTCCACTGGTTCTCCTCTCACGTGCCTGACCTCACGACCAGGCGTCAGTCGCCTTGTTCTCCACCGCGTTGCCGACGTACTCAGCTCCCGTGAAGCAGGCGGCTCCCACGACGAAGCCTCCTGCCCCGGCAGTCGGTGCTCCAGCGGCTGTCGCCACGGCGCCACATGCTGCGCCGGTGACGCTGGACGCCACCTCGCCCACCACCACGGCAGCGGCCTTGCCGTAGTCACCGTCGAGCAGGGCATTGCCCGTCTTGTAGATGGCGTTGGCCCGGGTCGCTCGTCCGGCGTTCTTGAGCATCCCCTTCATGGCTCCTTCGACCGAGAAGAGCCCGTTGGGATCGATCCGGTTGACCGGGTCGCCTTCGGCGTAGAGGTAGGGGTTCTTCTCCTGGCCGGAGGGGTCGGGCTGGGTGAAGCGGCCGATGTTGGC
>NZ_JAUQWJ010000037.1:0-25763 GCF_036857595.1 Streptomyces sp. AHA2
CCGGCACGAGCTGCTCGACGATCCCCACCATGACCGACAGACTACCGAGCCAGCCAAATGAGATGGCGTCTAAGACGCATCTACCACCCCTACGACGGCGGCGCAGATGTCTTCCTCGCTACCCCCGGGGACCGGGATCGGGTACGCGATCGGCATGCCGACTGGCTTTCCAGCCACCCGCTGGGCCTCTGACAGGCCGGATTCACCACCCCGCCCATGTCGCGGGATTCAGGTAGTCAGCCGACGGAGACAGAAGCGAAGTGCTGCCATGCCGACAAGGAGAGGAGGTGTCCGGCCTTGCGCTCGTAGCGCCGGTGGAGTCGTCGGCAGCCGGCCAACCAGGACACTCTCCTCTCAACCACCACCGGTGGCGGCCGAGCCTTTGTAGGACTCGACGCCTGTGCGAGCTCCCGTCCTTGCAGCGAGCAGCAGGCATAGGCGGATTCCCTCGTCCGGTGGCGGGCGGCCACAACCCGGGTGGATGATCGCCTCACTTTCGCTGGGAAGCCGCCACTGCATTCATGCATGCACTACGCGTGAAGCCGGACAGGAATCGCGAATGGCAAAAATGGGGCATATTTGCCTAATGGCGCCCGGGAAGACGGTACCCACGCCCGGAAGGGCCGCCAGGGCGGCAGAGGAGCGCCGACCGCCTATCACGATGCCTGGACTCCTGTCGTTTTCGCTCGATCGATGACCAGCCCACTGAGCGTCCATCCCTGCGCAAAGCTAAGGCCCCCGCCTCTGCGCGCCCTGAGCATGAAACTTCGAAGTAGACATGCGAAATAATCTGGGTACGATTCGAGCATGGCTCAGAAGATTGTTACCGTTTACACGGATGACCTCACCGGCGAAGAATCGGAAGAAGTGCAGACGCACGCATTCTCCCTCGACGGCGTCAATTATGAGATCGACCTCATCGCCGACAACTACGACAAGCTGTACGAGGCGCTCGCCCCGTTCATCGAGAAGGGACGCAAGGTCGGCCGGACCAAGGGGCCGGCCCGCCCTCGCAGGACGTCCGTCGATGGGCCCAGCGCGGAGGAGCTTCGCGCCTGGGCACGGGAAAACAACTACCCGGTGAATGACCGCGGGCGCGTCCCTGCCCACATCCGGGAGGCTTACCAGAAGGCCAACTGAAACCGGAGACTTGCAGTAGCTGCCGCGAGTCCTGCAACCCGTTCACCGGTCATGCCCTGTGCATCAGGGATGAACCCCGCAGTGGCCTCCCGAGGCCGCAGCGGGGCGGCGAGGGCAGCAGACGCCTGCCTCTGCGCCGGATAAAGAACGGGACTGCCAGCGCTATCCCACTCCTTGTGCGGGTAGCCGCATAGCGGTGACGGCGCCCGCGAACTCCGCCTCGAGGAGCACCTTGGCCGCCAGCGCAGGGCTCTCGTTCTCCCAGAGGCCGCGCCGCAGTTCACTGCCGCGAGGGACTCGAGGCCTCACGCTCTTCCTGCCGCGCCAGGGCGCTCGGTGCTGTCCCTGCACTGTCGGGTGTCGTCGGCGTGGCGGCGCCGGCTTCGCCGGGGCGGACGCGATGGGGGAGGGCGGCACCACCGGGGCGGGCACCGCCGTCCCTGACGAGGTCGAGGCCCCTGACTGACCGTGGACCTTGCGTCTTCACGCTCAGAAGCGACCAACTGGCCGTGCTCCTGGTCGAATGTGGCCTTAAGTCCTTCCGCGGCGCACCCGCCAGGCGGCCCGGAGACTACGTGCAGAAGAATCCCCGCGAGGGAGCCCCGCAGGAGCCGGCGGAAGAAGCCAGCGTCGACGGCAGCCGACTGCACCTCGACCAATTCGAGATCGACGCAGACCCGGACGGGATCCACGAGGCACAGCGGTCACAGTCGCTACCTCGCACGAAGCGTTGTCCCGTAACTGATCACGGTCGTGCTTGCTGACCTGCCTGCTCGGTTCAGCCGGTGATGGTGAAATCGTGGAGGCGGGCGGTGCCGAGCATGGTGTGGTGAACGCCGTCGCCTTTCAAACGGCAGTCGCGGAGGATCTTCCAGCTCTTCATCCGGGCGAAGGCGTGCTCGACGCAGGCCCTGACTTTGCGGTGCGAGGCGTTGTGTTCCTCTTTCCAGGCCGGAAGTTCGGCCCGGCCGGGGGGCACGGCGGTAGGGGATGATCAGGCCAGCGTCCCGGTAGCCACCGTCAGCAATGACGATAGTCCGGCCGATGGCGTCCTTCGCTCCGGACAGCTCCCATGCCTTGCAGTCGTTCCGGTCCCCGGGACCGCCGGCCGACGGCGACGACCAGACGGGTGTCGGCATCGATGACGACGTAGTGGTTGGTGGAGTACCTGTAGTTCTTCGACTGCTCGGCGATCGTGTCGTCCCGGGTGGGGACCAGGGTGGCGTCGACGATCAGCACCGTATTCTTCCGGAACCTCGTGCGAGGCCGGAGGGCGAGCAATGGCCCGAGGTGGGCGATGATCCGGTCCGCAGCGGACTTGGAGACCCCCGAACATCACCTCCCGTGAGGCAGCCCGTTCCCTTGTGCGCGGCAGCTGGAACCCGTCTATCGCTGCGTGGACGGAGCAACGCGAGCTGCGCCCTTGATGCGCTTGGGGTCGTGTCGTCTGTCGTCGAACTGGCGCTCCCAGCACAGGCCGTCGGCGTCCAGGGATTGAAAGGAACCCGCTTGCCCATCTGGGGCGCTGAAAGGCTTGCCTCCTGAAGGAGGTCAGCTCCGCAGCGCGCCGGCCCTGTCGCGCTCAGCTGCCGGATGGCCCGCCTTTCACGACGATGCCCACGGACGAGGGTGCCTCAAGCGGCCGGTAGCTCCATGCGAGCCCAAACCGCCTTCCCCGGTGCTTCCGGGGTCATGGTGAAGCCCCAGGTGTCGCTGAGAGCCCTCACAATGGGCAGCCCCCTGTGCTCTTCAGCCATGGGCTGAGGGGCAGTGAGCCTGGGACACAGCGTGTTGGGGTCTCGGACAACGCACAGAAGCGTTCGTGGGCGCAGAGCCAGGGCCAGCCACACCGCACCGTTCGGTCCGTCGGCCACTTCCGCGTCGGGTCTTCCGTGGCGGACGGCGTTGGCGACCAGTTCGGAGGCAATCTGTACAGCGTCGTCACAGATGCTGTTCAGGTTCCAGCGACGCACCGTCTGCCGGGTGAACTGGCGTGCAACGTAGCAGCTGTGTCGGGAAGCCACAGGAATCTTGCGGGCAGCGAAGGGCGTGCTGCCCAGGCCCGAACGCACGGCGAGGTTCTGAGGCGATGCAAGAGGCCGGCCGAGGAACCGTAGCTGCTGTCTTCGCTCAGTGCAGGCATCGGGCAGTGACTGTGGCTGAAATGCACTCTTGCGTCGTGGCGTCAAGCGTCCGTCCCCCGGAACTGTTGCCGTGCGGTGGGCACGACGTGCCGTCGTGCCCGTCACTATTCCGGCCCGCTCCTCGTTCCTGCAAGCGCGTCTCTGCAATTGCAGAGCACGTGAATTCGCACGGATGATCGATCCAGGACCGGTGCTGTTCGCAGGGCGTCCGATGGTGCGGATACGATCCCGAGAGGAGTGGTGAGGTATGCAGTGGCTGGAGAACGGCCCCGGCGGAGAAGTCACCCAGGAAGTGCGCTGGTACAAGAGCCGTCACAGCGGAGGGAACGGCAACTGCGTAGAAGTCGCCCGCCTCCCCGATGGCGAGGTGGCGCTCCGCAATTCCAGATTCCCCGATGGACCGGTCCTCATCTACACACGTGAGGAGATCGCGGCCTTCCTCGGCGGCGTCAAGGATGGCGAGTTCGACTTCACTCTGTCGTGACGGATCGTAGAGTTATGGCCACTCGCTGACACGGCGTGAGTCCGGCTGACATACTCCTGGCATCTCAACAGTGGCATAGGAGTAACCCCATGGCAGCCGACCGTCAGGCGCCGTCAATCCTCGGATTCCCGCACCGGCCGGAGTGGGGTCCGGCAGCTCACCGCAAGGCGCTTGCCGGCTACCTGAGGCGCTGCCGTGACCATGCCGGAGTCCCCTCACATCAGGCCGCGCGCTGTATCCACAGCTCCGCGGCGACACTCAGTCGCATGGAAACAGGCCGGTCAGCCATCAAAGCGGCGGAAGTTGAGCGGCTTCTGGACGTCTACCACGTCCATGATCCACGCGAGCGTGCCAGGGTCAGCGACCTCGTCGAGGAAGCGGCCAAGCCGGAGGCCTGGCAGCCCTTCGCCAATGCGGTACCGCAGGCGCTGAGGCCGCTGTTGGCCATGGAACCGGCCGCCCGCCGCATCATCTCCTATGAACCCCAACTGGTGCCAGGCTGGCTCCAGACTGAGGAATACGCCGAGATTGTGATCCGCGCGTATCACCCGACCAAGCCGGCCCGAGAAATCGAAGAGCGCGTGTCCCTGCGCATGCAACGCCTGGAGATGCTTCGCCGCGAGGCATCCCCGCCCGTTTTGCTGGCTGTGATGGATTCCGAAGTGTTCCGCCGCAGAGTAGGCACACCTGGGGTGATGTACCGGCAGATCAAACATCTGCTCGCCCTGCTGGAAGAACTGCCCTACCAGCTGAAGCTGCAGATCGCCCCGCTGACCGTCGGCGCCGCTGGAGCCATCGGGCACCCCGTGGTCCACCTGCGGTTCTTCACGCCCGAATACCTGCCGGACATGGTCTACCTCGAGCAGTACGAAGGAGCCCTCTACCGGGAGAAACCCTCGGAGTCCGAGCGCTATCTCGCCATCCTCAACAACCTCTGCTGGGTGGCCACACCGGCTGAGCAGACGTCGGCACTATTGGAACAGGCACTGACCGCCTGGCGATGAACGTGACGTGCAGCGCTCTACCGAGAACGCAGGTCAGCTTCTGACGAAGCCCACCCCACCGTATTCCTCCCACTCCCAACTGAGCTGTGCAGGCACGTCGTCCTGGCCCGGCCGCCACGCAGAGACCTCCACCAGGCCCGGCTCGACGAGCTGCAAGGGGGTGCAGAAACCAGCCACGTCCTTCTTTTCCCTCACACGCCCCCAGTGGCCCTGCGTCTGCTCGTCCATGTACTGGCTGACGAAGTCCCGCACCTGGGCGTCGTCGCTGACAAGCTGACAGACCACCATCATGCTGCCCAGTGGCAGCCTGTCGGCCACCCGGGCAATCAGCTCCGCAGGACCATCGCGGTCCGGAATGCAATGCAGTACCGAAACGAACAGGGCCGCAGCCGGCTCGGTCGGATCGATGAGACGGCGTACCGGTTCACTGGAAAAGATCGCATCGGTGTCTCGCATGTCCGCCTGCAGCACAGCTGTATTCTCATTGCTGGCCAACAGGACCCCGCCAATGGTGCGGACGATGGGATCGTTGTCGATGTACACCACCCGGCTGGAAGGATCCACCCGCTGGGCAATTTCGTGAACGTTGTCCTGCGTCGGCAACCCCGACCCGTGATCGATGAACTGCCTGATCCCGAAGTCTGCAGCGAGCACGCGCACCACCCGGCGCAGGAACTCCCGATTATTCAGAGCCAGTTCGCGCATGCTCGGCACCTGCCTGAGCAACTCCTCGCACGCCAGGCGGTCCGCGGGATAGTTGTCCTGACCGCCCAGGAGACTGTCGTACATACGAGCCACACTCGGAATCGTGACATCCACACCGTACGGCAGGTTCACGCCACTTCCCTCCCGCTCAGCGCGTGCCGACAACACGCGACCCCGTGACGCAGTGTAGCGAGGGAGTGTGGTAACGCACTGCCCAACGGCTCGAACTCACTCCCCGGGATCATGCGCCGCTAGATCGGGAAGATCTACCGGACGCAATCCCAACACATCTGCGATGCGGTCCCGGCTCATGTGCATGTACTCCCGGAGAAAGGCCACATCACTCGGCAGCACCTGCTGCGCCCGAGCGTCTGCTACATCCCCAACCGCGTCCAGGCCCAGCGCCTGGTCGACGTGATGGTGCAAAATGCCCCATGCAACCACTGCTGGACTGGCGCTGCCCAGCACCGCCAACCAGGACACCGCCAGCTCAGTGAAAGCCGCGGTGACCACCCTCTCCGCTGCCGCAAGGCGGCCCATCCTCCAAGTCGTATACAACATGTACGGCTCATACAGCCGCTCACGGAAGGCCACGAAGGAGGCCAGCGCCGCCTGCGGTGCCCGATGCTCCGGCCGGCGGGCACAGACGCGCCCCTGTGCAGCTCCGGCAAGCACGGCCTCCGCAGCGCACGCCACCCGCCCGAAGCCGGTCACGACCCCTCACCTGGCAAAGGAATGTGCGCCTTGCCCTCCGGGCCACTCGGGTCGTCACACATCAAGAATGTGTAATGAACCGCTTCCCACAACGGCTTGAAGTCGAGGGGACGGCCACCGAGCGCGCACACCAGAGCAGCCAGCACCTCCCAGTCCGGGATATCAATGCCTGCCAGCACACGGCGTGCCTGTAGGGCAGTGACCGCTTTGCCGCTCAGCAGCTCGATCCGTTCTGCGGTCGGCGACTTAGCGGCCAAGTGCAACCCGCGTACGGCGGCATGCAGCTGAGAGATGGCCGACGCAAGGGGCTGCCGCCCCTGCGCCGTCATCCCATGGGCCACTTCGAACAGCACCCGCAACTCGGCCGGGTCGGCCCCGAAGAGGATCGCCAATGAGACCGTTAGATCCCAAGTCGGCAACCGATCCCCCGACAAGACGCGGGAGATGAACGATGCCGAGAGCATGGTCTGCTCTGCCACTTCCCTGATGGTCAGGCCGCTGGCCGTCTGCAAGTGCGTCAGGGCCGAGGCAAGCTGGCTGGCCGGGGACACGATGTCGCCGCTAAGGTCGCCGGCCGTGTCCTCTGACGAGCTGGACGACGGGACGGATGCAGAGCCGCGCCACCGGGCAGGGGCGGCCCGCTTCTCATTGGCATGGAGGCCCATCATCCGCGCAACCCGTTCCGGCCCCCACCGCGCTCGCGCCGTCTCGGGAGCCACGTGCGCAGCCTTCGCCACCGTTTCCCATTTCTCACCCCGGTGGCGGGCGTCCTGCACCGCGGCAGCGGTATAGATTTCCAGCTCCCGTCGAATCGCTTCGGCTCTCTCCAACAGGGTGGCCAGTTCCTCCTGACGCATCTCGCTGTCGACCAACTGCTGGGCAAGCCGTCGCACCTCGGCAGCCACCGCCCCGCCCAATGGCCCCTGCCTGCTGGATGCCGCTGTCTTCCGTGCCGCCCACACTTTCCGGTCACGCTGAGCCCGCCGCCGGCAGGCGGTGCTGCAATAGCGGCGCCGTCGGCCGGCCCCAGTGTTCTGCACTAACGGGCCGTCACACACCGGACAAGCCTGCGGCCCCGACGGATTGGTCGGCATACTGAGGTCCCTCTTCATCTTCGCCACGCAGGGTCCGCTGGCCCTGACTTCTTGCCAGGATCGGTCCTGGGTGGTGGCCGGCTTCAGCAACCGGCCACCCTCAAAATGCGTCAGTCCGCCTGGGCCCAGAGCCAGTGGATTCGCGACGCGCGCGCCGCGGCAGCTGCTACCGCGGCGTACGCCACGCACGCCGCGGCTGGCCATTGGCCGGCGGACGGCAGAACGAAGGACAACGCCAAGACCAAAATGGGGCCCAGGTCGACCGTGACAGACAGGGCACGCAAGCGTGCGCAATCGCGTCTGGTGTTGCTACCGTCCGGACGAGTCCGGGGCACCACGGTGCCCCGGACAGCATTGCGGTCAGTCATCTCTCTCCTCGTGGAATCGACGGCTGGTCAAGATGCGTGAGGGTCCTGGTCTGTTGGTGCCATCCTCTGGGCCAGGGCCCTATTGGCGTGACACTAGCGCGCCCGCAGATCACGCTGCCAATGCCGCGAGGCTTTAACTGACGACTCGGCCGCATCGATGTGCGAAAACAGTCCGCCGAACCGGAATCCTGCTCAGAGCCCTCTGAACTGGCGCCGAAAAGTGGGTATTGGCGATCGGAGTTGATCGCTTCTGGCCTTTATAGTTTCTGATACACCGTCTGCTGGCGCGTGAAAAATCAGATAGGGCACGCTCCGGCGCACTCGTGAACGCGCATGCGCCCTCCGGCGCCGTGCGGCCAGCTGACACCAACACCAGCGCATCGTCGTCACCCGGGTCGCATGCAAGATCATCTGCCCGAGGCTCTTTTTTGAACGACGCGAGCATCACCGGAGCCCACCCGAGGGTCACCAGGAGCTCTACTCCGACGCTGCTGACGTGCGTTGCGAGCTCCCTATGATGCCGCTGGTGCTGTCGTCGGCAGCCCGAGGCGTATTTCTCCTCGACGCGGCCATCGGTGGTCGAGCAAGCCCTCGTCATGGCGCAACTGCCCAGGTGGCAGGACGGGGTGGCTTGGCGATCTCCGACAACGTCTGGACGCCCACTTTGCGGAGCCCACCGCCGTACAGCCTTACAAGCTGCGAGTTGGGCGGCTCATCTGCAAGTTGCCAACAGCGGCTGGTATGTACGAGGTTCACGCGGACGGCTCCGGCGGACGCCGACGCCAACCGGTGGGCGCACGACACCCTGCACGACGCTGAGCAGCAGGACTGCTACGAGGATGGCGGCCGAGCCTGGTCGGGTCCTTCCCCGTCCCGGGAGCCGAGGTCAGACAGGCGCCGATCGGCGCCAGCCTGGCGATGCTCGGTGACCTCCCGACGTGGTCGGCCGCTATGCAGCTGATGGTCGACCTGCAGACCCGTTCCTCCATGCGGGGGCGGCTTGACCCAGGCCGCCTTCACGGAGGCAGAACTCTGGCTTCATGCCTCGAGCCCTGCACCACCGGTTCACCCGCCCCGCTGGGGCGGCGCAATGCCAGCCCGAAGACGCTGGCGCATGACCGTATGCGCAGACGAGCACCGCATCCGACCTCGCCCGGTCACGAACGTGAGCCGGGCCAAAAGCCCGGCTCACGCCCGGAGCACCTCTGTGCTGCCACACACTTGCCGGTGCCCGGTTCGTCGTTGCCCCGATGGCCGGTTGGAAGGAGTTTGCAGTCGCCGAGGAGAACCTCCTCAGAGCGTCGCACTCCGGTTGGTGAAGGGCAACCGAGAGTGGGCCACCGTTGGGACAACCTCCTCTCCGCTCTGCCCGAGACACCGAGTGATCAACTCTTTGAGCAGGTCAGTGCACTGCACCGTTCCTCGACGGGTGCGCTGCATGCGGGTCTTCCTCAGGGGGACGCACGGATGAAACAACGTCCGCGCACGCCGCGTTGTTCAGGCACTATGACCTGCGCGCGCCGGGTGACTGCCATCACCCAGCGTGAAGAAGGAGTCCGCAGTGACCGGCGGGCGGCGCCAGCCCTATCCACCGGCCCGATCTCTGAGAAGGAGCATGAGTCGCCGGCGTCATGCCGCGGATGTCGTCATGCCTGCGCCGCACCCACAGGCCGTCGTGGTCATTGTCATCGTCCTTGCTACTGCCTGGCTTGCCGGGCGAGGCATCGATCCAGCTGTCATCGTGCAAGTGCTCGGTGGCGTCGGAGTAGGCAGTGCCGCCGTCGGCGGGCGGCTGCGACGGCGTCGGCGGATCACCTCAGCCGGGCAGCAAAGGTGAGGGCTGCCATGGGACGCCCCCTGCCGACCAGTTCAACATCTCACTGCTTGACCTGGCCGCCTGGCTGCAGGAACGTCGCAAGGAAGCTGGCTTGCGTTACGCCGACCTTGCCGACCGCACCCGAGGCACCGAACACCCCTGCTCCGTCAGCACCCTGCAACGGGCCGCCAGCGGGCAGACGGTTCCACGGCTGCCTGTTGTAGAGGCCTACGCCCGGGCTTGCGGTGCGTCGGTCGATCAGGCTCACAGGTACTGGCGTGCGGCTCGAGCACAAAGCCGCAGAGGGCCGCAGGTCTCACCGGCACCCCGGCTGCTCAACACGTCGGCAGAACTGCGCCTTGCCCTGCAGGCCGCCTACGCCAAAGCCGGATACATGCCCCTGCGGGAGATGGAACGACGGGTCGGGCACGGCCGGTTGCCGACGACCACTGTCAGCCGCATGCTCAAGGGCATCACCATGCTCAGCCGCAACCAGCTCCAGGCCTTCCTCGAGGTCTGCAATGTTCCCGACAAGGAGCATGGTGACTGGCTGGACGCTTGGCAGCGTGCGCAGTCTGCGCGATATCACCGAGCCACCAGGGAACTTGCGGCTGCCGCGGAGGCCCGGAGAAGACGTCCGAACGGAGCTGTGAGGGCCTGGACATTCATGCCATTGCATTTGTGTCTCTCGGAGTAGTACGGGGTGTCGGCGGCGATGCGGTCGATCTGCAGCAGGATGACGAACGTCTTCTGCCGGATCGTCCTCATGGCTTCGGTCAAGGAGGGAGCGATGGCGGACAGGGCCTCGACGGCTTCACGTATGTAGCGGTAGACAGTCGCAGTCCCGAAGCCGCCGAAACCCGGCGCCCAGTTGGGCTTAGGTGTCACCGCATCTCAGGTGGGCCAGGGGGGAGCAGGGCCTGTCGTGAGGTGGGAAGGCGCTGCCACCGAGCCCCGGCCCCCCGCCGCTTGGCTGTCAGCTGTCCGGTCAGGAACCGCAGGGTGCGGCTGGTCCAAAAGGACGGGTAGACAAGTACGCGAAGCTCCTGGTGAACACGGGTGATCTAGTCGAGCACCCGTCTACCAGGAGCTTCGTTGTTGCGCAGAACTGTCCAACTCGCGGTCAGCACCACCAGCTCGCGGAGCGCTGGCCTGGTCTCCGGCTTGGCCGCCTGGATTGCTGTACCTCACTATGCGCGGTAAGAGCTCCGTGAGCTTCGGATCAATTTCGGAGAGCCGCTGTCAGAAGTGGCCCGCGAAGGACTTCTCTGTCGACTGTGATGCCGTAGTTCTCGAAGATGGCGTTGGTAAGAGCGGTCATGACCCGCCGACCCCCTATATGTTGAAGCCTCTCCTGCAGAATTTCTGACATGAGGAAGGGGCCATCGCCGGAGGCATCGATTGGATTTCTCGGCTCGAAAGCTTCGAGGCGTCTACCATTCTTCATCCGTTGGAAGAAGTTTGTTCCATCTCCGCCCTTGGAAATCTCCAGGGTTTCCGTATCGCGAGAAACGTGTTCGCGCACCTGTTTAGTCACTCCCAGGGGGATTCTGTCTTCGTAGCTGAAGGACCAGCCTTCCAATCCTCCCACTCTGATCAGATGATCTACCTTGTCGTACGGAAAGGCTTCTTCCGCTTCCTCCAGTCTCATTATTCCCCCTATTTTCTGCGGGGGCACACCGTAGTCTTGAAGGAGCTCTTCCGGTGTTTTTGATCTGGCCAGAACAAGGCAAAAACTGGGATAGCGTGATTCAGTGACCCAGCTCCACCCGTCGGACATGATTCCTCACTCCTTTACGGACCGCTCCAAAGCGAACAGGGGCGGACGCCGTCGGCGTCCGCCCCTGCCATCATAAGTAACTACGCGGGAATGCGTACCGTGTAGGCATCGAAATCTATCACGCGCTGAGCCTGGACCAGTCGGCCGAGCTCTTGACCGGCCGCGCTGTTGACGTCGAACGGCACATGTCCGCGGGAGCACTGAGCTTCCTTGGAGAGAGGCTTGGTCGAGTTGGCCTGAGCGTAGATCCACTCTCCATCGACGAGCTCGAACTCAACGTCGTTGCAGTAGGCGCCAGAAGTTCCGCCCTCCACCGATGCAGCGAAGGGATATTCGTCGCAGGAGTCCTCCGGAATTCTGCTGGTCTTGCGGACGAACAGTTCCGGGGTTTCGACGGCTCCTTCTGCTGCCACGACGCATGTGCTGTTGCGGTTCGCCTCCTGCGCATCGAGGTCTGCAAGCCGGTGGAGCGGTTCATCTTTGGTGCCCAGAGGGTGATCTGAGTACTGCTGCTGGAAGAGGTACGTCGCCGCAGCTTCCTTATAGATGCTGAGAGGCAGGACCAGTTCCGGTGTGATGTGCGGGTAGACGCACCCGGGAACGCTGCTCACCTCGTCGTCGCACCGGATGGTGCGGGGGTTCGACCAAGCGGCGTTCGGCTGGACAGGCACGGTGCCGGCCTGTAACACATTGATTTTATAATTTGTGGTGATGCCGCCGTTGAATCCGGAATTTGGCGTGGCGACATTGTATTCGACATCACCGGAGAGCGTCTGCTTCGGTGCGAGGCTGAGGTGCCCGGTCCACGGGGAGGCAGTAGTCATCTTACAGGACTTGTTGCATCCCGCCGTGAAGGCTACGTGGAAAGTGTTGGTGGTCAGCTTCCCCTCGAAGGACTCGTACTTGATGCTGATGTTCTCCTTCCAATTGAGCTTTGCCCGGTCGAGAATCAGGCGCGAGCTGACGTGCAGAAGGGCGCTACCGACCGGCTTTCCATCCTTCAGCTCCGTGATGTTGATCGGACGGTTCCCAAGGCAGGAACCGAACCTGTCATAGGTGTATTCGGTAGACGCAGTGGAGCAGACCAACTCGTTCCCCCCGCTGTTCAGGGCCGCCTCCGTCAGTGCGACTGGGGAAGCGGTGGCATTGCGAGGGGAATTTGTCGCACTGCTTCCCTGTGTGACACAAAGCTCTCGACCTTCCGTCGTCGGCGAACAGGATGGAGATTCCTCCTTGATCGACGCCGTATCGAACGCAGCCGCCGGGAACTCAGCAGGCCTGAGAACTCCAGATTCCCTAGCCGTATTTGAATTTTCGAATGCGCTGGCCGAACTCGCCGCAAAGCTCACAGTAAAGAGGAATGCGGCTAATCCTACTGCTATTTTACGCAAAGGGCTCTCTTATCTTCCGAATTGGCCATTCCCTTGCCAGGCTATGAATCAGAAGGATGCCGAAGCAATGCAATTTTCGGCCACTATCCACGATGGCCGGCCGCAAGGCATAATGTGCAAAATAGTGAGCTATTGCCAAGCTGATGGTGCTGACCGCTCGTCAGGACTGAGCAGGGAGGGGACGGCTTCCCGCCCACTAGGGGTAAGCAGGTTAGGCCGATCTGGTTGAACCGGTAAATCACGTTGTAGAGGTTGCCTCGTCGGCCTGGCCCAGCTGTGCGATCACTGGGAAGCTGCTACCACCGGCGGAGACCCGCTCATCGCGCGCCGGTAGCGCACCGAACTGGTGCTGCTCAGGCGCCTGCACCATGGCGCCGCAAGCGCCTGAGCTTTGCCGCTCCGGGTGCCCAGGCGATAGCCACACCACGTAACCCTCTCAAGGCTCCGAGCATGCGGTCGTTCGACCTGGGTGCGTCGTGCAGGACCGGACGGTCGTGGTGTGTGCGGCTGCCTCGCCCCGTGGCAAGGCGGCTGAACCTACTGACCTGCGGATGATGCGGCCGCTTAAGGGATGTCCCGCAAAAATCTCGGTTGCGGGTGCGGAGCTGCCTGCCGAGGTGGCGAGGTGCTCAGCCGGTGGCTCGTGAGGTGTCCAGGGACTGGGCGAAGTCGGCGAGCGTCTCAAAGTCGTTCTCGCGCAGGCCGATCAGTAGGACTTCGATTGACGTGAGGTGGCAAGCCCCCGTCTCGCCGCCGTCCCGGCAGTGGAATTTCCGCGGGACCACGGCGGCCGCCACATTCCGGTGCGGGGGACTACGGGCCGGGGCAGATCAGCCGGCTGTGATCACAGGGTCTGCCGCAGGCGGGTGATGTCGTACAGCGAGCTTCCGGCGATCAGGCCCGCGCCGAGCAGCACGAGGGGGTCGTCCCGGCTCGTGACCGCCCGTCGCCTACCTAAGCGGAGGGGGGCATGCCGTAGCGCCCGGACGGCCAGGGCGCCGAGGACCAGCCATCCCGCCTGAGGGGCTGCGACGAGCAGGCCGGTGGCCAGCAGGACGCCCAATTGGCGCTGCGGGCCGCCCAGCCACTGGACGACGGCTCCGCACAACCCCCATACTCCCAGCCGCATCAGGGTGTCGCCGTCGTCCAGACCTGTCTCGATCGTGGCGGTGTAGACCTTCGATAGAGGCGGGATACGGCCTTGGGAGAACAGCGGGTGCCACAGCAGGGCGACAGCGATCAGGGCGACGGCGAAACCGATGAGCTGGGCGAGGTACTGCTGGCGGCGCCCGGCCTGCTCGAACGGCAGCCAGGGCACGGCTTCGGCGCGCAGCAGCCAGCCGGCCTTGAGGTCGTAGCCCATGTCGGCGAAGGCCGGGCCGGTGGCGGCGACGTACCCGACGAGCAGAGCCAGTGCCAGGGGCGGCAGGTGCAGCAGCACGCCGAGGATCAGGAAGATCAGGGTCACGGCGAAGGCCGGGAACCAGCCCGAGTGCATCGCCGCCAGGCCCACGATGAGCTGGTGCACCAGGGCGCCGGTGCCGGCGAACAGGATCCAGCCGGTCAGTGCGAACCCGCTCATGTCTGCGGCGAGCCCCCCGGCCAGCGCCACCAGCGCCGCCCCGGCCGTGAACAGCACCAGCCCCTGGCGCAGGCCGCGTCGCAACCGCCGGTCGTCCACCGTGCGCACGTCCGCCGCGAAGTGCTGCCCGTACGGGGCGGCGTCCCCGGCCGGCCCGGCCGGGGCGTGGTCACCGCGGCGGGCGCGCAGCAGAAGCAGCGCCTGCAACAGCGCCACGATCCCGGCACCGATCATCAGGCCGTGAGGGATGTACAGGGCCGCGAGGTCGGCGTCCAGCAGACCGGGCGCGTACTGTGCGGCGAGAAGACCCGCGCCGAACATGCCCAGCGCCCACATGTTGCCGAGGAAGGCGACCCCCGCCGCGCTCATCGGCATGCCGCAGGCACTGCCCGCCACCCCGGTGACCGCGCCGATCGCGAGGAGCCGCGCCTTGCGCCCGCCCCGGTCGCCCGCCTCGATGGTCTCGGCCGCCGCGATCCCGGGCGGCCAGGCGCCGGACGCGGGCAGCAGCCGGGAGTCGAAGGTCCGGTACAGCACCCAGCTGTCGACCGCCAGACCGATCACAGCGCCGCCCAACACCTGCCACACCAGATCGGCGCGGCCCAGCAGGAACGGCACCGAGACCGGCACGATCAGTGAGTTCGCCGCAGCGAACGTGGCCCCGGAGACCGCGGACTGCACCAGGTTCTGCCGGTGCCGGCTGCGCATCCCCGACAGCGCCGCGACCGGCAGCCGGCCCAGGAGCATCGCCAGCAGCGCACCGATGACGGCCGTGTTGCAGGCCACGCCCAGACTGGTGATCAGCACCAGGCCGATGACCGCGCCGAGCCCCGACAGCAGCGCGCTGACCACCAGCGTCGGAGTCTCCAGCGCACGGGGATGGCGCCGTGGTCCGGCTGCCGTCTTCGCTCCTCTACCGTCCACGGCGGTCGTCAAAGTGAGCGGGCAGGGTGCGGGGAGCGAGCCGGCATGCAGTGTCGGCTCTGGTGGCGCCGGGCGCGAGGTGCCTGTTCATGTCTTTCACGCTCGGCGTCTGCGTGCCGTGCCGCACGCGAGGGCTACGGCAGGCGGCGCACATGCCACGCCCTGCTCCGGCGCCCACTTCACACCGCGGCGCGAAGTGCGCCGCCGAGCCCACCATCACAGAGAGAAGTAAAATCGTCGCAATGTGTGACGGTAGAGGCGGAAGTGAGACAAGAGACAGCCGTGAACGGTGACCTGGTGGACGTGGACCCCAGCAGCGACAACTGCGCCCGGATCCTCGCCGGGCGTCAGCACCTGGTCCTCATGGTCAGCCCCGGCAACCCCTACTTCTCCGTCTCCCGCCTGACGACCCTGCTGAGATGGGCCGCGAAGGAGATGAAGAACACCGACGTCCTGGTGTCCGACCTGGAGATGACCGCGGCCACCTATCTCGCCCAAGGCCGCCCCGAGCACCAGGCGTACAAGAAGGCACGCGCCGACCTGCGGCAGATCGCCTCGCGTATCCGTCGCGCACGCGACGCGGCTGGCAGCCCGGAGCTGCGGGTGAGCGAGTTCGGGCAGTGGGCCCGCCATCCGGAGTACCAGCGGGCCCAGGCCTACGCCCAACAGGTCATGCGAGACCCGGCCTACCGGATGCTGTACCGCCAGGGCACGCGGGAGGCCCTCACCGCGAGAATGCCCGACGGCTGGGAGCCGACCGAACAGCAGATCGACATCGGACTCGTCCACACCGACAAAGCCCTGCCATTCGTCATCAACGCCGTCGGCATCCTCAACGCCCCCGAAGCAGTCACCGCCTACAGCAAGCCCGCCGCCCACTTCCGATACTTCTTCGACCCCGACACCGCGCACCGCCCCTTCCCGGGCCAGGCCTACATCGGCCTGCGCGCACGGGAAAAAGCGGACTGAGCACGGTCGAACCCTGGAGCCGGGGCCGACGACGCACTGCCCGTGCCGAGGCGTGACACGGAACGCCCACCGTCTGCGATGCACGCCCGGGCACGTTCAAGGAAGCGATCCGGTCGCCGCGTGCGGCGAGTAGACAGGTCGGTCCGGGACCGCAGGCGGGCACGTCCGGAAGTGCCGTCAATGCGGTCCGGCATCCCCGGCACAGCCGCACGGCCCGAGCACACAGGTTTACAGGGCGCCAGGCCGCTGCGCTTCGCGCCGCCGTCCCGGCATACGACGAAGTTCCCTCCGTGCTGTCCGGAACTGCGGCCGGTCACCGCACGACGCACCGGACCCGGCCGGATGCACATGCACCGGCCGCGGCGGCGCTCGGCCGTCCTGCCAGCCGACCCCGCTGTGGCGCGAACGGCGGGCACGGCGATGGGCTCCGCCACGCAGACACCGCACGCCCGCCACGCGGCGCCACGGCGGCACAGACCCTCGGCGCGGAAGGTGACGCAGGGACCCCCGGGCGACAGCCGAAGAAGGGCCGGCACGGCGCCGTGCAAGGCGGGCGAGCAAACGCCGCGGCGAAGCAGAGGGAGGTCCAGATACTGCTCTGGTGCTCCCTCGGCAACGGTTGTGGCGGACCGTCGTGCGAGCAGAGCGGACAGGTGTCATCGCGCGGCCCGCCCCCTGCCGGGTGAGCATGAGGTCGGGGCACTGCACTGGTCACCACCGTCCCTGCCTCAGCCGGTGGCATTCTGCCGATTGGCTCTCCCGCCTTCGGTACCTCTTGCGCCAATCACCACACCGGCGCCCACGGCAGTGGCGCCACCACCTCCGGCACTGGAGCCGCTAACGGCAACCTCGCCGGCCTCCCCCTCGGCAGCCCTTTCAACCAATGCGGCGGCGCAGACCTCCCGCTCAGTCAGGAAATTGTCTGCAAGGGGGTCGTTTGGTTGCCCGGATACGACATCATCAGCAGCGCCGTATTCGACAACAACCCCAGCGACCCCGAACTCGTCAAGCGGCTAAGAACCTGCTGACCAACTCCGTATCAACGACACCTACACCTGCTGAGCTGCATCAACAACTCCAGCAGTGACGCGGCCTGGCCACGTGACGTGCTACTGCCCCTTGGCCGACGGCCGCGGTACCGCCGCTCATCGCGATCCGGGAGTCACGGCTACCTGTCATCGATCAGCCCGTCGTCCAGGAAGAAGAACCGCTCCAGCTCGGGCCTCGTCGGCTCCTCGGCGAACGTCCCGTACGCCTCGGCCTGCTCATCGCTCAAAAATTCCACCGGCACGAGCCGGACCGTAGCCAGCCCCGGCCGGCCCGGAGGCGTTTCACCGAACCCCAGCGGCGAATGGATCACTGTGCTAGACGGCCATGATCGTTCTCACCGATAACCGCTGTACCGATTTTCCCCGAGGCCGGGGTAGAGCGTGGCGAGCTGCTTCAGCAGGCGCGCGTACGCCTCCCGCTCCGGAGGCCGGAGCTCGGCCTTGCCCGACTCCCAGCCGCCCACGGTCGCCCGCCGCACGCCCAGAGCAGCGGCCACCTCGTCCAGGGTGAGCGCATGGGCCTGGCGCAGCCGCCTGCGCTCAGCCGGAGGCGGCAGCGGGGAGCGGGACGCGACCAGCGCGTCGACCGCATCGAACAACTCGGACATGGGACACCTCCACCCCGTACCCTATTCTGAAACGCACGTATCACGTACATCTACCGTACCGATCGCGTACAGACGAGCGGCTTCTGGATCGCGCTGGAAGCTCTGATGGTCAGCCCCGGCGACAAGCACGAGGGCATCAGCGAGAGGATCCGGACCCGGACGGCGGCCCTGTTCCCCAGCTCAGTGCGCGAGGGCGTCGAGAGCAGAGTGCAGAAGGCGTACAGCGCACGATCGAAGTACGTACACGGAGACCTCCTCGCCGACCAGAAGCAGGCCGAACTGCGCGAGCTCAGGCTGCTCGTGCGGCAGGTCGTCCTGCGCTGGCTCATCCTCACCCCCTACGACACTCAAGACCTCGCACCGCGTCTTGACGCCGCAGCCGACTGCACCAGCTGCGCACGCGCCATCAACGAACCTCTACGCGCCTTCTTCCAGGCATCACCGCCTCAGGAGGACGTCCGGGCCTGAGACAGCACTGCCTGCGCCGCCGCGGCCCACGTCGCCGGACGCCGCAGCCCGGATCTCCTGCTCGGCATCGCCCCAGTCAGTGCAACTCAGGTACGCGTTGCACTGACTGGGGCATCAGGGGGTGACGCGCGCGCTGTCGAGCCGTCGGTGCACCATCGACAGTGTGGTGAGCAGTTCCAGCAGTTCCTCGTCGGTGACCGTGCGGTGCAGGCGCGGCTCGTGTGCGGCCGGGTTGCGGTACATGCTGAACAGGCCCTTGACCAGGTTCGCCAGCCCTTTTTGCTCATCCAGCTCGGGCCCCGTGGCGTTCGCGTTGATGGCCACCCGGGCCGTTCCGTTACCGGGCATGAGCACCGCGTCGGCCAGCCGCGCCCCGTCCAGGCCTTGGCCGGTGAGCTGCCGCAGCCGGTCGGCCACGGACTTGACCGCCTCCAGGCTGGCGTGGAAGGGGTTCTTGGCCAGGATCTCCTGGGTGCAGTAGCGCAGCACCTCCGGGTGCGTGGAGCGGCGGCATAGCTCGGCTCGCAGGGAACTGGCGTGCCGTGCGGCCTCGCCCAGCGTGGCGGCCGCCGGCCCCCTGGCCACCTGCCCCTGGTCGTTGACCCGCAGCCCGACATGGACGAGGACTTCGTTGAGGTCGTCCTGCCGACGTGAGAACGTGTGGGGCTGCTGAACGTAGCGCACCGGGGCCATCGCCTCTTTGATGAAGGCGATCACGCAGTTCGACGCCCCTTGGCGCGCCTGCTGCGCCAGCAGCGCCCCGGCCAGCCGGTCCCGCTTGTTGCCGCCGTCGGCATCCGGCACCTTCACGACGGCCAGCAGCTGTCCGATCTCCCGCCCGGTCAAGCCGTGATCGGTGTCGCCGAGCACACTTGCCACCGCTGCGACGACCGTCGCCGGCCAAGGCTCGTGACGTGTTGCCATGTCCCGTCCTCCTTCTCCTCGCCCCAGGGCCAACCGACCAGGATGACACGGGCGCGAAGGGCTGACCCCCACTCTCTTCTGCGTCCATGGCAGCGGCGTGTGCGGCAGAGCGGCTCTCGGCGGAGCACCGCCCCGGTGTAGCTATCGCTCCAACTCGCCGCTGTGGAACCTGTCTCGAAATGGCTGTACCGATCCGCTTTCTAGTCGTGTACTAATGGGCATCAATAGCGTTGTAGTCATCTACAGCAGTGAAGTCGAGAAGGGAAACACGTTGGTCTACAACATCCGCCCGCTCGCCAACGGCCTGCGCACCGACCACCCGGTGCCCGGTCTGCCGTTCGTCGACGACTCGCACCTGCCGCTCGACGACGGCCCCGACGCCATCGAGGCCGTCGGCCGCAACAAGGGTGAGGGCATGTGGGGCCGCTGCGACCCCTCCCATGAGGGAGGATGGCTGGCCTTCACCACCGACCCGATCGCCCACCACCTGGGCTGGGCCGTGCGCTACCACCCCGACCACGGACGCACCGTCCTCCTGCTGCACGACAACGACACCGCCAGCCTGCACACCTACTGGACAGGCGCCCCGCTGCTGTTCCGCGCCGGGGGCTACTGGTGGGACGGCGAAGCCTGGTACCGACCCGGCCAGATCTGGGACCCAGTCACCGAGAACTACGCCCGCCACAAAGCCCGCGCCACGGCCACCGTCCACGCCGACGACATGCTCGACGGCCGCGCCCACCCAGACCGCGCCCACGTGCACAAGGTCGCCACGTTCGACCCGGCCACCGCGGCACCGGACAACTGGCTCGACGACCTGACCCTGTGGGCACAGCACCACCAAAAGCAGGACGACCCCCGGCCGCTGCAGAAGTGCGTCGTCGACCTGGCCAGCCCCGAACTCGCAGGCGACCGGCTGCTCGGCGTACCCGAGATGGCCGCACTCGGCGGCATCACAGCCTCCACACTGCGGGGCTACATCTCCCGAGGCGAGAACGACGTACCGCTGCCCCAAGCGGTCGTCGGCGGACGAGCCCAGTGGTCACGACCGGTCGCCGAGGACTGGGTGGAGGCCCGGCGCCGCTCCTCCGAAGGGCTCAACGACGCCATGTCGGCCGGCGACCGGCACCGTCTCGCCCCGGGAGCAGCCCGCATCCGCGACCGGTTCAGCGAAACCTTCTTCAGCTTCCTGTGGAAGCGCCCCGACATCCGCAAGCGCTGGGTCCTGCGCCACCGCAACGAGCCGGCGGTGCGCGAGCTGGCCGACCAACTCGCCTTCGAGGTCGCCGACAGCCTGAGGCAGATCATCCCCACCGACGCCCTCGGACCGACCATCCGCCACGCCGTCCTGGAGGACTTCGCCACCTCGCTGCGCGTCAGCGAACGCCGCGGCCAACTCAGGGACTTCGACCTCATCCTGTCGGTGCCCCTGGCCAAGATGCTCGGCTGGTTCATCCAGCACTTCCCCACCTCGGCCCAGTGGTACGTCGGCGAGATCATGGGCGAGGCGGACAAGTACCTCGACATTCCGGCCCAGGTGACGGGCGAAGCGCTGCGACGGTCTGCGACCACGAACGGGAATCTCGACGCGAAGACGGTGGAGGAGTTCTTCTCCCGCGTCGTCCCACGCGAGCTGGAGAGCTGAGCGTCGCCCGCACCCCCGGCCTGGCCTTTCACCTCGGCGGACGGCAGGACCCCGGCCCGAATGTCCTGCTGGGGCCGGGTTGCCCGCCGCCGAGCCACCTCCTGCGATGTGCCGGTGCGGTGTCAGTGGGTGGGTGTCAGTGACGGCTTGTCAGGCCGTGGTGTTTTCGCTGGTCGAGTACTGAGTAGGGAGTGGTCACTTTCTTGGGCCCGGCGCTTCTCACCTGGACGGCCATGCGCAAATGTCCGCCGTCGTCCCACGCCCGCAGCATCCTGGAGCTCTGCCCGGCTGCTACACGCCGCAACCTGAGCCGGCAGCTGGAGACTCACTCAAGAGGCGGTCCGTGCCGAGCACGTATCGGCACGGACCGCCGCTCAGCTCACAGTTGGCGAGGGGGCCGAAGCCGGTCACTCGCCGAAGGCCGGCACCTGAGCCACGCCGATGTCGGTGCGGATGCGGTGTACCCGGGCGGGGTGCCGCCACCGCCCGGCCGCGTCCCTGGCGACGTCGATGGCCACCTCCATCACGATGTCGGGCTGCACCAGGTGCACGTCCAAAGTCCGCTGCGTTCCCCACCCGGCGGAGAACGTCCATCCCTGCCAGGGGTGCGCGGCCGGGGGCGGGGTGAGCCGCTCGGCGAGGGCGTGGCCGGCGGCCTGGGACAGGGTGGTGCTGCGGCCGGTGTACTGCAGGCGACCGGCGCGGTCGTAACGGCCCAGCAGGACCGTGCGGGGTGCGGCCAGCGAGCCGGTGACCGCACCGACGATGGCCTCGGTGGTCACCCGCACCTTGTACTTCTGCCACGAGCGCACGGGCCGGTACGGCTCATCGAGCCGCTTGAAGCACAGACCCTCCAGCCCTACCGCCGTCCAGGCCAGCCACTGCTCAGCAAGGGCCGGGTCGGTGGTCGACGGGCACAGCGTCAGCGGCCCCGCAACGCTGTGCTCGGCGAAGAGTGCTTCGAGGGCTGCGCGCCGTCGCCGGTAGGCCCAGCCGGTCAGGTCGGTGTCGCCCTGGCGGAGCAGGTCGAAGGCGACGTAGTGCGCCGGCCACTGGCCCGCGGCCTCGCTCGCGCCCTTGCCCCGGCGGGCCAGGCGCTGCTGCAGCCGCTCGAACGCCAACCGTCCGGTCTCCCACACCACCAGCTCACCATCGAGCCCGGTGTCGGGCGGCAACTGTGCGAGGGCGGCGGCCCGAATCTCCGGAAACGAGCCGGTCATGTCCGTGCCCTGGCGGGAGCGCAGCAACACCCGCCCACCGCCGTGCACGGCCAGCTGCGCGCGGTAACCGTCCCACTTCGGCTCCGCCGCGAACCCAGCAGGCAGGACAGGGCTGTCCACGGCCACGGTGAGCATCGGCTGAGGCAACGACCACGTCATGCCGCGATCCCTTCCACACTGCGCACCGCTGGACCGGCCGGGGAACAGCCGATCACCCGGCAGGCAGCCCCGGGCCGCCGCGCCCCGCGCTATTCGAGGATGCCCAGGGCGGTGTCCGGGCGGCAGTGAAGGCACGGCGGCACCTGCTGCGTCAGAGCGTCGACGGCCTGCTCGCGGGACGCAGGATGGCACCGGCCGCTCTTGGCCGCCGCCCAGCAGTCGCCCGTGTGCACCGCGTCGACGTTCGTACGGTTCAGCCCGTACTGGATCAACCACTCCGGCGGCGCCGGCCGCGCCAGCTCGCCCCGGCGCCGCTCGGCCTCCCGCCGCTCCTCGTCGGCAATCCACTGATCGATTTGCGTGAGGGCTGCCGTCGCCTGCTGCTCCACCACCTGGCGCGCGAAGTGCAGCAGCTGTAGCCGCGAGGATTCCTCGTTCACACGTTCGATTCTATGTCCGGCCGAGCGGTCGATGACTCGGCACTGCCCCTGTCAGTGCCACCAGGGAAGATGCCCTCATGAACACCACCATGCGCAGCTACGGCTTCACCTGGACCGACCGTGACGGCACCCGCCGCGCCTCGGCGGTCGCCTACGACAGGATCAGCGCCGACCGGCGCGAGCAGGAACTCGAAGAGGCCGGCGCCACCAGCGTCAGACGCCTGCTTGTGGCGCCCGGGCAGCTGCCGGACATAGAGACCTGACCCGACCGCCCGCACCGGGCCCGTCATCGCTCGCCGGGGTGATTGCGGGCCCGGCCGCGTACCCGCTCGACCGAAGCACGGGTTAGCCGCCCATGCGACCTCTTGCGATCACGTCGGCCCTCACCGCGGCGGCTGCCCTCCTGCTGCTTGCCCCCTCCGCGTCTGCGGCGGTCCCGATGAGCGCCCACGACACCAGCGAGGAAGTGACGATCTCCGTCAAGGGCCAGGGCCTGCACGTCGACACGATCACGGTCACCAGCAGCCGGCACCGCACCTCCGAGGCCTTCCGCGTCTACCGGCACACCGGCTCAGCCGCGACCCAGTCGAACGTCACCCGCTGGAAGACAGCCCGCTCCCACACCGCCGGGATGACCCGGGTTGCTGCCGCTTCCTGGAAGGTCAACGCCACGTTCCCGCACGGGACGTGGCTGTGCGCAGTGGCCAGGAAGTCGTCCGGCAACCCCTGCATCCGAGTCCACCGCTGACCTGACCCGCACACGAACGCCCGGCCCTACGGGGGACAGGGCCGGGCGTTCGACACAGGGCCCAGGCGCATGCCCAGGCGTGCCCGGGGCCCCGCTCGCGCATGCCCGCACGGGGAGCGGCATGACGCAATCACCACTCCAACGCCAGCGCCCTGCAGCGCGTTACGCCCAGCACGCCAGCTGCTCGCCCTGACGCGCGGACGCGCAGCGAAGACGTGTGGCGACAAACGAAAGCGGCCGGTGCCCAATCCGCCGAAGCGGGTGGCAAGGGCACCGGCCAACCAAAGGCCCTCAACGAAGAGGAACTCTCCCCAGCATATCCGGCCCACGGCCCCGAGCAGGAGTGCCTAAGCACCCCGGCGCACCGCCCGCCTGGACGCCCACCACAGGGCCGACGGCGCAGCAGACGGCCCGTTTCCCAGGGCTGGGGCGCAGCAGGGCGTCAGGGCGCAGCACAGCCCCTTTTCCGGGGTGGTTGGGCCGGGGCGCGGCACCGGCCGCCGCCTGCCACGCTCAGAGGCACCGGGCGTCCGCTGCGCTCCCGCCCTCGCTGCGCGGCCCCTGCGGGCGCTGCGCGCCCCACGCGTGCTGCGGGGTCAAGGCCCCCTTGCCGACCCCGCTGCGCGGCGCCGGGCACCGACAGCGCTGCGCGCAGCCGGAAGCGACGACCGGCACCGCGCCCCGGCCCAGCTACCCCGGAAAAGGGGAATAGCGGAAGCCTATTCAGCGAGAAAAGGAACACACAAAACAGGCCCTTTCTCGCCTCCTTTTGAATTGATCTCCGATGGTGAATTGGATAGTCTTTCCATGTCGGCAGGGGGTGGCACCCAACCGACAGCCGAAGGATTCCAACGAACAAAGGAAAACAATGGAACAGCAGCAGCGCTACATTTTCGGCGACCGCGACGAAAAGGGCCTCTACCCCGTCACCGTCGATGACATCCCGGCCGGAACCGTCCACCGCCGTCACGGCAGCTGGTACGCGACCATGCCCGGCCACTACCTCGTCAAGCGATACACCGACCGGCACCAGGCCGCCGCCCACCTCGTCACCCTCATCGACCAGGGCATCCGCCCCACCGGCGAAGCCCCCACCCCCCGCACCCCCGGCGACCTGATCAAGAGCCTGCGCGCCACCAGCTCCTACTCCCACCTCGTGCCCCCGCTGCGCCTGAGCCTGGCCAACCTGGTCCGCGCCGCCGAGGCGATGGCCCGCCTCGCGGAACTCGGCTGGAAGCCCCTGGAGGGCTACCCCGGCGCCGACCAGCCCTGGCTGATGCAGTGCCGCCTGCGCGGCTGGCAGGGCCGCCGCTTCTGGAGCCACCTCCGCGGCCGCAACGGCGACGGCATCCCCCGCCCCATCACCCGCCACCCCGGCTGCAAGCCCGTCTCCGAGCACGCCCAGGCGCTCAGCGACCTCGCCGCCCTGCGCATCAGCACCTGCCCCTGCCCGCCCTTCCCCCGCGACAAGCACCCGATGGACGCGGATACCTGCCTGGACATCCTCACCTCCATCCAGGCCGCCCTGGACGACCATGCGCACATGTCCGCCCTCGTCCACGCCCGCAGCATCCTGGAGCCCTGCCCGGCCGCCACACGCCGCGCCACCGCCCTCAGGGCCGCCTACGAGCGCCACGCGAAGGCCCAGCAGGGCCTCAAGGCAGACAAGCGCAAGTAGCCCGGCGGAACGCGGCCTGGGGCGACAGACACCGCCTCAGGCCGCGTTCCGAAAAAGGTAGGCCAATGTGGCGAACGCTGATGCCTAGCGAGAAACTGAGGCCGTGAGCGACTCGTGGCTCTTCCTTCTTGCCGGGAGTGGGCTAACCCTCGTAGCGACAAGTGCGACCACATGGTTGCAAGGGCTCGTAGCGCGGAGGGGGATCCGTGAAGACCGAGTTTGGAGCAAGCGCGCGGAACTCTACGTGGACCTTTTGGGCTATCAGGCAACGGACACAGACGGGCGGGCACGTGCCTTTGCCTCAGATAAGGTATTGCATCTATCGTCCGAATTGGTGAAGGCACAAGAGGCATTGAAGAGCTTTCTAAGCCGAACGCAAGCGAGCGTTCCAGATGAAACATGGAGCGCCGAACTCAACGCCAGAATTCATTCTTCCAAAGAGGCGTATGCTCGCTTGGAGAAGCGAATCAGATCCGAGCTGCGGATCGGCAAGTAGAGCGAGGATATGGGGGTGCCCTCTGGTTCCAGAGCTTATCCGGTGCTACGGTTTGAAGCCCGGGGGTGGCCCGGTTCTGCCAAAGGTACATGCTGCATCACCTGATGCAGGGTCACCCACCCCAGCCACCCCCTCTCCTCGCTGCCCGGGCCGAAGGCCCGTTGGCCGCACCGCGCAGCGGGGCTGGCCTGTTGGCCGCGTAGCGGCCCGGGT
>NZ_JAUQWJ010000038.1:0-25063 GCF_036857595.1 Streptomyces sp. AHA2
CCGCCGGGAGCCGAGCGGAACCGGCGGAGGCGGACGCGGCGGGGCGCCGGACGGCGGGGCCACGCCGAAGGCACCCCGGGCACCGGGCGGCCAGACAACAACGACGAAGACAGGCGATCCGGCGTCGCACGACCCGACAGCCGACGGAGACCCACCGCCGGGTGCCGGGCGACCCGGCCGGCGGCTGGGGCACGCGGCCGGGGGCCGGCCCGCAGCAGTGGCGGAGGCGCGCGGCCCCTGGCCGGGCGTCAGTTTGCGAGTCGCTCCCCCTCGCCGATCCGCACCCCGCGGGCCCAGTCGGCCGCCCGCATCGGCTTCTTGCCCTGGGCCTGCACCCACAGCAGCTCCACCGCGTAGGAACCGGTGCCGACGTGCACGCTGTTCTTCCCGGCGGCGATCTCCCCCGGTGCGAGGTCCGTGCGGTCGGACACCGGCGTGACCTGGATGAGCTTGAGCCGCTCGCCGCGGAACGTGGTCCAGGCACCGGGCGCCGGGGTGCAGCCCCGCACCACCCGGTCGACGCGCAGCGCGGGCGCGGACCAGTCCACGTGCGCGTCCTCGACGTCGACCTTCGGCGCCAGGCTCACGCCCTCGGCGGGCTGCGGCACGGCCTTCAGCGTGCCGTCCTCGATGCCGTCCATGGTCGCCGCGAGCAGCCCGGCGCCGGCGAACGCGAGCCGCGTCAGCAGGTCCCCGCTGGTGTCGGTGGGCCGGATCTGCTCGGTCACCGTCCCGTACACCGGCCCCGAGTCCAGCCCCTCCTCGATGAGGAACGTCGACGCCCCGGTGATCTCGTCACCGGCCATGATGGCGTGCTGCACGGGCGCGGCGCCCCGCCAGGCGGGCAGCAGGGAGAAGTGCAGGTTCACCCAGCCGTGCGCGGGGACGTCGAGGGCGACCCGGGGCAGCAGGGCGCCGTAGGCGACGACGGGGCAGCAGTCCGGCGCGATCTCCCGCAGCCGCTCCAGGAACTCGGGGTCCTTCGGCTTCACCGGCTTCAGCACCTCGATCCCGGCCTCCTCCGCCCGCTCGGCCACGGGCGACGCGACGAGCCTGCGCCCCCGCCCGGCCGGAGCGTCGGGCCGCGTGACGACGGCGGCCACCTCGTGCCGCCCGGAGGCGAGAAGGGCGTCGAGGGCGGGAACGGCGACCTCGGGTGTACCGGCGAAGACGAGCTTCATGGGGTGCTGGGAGCCTCTCGGACGGGGGCGGACGACGGGCAGCGCCCAAGTCTATGAGCCGGACGCGCAAGGCCGCCGACGGCGGCCTGCCCGCACGGAGAGGCTCAGCCCCTCGGCCACCGGTCACGGGTGATGCGCGGGTGGGGGGCACCCGCCCGAGGCCGGAAGGCCGAGGCGCACGCCCCGCGCAGACAGGCGCACGCATATGCCCCTACGCCCCCACACCGTGACCAGCGGAGCGAATCCGCGTTGGTCAAGACAGAGTTGACCACAGAGGGCCGCAGTCGCGCGGCCCCTTCCTTTCAACGCCGGTTCGAGAGGCTTGTTCATGGCCGACCACGCAACCCACGACGCCCAGGCTCGGGCCAGCCTGCACTTGCTGGTGCGGGACATCGAGCGGGTCCGCCGGCAGGTGGACGCACTGCGCACCCTGACCGCCCAGCTGGGCAACGTCTACCGCCCGCGCCGCTCCGGCCCGTCCACGGGCTTCGTCGTCTACGGACGCGCACCCGCCCCGACCGTACGTCTCGCCCAGGAACTGCGGGACAGTGTCGAGACCCTGGTGACGGCGGCCGTGGACTTCGACCGCTCCCTCGGCTTCTCGTGGGACGCCGTCGGCTCCGCACTGGGTGTCACCAAACAGGCGGTGCACCGTCGTTACGGCGCCCGCCGGGCCACCGCCCAGACGGTCACGGCCGAGCCGGAGCGCACCCCGGAGCCGTCCGGTACGCGCACGGTCAACGTGCCCGCCGGGCTTCCCACGATGCCGACGGTCCCCGCGGCCCGCTCCATGCCGACGCAGCCCACGGCGGGCAGCCCGGCGCTCCGCGACGAGGTACGGCCCACGGCCTTCCCCGGCCCGCGCAACGGCTGACCACCACGGCTGACCACCACGGCTGACCAACGACGGCTTGCCCGCCCACCGCCTGCCCTCCCGGCCCCCCTCCGGGAGGGCGGCCGCGCATCAGGGCCGCGTCTCCGCTGCTTGCACACCGCAGGTCGCCGCACCCTCGCCGGATGCCCGCATCACAGCCAAGTGCCCTCGGCTTCCGCCGGACGCCCGCGGCCCCCGCCAGGTATCCCACGGCCTCCACGGATGCCCGTCGCCTGCCAGGGGCCCGTGCCCCCGCCAGGTCTCCTCACTCCGGCGCCCGGCCGCCCTCCGCAGGGGTTCCCCCGGCGCCGAGTCTCCACGAGGCCGGGCTTCGTCCAGGGCCGGAAGCCCACGGCCCTCACCCGATGTCGGCGGGATCGATCCGCACCCACACCCCGGCCCCCTGAGCGCTCCCCCGGGCCATCCGCGCCGCCTGCGCGGCCTTGAGCGCCGCCGCCAGGGCCGCGCCCCGGCCCGGCGGCACCCGCACCAGGGCCCGCTCCCACTGCTCCCCGGGCGGCGGGGCCCCGGCCCGCCGCGGCCGCCCCGCTGCCGGCACCGGCACGGGCACGGGTCCCAGCACCTCGGCCTCGGGCGGAAGGTCCGCGGCCCGGAGGAAGTCGGCCACCGCCTCCCCGGGGCCGGACACCGCGGCCATCCGGGACACCGGCGGGAAACCCAGTTCGGCCCGCTCGGCGAGCTCCCGCACCGCGTGCCCGACCGGATCCCAGCGCACCAGCGCCTGCACGGGCCGCAGCGTCGGCTCAGCCACGACCACCACCGTGCCCCCGGCCGGCTGCGGCCGGACCAGGGCCGCGGCGGCGATCCACCGCCGCAACGCGTCCTCCCCGGCGCGCAGATCGGGCCGCCCGAGCATGGCCCAGCCGTCCAGGAGCAGGGCGGCCGCGTAGCCGCCCTCGGCGACGGGCTCCGCCCCCGGCGTGCTGACGACGAGCGCGGGCGTGCCCGGCACCGTGTCCAGCACGTGCTCACGTCCCGAGGTCCGCACCGGGACCGCCGGGAACGCCCGGCCGAGTTCCTCGGCGGTCCGCCGCGCTCCCACGACCGAGGCACGCAGCCGGAAGGCGCCGCACTCCGGGCAGTGCCAGGCGCCCTCCTCACGGCCGCACCAGCCGCAGTGCAGCACCCCGCCGTCCCTCGTCTCCAGCGGCCCGGAGCAGTGCCGGCACCGCGCGGGTGCCCGGCACCGGGCGCAGGCCATGCGCGGCACGTATCCCCGCCGTGGCACCTGCACGAGCACCGGCCCCTGCTTCAGGCCGTCCCTGACGACCTGCCAGGCGAGGGTGGGGAGCCGGGCGGCCCGGGCGGCCTCGTCCCGGGCGAGGTCCCCGTCCCCGACGGTCCGTACGAGGGGCGCTGCGGAGCGCACCTGGTCGCGCCCGGCGACGAGCGGTCGCGCCCAGCCGGTCTCGACGAGCTGCGCGCCCTCCACCGTGCAGGCCCAGCCGCCCAGCAGGAAGCCGCACCGGTCCTGAGCGGCGCGCAGGAGCAGCACCTCGCGGGCGTGCGGCTGGGGGGCGTGCTGCTCGCCGTGGCTGTCGTCGCCGTCGTCCCAGAGGGCCACCAGGCCCAGGTCCTGAACGGGGGCGAACATCGCGGCCCGGGTGCCGATCACGGCCCGCACGGAGCCGCGCCGCACCGCGAGCCACCGCGCGTACCGCTTCTCGGGGCCGGCGTCGGCCGTGAGGACCGCGTGCCTCCCCTCCCCCAGCAGCGCGGTCAGCGCGGCGTCGACCCGGGCGACCGCGCGCCCGTCGGGCAGGACCACCAGGGCACCGCGCCCGGACGCCAGCGTCGCCGCGACGGCCCGGGCCAGCTCCTCGCTCCACTGCGGGCCGGGCAGCGCGTTCCACACGGCCCGGGGCGCACCGCCCGAGGTGAGGGACTGCAGGAACGCCGCCCCGCGCTCGTAGCGCTGCCACGATCCCGGCTCGGGCGCCCCGGGCGGGGGCAGCGGCTCGGGCGAGGGGCGCTGTTCGGCCCGGGCGTTGCGGGGCGGCACGGCCAGCTGCAGCACGTCGGCGAGGCTGCCCGCGTACCGGTCGGCGACCGCGCGGGCCAGTCCGAGCAGTTCGTCGCTGAGCACCTGCTCGGGCGAGACGACCTGGGCCAGCGCGGCCAGCGGCCCGGAGTAGTCGGACTCGGGCAGCCGCTCGATCAGGAAGCCGTCGATCAGGCCCCCGCCCTCGCGGCGTCCGTCCCGCACCCGGTGCCGCCCGGCGCCGAAGCGCACCCTGACCCGGACGCCCGGCCGGGCCTGCTCGTCCAGCTCCTCGGGCACCGCGTAGTCGAAGTAGCGGTCGAGGTGGAGCACGCCCTTGTCGACGAGGACGCGGGCGACGGGCAGTTCCTTGGCGAGTGCGGCTCCGCGCCACGTCCGCGGCTTGGCCCGGGGCGTCCTGGCCTTGCGGACGCTCTCGCGGATGAGCGCGAGCTGCTCGGGCGGGGCGCCCTCCGCCCCGCCGCCCGCCTGCTCGTCCTCGCTGCTCACGCCTGCATTCTTACCAAACGGCACTGACATCCGACGGCTGCCGGGTTCCCCGGCTGCGACCGCCGGCACCCGGCGGGACGTCCGCCTCCCGGACGCGGCGAGGCCCGGCCCCCCGAAGGGTGCCGGGCCTCGCCGCGCAGGTGAGGTGCGGCCGGGACTACAGTCCGGCCGCCTTGCGCAGGGCGTCCACGCGGTCGGTGCGCTCCCAGGTGAAGTCCGGCAGCTCACGGCCGAAGTGGCCGTACGCGGCGGTCTGGGAGTAGATCGGGCGGAGCAGGTCCAGGTCGCGGATGATGGCGGCCGGGCGCAGGTCGAAGACCTCGTCGATCGCCTTCTCGATCCGGTCGGTGTCGACCTTGGCGGTGCCGAAGGTCTCGACGAACAGGCCGACCGGCTCGGCCTTGCCGATCGCGTACGCGACCTGCACCTCGCAGCGCGTCGCCAGGCCCGCGGCCACCACGTTCTTGGCGACCCAGCGCATCGCGTAGGCCGCGGAGCGGTCGACCTTGGACGGGTCCTTGCCGGAGAAGGCACCGCCGCCGTGACGAGCCATGCCGCCGTAGGTGTCGATGATGATCTTGCGGCCGGTCAGGCCGGCGTCGCCCATCGGGCCGCCGATCTCGAAACGGCCGGTCGGGTTGACCAGGAGGCGGTAGTTCTCCGTGTCGAGCTTGATGCCCTCGTCCAGCAGCGCCTTCAGCTCCGGCTCGACCACGAACTCCTTGATGTCGGGAGCGAGCAGCGAGTCCAGGTCGATGTCGGAGGCGTGCTGGGAGGAGACCACCACCGTGTCCAGACGGACCGCCTTGTCACCGTCGTACTCGATGGTGACCTGCGTCTTGCCGTCCGGGCGCAGGTAGGGGATCGTGCCGTTCTTGCGGACCTCGGACAGGCGCTTGGACAGGCGGTGGGCCAGGAAGATCGGCAGCGGCATCAGCGTCGGCGTCTCGTCCGTCGCGTAGCCGAACATCAGGCCCTGGTCGCCCGCGCCCTGCTTGTCGAGCTCGTCGTCGTCACCCTCGACACGGGTCTCGTACGCCGTGTCCACGCCCTGGGCGATGTCCGGGGACTGCGCGCCGATCGACACCGACACGCCGCAGGAGGCGCCGTCGAAGCCCTTCTTGCTGGAGTCGTAGCCGATCTCGAGGATCTTGTTCCGGACCAGCGTCGCGATGTCCGCGTACGTCTTGGTCGTGACCTCGCCGGCCACGTGCACCAGGCCGGTCGTGATCAGGGTCTCGACGGCGACGCGCGAGGAGGGGTCCTCGCGCAGGAGCGCGTCGAGAATGGTGTCGCTGATCTGGTCAGCGATCTTGTCGGGGTGACCCTCGGTCACGGACTCCGAGGTGAACAGGCGACGGGACACAACGCTCCCTGGGGTTGCAGCGGCTGCTGGCTGATCATTGGCGGACGGCGGGGGCTGCACCCGGCGCCGTCCGTGGAACAGTTTACGGGTGACGCTTCGGACACGGCCCCCCTGTCTCGCCACTCGGGAGCGCTGTGACCTGCGGCACGGGCATTCTGCCCAATGGCGAGCGGCGTTGGCCAGAGGCGCCACGCCCGGATCGACCCGGTTTCCAGCCGCGCTGAAGTGGCGGAGCGCTCAGGGCAGACGTTCGGCCACGAGGTCCCACACGATGTCGGCCAAGGCCTCCTTGGGGCCGTGCGGCACCGCGGTCTCGCTGCCGTCGGCGCCGAGCACGACCGCCTCGTTCTCCTCGGAACCGAAGGTCTTGCGCTCGCCCACCTCGTTCACGACCAGCAGGTCGCAGCCCTTGCGCTTGAGCTTGGCGCGGCCGTTGGCCAGGACGTCGTCGGTCTCCG
This sequence comes from Streptomyces sp. AHA2, assembly GCF_036857595.1. Lineage (NCBI taxonomy): Bacteria > Bacillati > Actinomycetota > Actinomycetes > Kitasatosporales > Streptomycetaceae > Streptomyces > Streptomyces sp. AHA2. Next base: position 6,392 of record NZ_JAUQWJ010000038.1, read on the forward strand.
CCGCGAAGCCGACGATCACCTGTCCGGGGCGCGGCCGGTCGGTGGAGATCTCGGCGAGGATGTCCGGATTCCGCACCAGTGCGATCGGCTCGGGCTCCCGGTCGTCCTTTTTCTTGATCTTGCCGGTGGCGTAGGCGGCGGGGCGGAAGTCGGCGACGGCCGCCGCCATCACCACGGCGTCGGCGCCGGCGGCGGCCCCGAGGACCGCCTCGCGCAGTTGCACGGCCGTGCCGACCGGGACCACGTCCACCCCGGCGGGGTCCGGCAGGGTGCTGTTGGCGGCGATGAGCGTGACCCGGGCGCCGCGGGCGGCGGCGGTGCGGGCGAGGGCGTAGCCCTGCTTGCCGGAGGAGCGGTTGCCGAGGAAGCGGACGGGGTCGAGGGGTTCCCGGGTGCCGCCCGCGCTGATGACGACGTGCCGCCCGGTCAGATCGGGCTCGCGTACGCCCCGGGCCAGCACCCGGCGGCAGACCTCGAAGATCTCGGTCGGGTCGGGGAAGCGGCCCTTGCCGGTGTCGGCGCCGGTGAGGCGGCCCACGGCGGGCTCGACGACGAGGGCGCCGCGGCGGCGCAGCGTCGCGACGTTCTCCTGGGTGGCCGGGTGCTCCCACATCTCCGTGTGCATCGCGGGGGCGAAGACGACGGGACAGCGGGCGGTGAGCAGGGTGTTGGTGAGCAGGTCGTCGGCGAGGCCGTGGGCCGCCTTGGCGAGCAGGTCGGCGGTGGCGGGGGCGACGACGACCAGGTCGGCGTGCTGCCCGATGCGGACGTGCGGGACCTCGTGGACGTCGTCCCAGACCTCGGTGGAGACCGGGTTGCCGGACAGGGCGGACCAGGTGGCGGCGCCGACGAAGTGCAGGGCGGAGGCGGTGGGGACCACGCGCACGTCGTGGCCCGACTCGGTCAGCCGCCGCAGCAGCTCACAGGCCTTGTACGCGGCGATGCCGCCGCTGACCCCCAGCACGACCTTGGGCTTGTCCACTGTCTCTCCCCGGACCTCGGCGACGTACATGTCCCATCACACACCACAGGCCCGGCAGTCGGCCTGCCGGGCCTGTGGACAAGTCAGCGTCAAGCTGCAAATCGTACTTACTGCGCCGGGCCCTCGACGGCCTCGGACGTCAGGAGCCCCGCGTTGATCTCGCGGAGGGCGATCGAGAGCGGCTTCTCGTGGACGTGGGTGTCGACGAGAGGACCGACGTACTCGAGGAGGCCCTCGCCGAGCTGCGAGTAGTACGCGTTGATCTGGCGGGCCCGCTTGGCCGCGTAGATCACGAGGCTGTACTTCGAGTCGGTGGCCTCGAGGAGCTCGTCGATCGGCGGGTTGATGATGCCCTCGGGCGCGGAGATGGAAGAGGACACGCTCTACCTTCCGATGGATGGGAAAGAACCTGTCAGGATGATCAGCGAGGACCGGATCGGTCAGCGATGGTCACACGACGTCCATCAAGGCTAGCAGCTCGCGCGCCACGTCCTCGACGGAGGTGTTGACCAGGGTGGTGTCGAACTCCGGTTCCGCGGCGAGTTCGATCTTCGCCGCGTCGAGCCTGCGCTCGATGACCTCGGGCGGCTCGGTGCCCCGCCCGGTGAGCCGGCGCACCAGCTCCTCCCAGGAGGGAGGGGCCAGGAACACCAGCTGGGCCTCGGGCATCGACTCCCGGACCAGACGGGCGCCCTGGAGGTCGATCTCCAGGAGGACCGGCTCGCCCTTCTCCAGGCGCTCCTGGACGGCCGCACGCGGCGTGCCGTAGCGGTTGCCGGCGAACTCGGCCCACTCCAGCAGCTCGCCGTTGGCGATCAGCTTGTCCATCTCGTCGTCGGTGACGAAGAAGTAGTGGACTCCGTGCTGCTCGCCGGGGCGGGGCCTGCGGGTCGTCGCCGACACCGAGAGCCAGACCTCGGGGTGCTGCTTGCGCATATGGGCGACGACCGTGCTCTTGCCGACCCCGGAGGGGCCGGAGAGCACGGTCAGCCGCGGACGTGCGTCCGGGGGTACGGGGGACGTCCCCCGGGGTGTTGCTGCCATGCAGCGATTATCCAGCAATCCCGGAGTGCCCGGGACTCGCTTCCCCGGAGTGACCGGTTCAGGAGCCGGTGCTGCCGAACTCACGCTCCAGGGAGGCGATCTGGTTGGAACCGAGACCCCGCACGCGGCGGCTCTCGGAGATGCCGAGTCGCTCCATGATCTGCTTGGCGCGGACCTTGCCCACGCCCGGCAGCGACTCGAGGAGGGCGGAGACCTTCATCTTGCCGATGACGTCGTTCTCCTGGCCCTGCTTGATGACCTCGTGAAGGGAGGCGCCGGAGTGCTTGAGTCGATTCTTGACCTCGGCCCGCTCCCGGCGAGCCGCGGCGGCCTTTTCGAGCGCGGCTGCGCGCTGTTCAGGGGTAAGGGGCGGAAGAGCCACGCCTACGTCACCTCGGATGTCGAACTGTCGGATACGGACCGGTGAGGAACCTAGTCGCCCCACACCTGGGGAGGTACGAGCAACACACGCTTGCCCGCTCTCTCGTCGGAGACTAGCGGGCAAGTCCGCCGGAGTCAGCGAGAACAGCGGAAAAGTCCTGGTCAGCCTTCAGGTGAACGGACATTTAGGACATACTGCCCGGGATTTGAGGATGTATTCAGATTCAACAGCTCTTCGGACCACCCGCCGGAGGTCCCGCCGGTGGTCTGGACCGCCTCAGGAGGACGCCACGGCCTGACGGATCTCCTCCGCGAAGCGTTCCGACGCGTCACGCAGAGCGACCGTGTCGGGACCGTGGCGCAGCACTCCCCGGCTGACGTTCGGCACGACCTTGCGCACCGCCGGGCCGAAGACCCGGGGAAGACCGGCCGGCGTGGCTCCCTGGGCGCCGATCCCGGGCGCGAGGAGCGGACCGTTGATGTCCAGGTCGTAGGCCGACAGGTCACCGAGCGTGGCGCCGACGACCGCGCCGAAGGAACCCAGGGGCTGCTCGCCGGCGTTCTCGGCGGCCAGGTGGGCGAGCATCGTCGCCCCCACGGTCCGGCCGTCGGGGCGCACGGCATGCTGCACTTCGCCGCCCTCGGGGTTGGAGGTCAGCGCCAGCACGAACAGCCCGGCGCCGTTCTCCCGGGCCAGCGCGACGGCCGGGGCGAGCGAGCCGTAGCCGAGGTAGGGCGAGACCGTGAGCGCGTCGGAGAACAGCGGCGCGTCCTTGTGCAGGAAGGACTCCGCGTAGGCGGCCATGGTCGAGCCGATGTCGCCCCGCTTGGCGTCCATCACCACCAGCGCGCCCGCCGCCCGGGCCTCGGCGACCGACCGCTCCAGGACGGCGACGCCCCTGGAGCCGAAGCGCTCGAAGAACGCGCTCTGCGGCTTGAGCACGGCGACCCGGTCGGCCACCGCCTCGACGACCGTGCGGCTGAACCGCTCCAGGCCCGCCACGTCGTCGTTCAGGCCCCACTCGGCCAGCAGCGACGCGTGCGGGTCGATGCCCACGCACAGCGGGCCGCGCTCGTCCATGACGCGGCGCAGGCGTGCGCCGAAGGGTTCCAGGGCACTCATGCCGTCTTCCTCACGTCGGCGCCCACCGCGTCGGCGAGCGTGGCGTAGGGGCTGGTCGCCAGACGGGCGGCGAGCCCCTTGTGGATGGCCCGGCCCCAGAAAGGGCCCTCGTAGACGAAGGCGCTGTAGCCCTGGACGAGCGTGGCGCCGGCCAGGATGCGCTGCCAGGCGTCCTCGGCGTTCTCGATGCCACCGACCCCCACCAGGGTGATCCGGTCCCCCACGCGCGCGTAGAGGCGGCGCAGGACCTCCAGGGACCGCTCCTTCAGGGGTGCCCCCGACAGGCCGCCGGTCTCCTCGACCAGGCCGGGGGCGGACCTCAGGCCGAGCCCCTCGCGGGCGATGGTGGTGTTGGTGGCGATGATCCCGTCCAGGCCGAGTTCGACGGCGAGGTCGGCGACGGCGTCGACGTCCTCGTCGGCGAGGTCCGGCGCGATCTTGACCAGCAGCGGGACGCGCCGCGCGGGCACGGCCCGGTCGGCAGCCTCGCGCACCGCGCTCAGCAGGGGGCGCAGCGCCTCGGTGGCCTGGAGGTTGCGCAGGCCGGGCGTGTTCGGGGAGGAGACGTTGACCACGAGGTAGTCGGCGTGGGGCGCGAGCCGCTCGGCGGACTTCACGTAGTCGGCGACGGCCTCCTCCTCGGGGACGACCTTGGTCTTGCCGATGTTGACGCCGACGACCGTCTTGAAGACCGGCCTGCGGGAGGCCAGGCGGGCGGCGACGCGCAGCGAGCCGTCGTTGTTGAAGCCCATGCGGTTGATCAGGGCCCGGTCCTGGACCAGGCGGAACAGCCGCTGCTTGGGGTTGCCCGGCTGCGGTTCGCCGGTCACCGTGCCGATCTCGACGTGGTCGAAGCCGAGCATGGCCATGCCGTCGATGCCGACGGCGTTCTTGTCGAAGCCCGCGGCCAGCCCGAAGGGGCCGTGCATGCGCAGGCCCAGGGCCTCGGTGCGCAGTTCCTTGTGGCGCGGCGCGAGGGCGGCCGCGAGGAAGGTGCGCAGCACGGGCATCCGGGCGGCCAGGCGGATCCAGCGGAAGGCCAGGTGGTGGGCCTGCTCCGGGTCCAGCCGTTTGAAGACGAGACGGAAGAAGATCTTGTACATGGTGTCCTCACGAAGACGTGACGTCCTCACCAAGAGGGGGACACCGTTTCCGGTGTCCCCCTCGGGGCTGCTAGTCGCGGGCCGCGGTCAGGTGTTCCGCGTGTTCCTGGAGCGAGCGGACGCTCACGTCGCCGCGGTTGAGGGCGTCGATGCCCTGGACGGCGGCGGCCAGCGCCTGGACCGTCGTCAGGCAGGGCACGGAGCGCGCCACGGCCGCCGTGCGGATGTCGTAGCCGTCGAGGCGGCCGCCGGTGCCGTACGGGGTGTTGACGATGAGGTCGACCTCGCCGTCGTGGATGAGCTGGACGATCGTCTTCTCGCCGTTCGGGCCGGTGCCCTCGGACTGCTTGCGCACGACCGTGGCGTTGATGCCGTTGCGCTTGAGGACCTCGGCCGTGCCGGAGGTGGCCAGCAGCTCGAAGCCGTGCGCGACCAGCTCACGGGCCGGGAAGATCATCGAGCGCTTGTCGCGGTTGGCGACCGAGATGAACGCGCGGCCCTTGGTGGGCAGCGGTCCGTAGGCGCCGGCCTGCGACTTGGCGTACGCCGTGCCGAAGACGGAGTCGATGCCCATGACCTCGCCGGTGGAGCGCATCTCGGGGCCGAGGATGGTGTCGACGCCGCGGCCGTGGATGTCGCGGAAGCGCGACCACGGCATGACGGCCTCCTTGACGGAGATCGGCGCGTCCAGCGGCAGTTCCCCGCCGTCGCCGGTGGCCGGGAGCAGGCCCTCGGCGCGCAGTTCCGCGACGGTCGCGCCCAGCGAGATGCGGGCGGCGGCCTTGGCCAGCGGCACCGCCGTCGCCTTCGAGGTGAAGGGGACGGTGCGCGAGGCGCGCGGGTTGGCCTCCAGGACGTAGAGGATGTCCCCGGCCATCGCGAACTGGATGTTGATCAGGCCGCGCACGCCGACGCCCTTGGCGATGGCCTCGGTGGAGGCGCGCAGGCGCTTGATGTCGAAGCCGCCGAGGGTGATCGGGGGCAGCGCGCACGCCGAGTCGCCGGAGTGGATGCCGGCCTCCTCGATGTGCTCCATGACACCGCCGAGGTACAGCTCCTCGCCGTCGTAGAGGGCGTCGACGTCGATCTCGATGGCGTCGTCGAGGAACCGGTCGACCAGGACCGGCCGGGACGGGCTGATCTCGGTCGACTCGGCGATGTACGCCTCCAGGCGCGTCTCGTCGTAGACGATCTCCATGCCGCGTCCGCCGAGGACGTACGAGGGGCGCACCAGGACCGGGTAGCCGATCTCGTCGGCGATGGCCTTGGCCTCGGCGAAGGTGGTGGCCGTGCCGTGCTTCGGCGCGGGCAGGCCGGCCTCGGCGAGGACCCGGCCGAAGGCGCCGCGGTCCTCGGCGGCGTGGATGGCCTCCGGGGAGGTGCCGACGATCGGCACGCCGTTGTCCTTCAGCGCCTGCGACAGACCGAGCGGGGTCTGGCCGCCGAGCTGGACGACGACGCCCGCGACGGGTCCGGCCTGCTGCTCGGCGTGCACGATCTCCAGCACGTCCTCCAGCGTCAGCGGCTCGAAGTACAGGCGGTCGGAGGTGTCGTAGTCGGTGGAGACGGTTTCCGGGTTGCAGTTGACCATCACCGTCTCGTAGCCGGCGTCGCTGAGCGCGAAGGAGGCGTGGACGCAGGAGTAGTCGAACTCGATGCCCTGGCCGATGCGGTTCGGGCCGGAGCCCAGGATGATGACGGCCGGCTTGGTCCGGGGCGCGACCTCGCTCTCCTCGTCGTAGGAGGAGTAGAAGTACGGCGTCTTCGCGGCGAACTCGGCGGCGCAGGTGTCGACCGTCTTGTAGACCGGGCGGATGCCGAGGGCGTGCCGGACCTCGCGGACGACGTCCTCGCGCAGGCCGCGGATCTCGCCGATCTGCGTGTCGGAGAAGCCGTGCCGCTTGGCCTCGGCGAGCAGGTCGGTCGTCAGCTCGGGGGCCTCGGCCAGCTCGTCGGCGATCTCCTTGATCAGGAAGAGCTGGTCGACGAACCACGGGTCGATCTTCGTGTAGTCGAAGACCTCCTCGGGCGTGGCTCCGGCGCGGATGGCCTGCATGACGGTGTTGATGCGGCCGTCGGTCGGCCGGACCGCCTGCTCGAGGAGCTGCGTCTTGTCACCGGGGTCGCCGACGAAGGTGAACTGGCTGCCCTTCTTCTCCAGGGAGCGCAGGGCCTTCTGGAAGGCCTCGGTGAAGTTGCGGCCGATGGCCATGGCCTCGCCGACCGACTTCATGGTGGTGGTGAGGGTGGAGTCGGCGCTGGGGAACTTCTCGAAGGCGAAGCGCGGCGCCTTCACGACCACGTAGTCGAGCGTCGGCTCGAAGGAGGCCGGGGTCTCCTGCGTGATGTCGTTCGGGATCTCGTCCAGCGTGTAGCCGACGGCCAGCTTGGCGGCGATCTTGGCGATCGGGAAGCCGGTGGCCTTGGAGGCCAGGGCCGAGGAGCGGGACACGCGCGGGTTCATCTCGATGACGATGACCCGGCCGTCCTCGGGGTTCACCGCGAACTGGATGTTGCAGCCGCCGGTGTCGACCCCGACCTCGCGGATCACGGCGATGCCGATGTCGCGCAGGATCTGGTACTCACGGTCGGTGAGGGTCATCGCCGGGGCGACGGTGATGGAGTCGCCGGTGTGCACGCCCATCGGGTCGAAGTTCTCGATGGAGCAGACGACCACGACGTTGTCGTTCTTGTCGCGCATCAGCTCCAGCTCGTACTCCTTCCAGCCGAGGATGGACTCCTCCAGGAGCACCTCGGTGGTCGGCGAGAGCGTGAGGCCGGTGCCCGCGATGCGGCGCAGCTCCTCCTCGTCGTGGGCGAAGCCGGAACCGGCGCCGCCCATGGTGAAGGAGGGGCGGACCACGACCGGGTAGCCGCCGAGCTCCTCGACGCCCTTGAGGACGTCGTCCATGGAGTGGCAGATGTAGGACCGGGCGGACTCGCCGTGCCCGATCTTCTTGCGGACCTCCTCCACGACCTCCTTGAACCGGTCGCGGTCCTCGCCCTTGTGGATCGCCTCGACGTTGGCGCCGATCAGCTCGACGCCGTGCTTGTCGAGGACGCCGTTCTCGTGGAGCGAGATGGCCGTGTTGAGGGCCGTCTGGCCGCCCAGGGTGGGCAGCAGCGCGTCGGGCCGCTCCTTGGCGATGATCTTCTCGACGAACTCGGGGGTGATCGGCTCGACGTAGGTGGCGTCGGCGATCTCCGGGTCGGTCATGATCGTCGCCGGGTTGGAGTTCACGAGGATGACCCTGAGGCCCTCGGACTTCAGCACGCGGCACGCCTGGGTGCCGGAGTAGTCGAACTCGGCGGCCTGGCCGATGACGATCGGGCCGGAGCCGATGACCAGGACGGACTGGATATCGGTGCGCTTAGGCACGCTGGCCCTCCATCAGGGAGACGAAGCGGTCGAACAGGTAGGCGGCGTCGTGCGGGCCCGCTGCCGCTTCGGGGTGGTACTGGACGCTGAAGGCGGGGCGGTCGAGGAGCTGGAGCCCCTCCACCACGTTGTCGTTCAGGCAGACGTGCGACACCTCGGCACGGCCGAACGGGGTGTCGGCGACCTCGTCGAGCGGCGCGTCGACGGCGAAGCCGTGGTTGTGCGCGGTGACCTCGACCTTGCCGGTCGTGCGGTCCTGGACGGGCTGGTTGATGCCGCGGTGGCCGTACTTCAGCTTGTAGGTGCCGAAGCCGAGGGCGCGTCCCAGGATCTGGTTGCCGAAGCAGATGCCGAACAGCGGGGTGCCGCGCTCCAGGACGCCCTGCATGACGGAGACGGGGTGGTCGGCGGTGGCCGGGTCGCCCGGGCCGTTGGAGAAGAAGACGCCGTCCGGGTTCACGGCGTAGACGTCCTCGACGCTCGCGGTGGCCGGGAGGACGTGCACCTCGATGCCGCGTTCGGCCATGCGGTGTGGGGTCATGCCCTTGATGCCGAGGTCCACGGCGGCGACGGTGAACTTCTTCTCGCCCTGGGCCGGGACGACGTACGCCTCGGTGGTGGCGACCTCGGCGGCAAGGTTCGCGCCCTTCATCTGCGGGGCTTCCTGCACGCGCGCCAGGAGCGCGGCGTCGTCCTGGACGGCGTCGCCGCTGAAGATGCCGACGCGCATGGCGCCGCGCTCGCGCAGGTGGCGGGTGAGGGCGCGGGTGTCGACGCCGGAGATCCCGACGACGCCCTGCGCGGCCAGCTCCTCGTCGAGGGTGCGCCGCGAGCGCCAGCTGGACGGCACGCGCGCGGGGTCGCGCACGACGTAGCCGGAGACCCAGATGCGCTGGGACTCCATGTCCTCGTCGTTGACGCCGGTGTTGCCGACGTGCGGGGCGGTCATCACCACGACCTGGCGGTGGTAGGAGGGGTCGGTGAGGGTCTCCTGGTAGCCGGTCATGCCGGTGGAGAACACCGCTTCGCCGAAGGTCTCCCCCACGGCCCCGTAGGCGCGGCCCCGGAAGACCCGGCCGTCCTCCAGGACGAGTACGGCGGGAGTTCTTGCGGCTCCCCTGGTGGAGGTGGTCATCGTTCGGCGCCTTCCGTGCTGTTCGTTTCGATCATGTTGGTGAGGGCTTCGACCCACGCGTTGTGCTCGGCCGCGTGGTCGGAACGGAAACCGGAGTCGATCAGCCGGTCCCCGTGCTCCCAGGTGACGACGAGCAGGCCGCCCTCGGTGAGCACCTTGCCGGCGATGCCCTTGTCGAGCCGGGCTTCACGCAGCTGCGCCACCGGCACGAAGAAATCGCTCGCCCCGGGGCGCACGACGTCGAGGCCGGCGTCCGTCAGCGTCAGCTCGGCGCGGCTGCGGGCGCCCAGGCCCCGGGCGACGATGCGGTCGAGCCACTGTCCGGCGGTGGTGGAGCCGTGGTAGCGGCCGGTCATCGTGAGCCGGGCGGGGCCCGGGTCGTCCGGAGCGGTGGGCAGCTCGGGCAGGTCGCCCTGGAGCGTGCCGCGCCACTTCCAGCCCTCGCGCATCAGCCAGTAGACGAGCGCGACGAACAGGGCGAGGCCGACGACCCAGCCGATGCGGGCGGCCCAGTCGGTCACTTCCGCCGATTCCTTCTCGGCGGCCAGCAGGAGTACAGGTGTCACGTGAGCTTCCCGTCGACGAGCGTGGCCTTGCCCCGCAGCCACGTGTGCGTCACACGGCCCGGCAGCTCGCGGCCCTCGTAGGGGGTGTTGCGGCTGCGCGAGGCGAAGCCCGCGGGGTCCACCAGCCCACGGTATGCCGTGTCGACCAGGGTGAGGTTGGCGGGCTCACCTGCCGAGACGGGACGGCCCTGGCCGGCGGCCTGCCCGATCTGCGCGGGCTTGACGGACATCCGGTCGGCGACGCCGGCCCAGTCCAGCAGGCCCGTGTCGACCATGGTCTCCTGCACGACCGACAGCGCGGTCTCCAGGCCGACCATGCCCATGGCGGCGGCGGCCCACTCGCAGTCCTTGTCCTCGTGCGGGTGCGGGGCGTGGTCGGTGGCGACGATGTCGATCGTGCCGTCGGCGAGCGCCTCGCGCAGGGCCATCACGTCGCGCTCGGTGCGCAGCGGCGGGTTGACCTTGTAGACGGGGTCGTAGGAGCGGACCAGCTCGTCGGTGAGGAGCAGGTGGTGGGGGGTGACCTCGGCGGTGACGGCGATGCCGCGGGACTTGGCCCAGCGGACGATCTCGACGGACCCGGCGGTCGACAGGTGGCAGATGTGGACGCGGGAGCCGACGTGGTCGGCGAGCAGGACGTCCCGGGCGATGATCGACTCCTCGGCCACCGCGGGCCAGCCGCCGAGACCCAGCTCGGCGGAGACGACGCCCTCGTTCATCTCGGCGCCCTCGGTCAGCCGCGGCTCCTGCGCGTGCTGGGCGACGACACCGCCGAAGGCCTTCACGTACTCCAGGGCCCGGCGCATGATCACGGCGTCGTGGACGCACTTGCCGTCGTCGGAGAAGACGGTGACGCCGGCGGCCGACTCGTGCATGGCGCCGAGCTCGGCGAGCTTCTTGCCGTCGAGGCCGACCGTGACGGCACCGATCGGCTGGACGTCGCAGTAGCCGTGCTCCTTGCCGAGCCGCCAGACCTGCTCGACGACGCCGGCGGTGTCGGCCACCGGGAAGGTGTTGGCCATGGCGAAGACGGTGGTGTAGCCGCCGGAGGCCGCGGCCCGGGTGCCGGTGAGGACGGTCTCGGAGTCCTCGCGGCCGGGTTCGCGCAGGTGGGTGTGCAGGTCGACCAGGCCGGGCAGCAGCACCTTGCCCTCCGCCTCGACGACCTCCGCGCCCTCGGCGCTCAGGCCGGTCCCCACCTCGGCGATCGTCCCGCCGTCGATCAGCACGTCCTGCGGCTCGCCGCCGAGCACCTTCGCACCACGGATCAGGGTCTTGCTCATCTGTCTTACTTCTCCTCGGTACGGGGGTGGGTGACGGCGGGCTCGTTTCCACCGAGCAGCAGGTACAGGACGGCCATCCGGATGGACACTCCGTTCGCGACCTGCTCGACGACGGTGCAGCGGTCGGAGTCGGCGACCTCGGCGGTGATCTCCATGCCGCGGACCATCGGGCCGGGGTGCATCACGATGGCGTGTCCGGGCATCCGCGCCATGCGGTCGCCGTCGAGTCCGTAGCGCCGGGAGTACTCGCGCTCGGTGGGGAAGAACGCGGCGTTCATGCGCTCGCGCTGGACGCGCAGCATCATCACCGCGTCCGACTTGGTCAGGGTGCTGTCGAGGTCGTAGGAGACCTCGCAGGGCCAGGTCTCGACGCCGACGGGCAGCAGGGTCGGCGGGGCGACGAGGGTGACCTCGGCGCCGAGGGTGTGCAGCAGGTCGACGTTGGAGCGGGCGACCCGGCTGTGCAGCACGTCGCCGACGACGGTGATGCGCTTGCCCTCGAGGTCCTGGCCGAGGCCGGCGTCCGGGCCGATCAGGCGGCGGCGCATGGTGAAGGCGTCCAGCAGGGCCTGGGTGGGGTGCTGGTGGGTGCCGTCGCCGGCGTTGACGACGGCCGCGTCGATCCAGCCGGAGTTCGCCAGACGGTACGGCGCCCCGGAGGCGCCGTGCCGGATGACCACGGCGTCGACGCCCATGGCCTCCAGGGTCTGGGCGGTGTCCTTCAGGGACTCCCCCTTGGAGACGCTGGAGCCCTTGGCGGAGAAGTTGATGACGTCCGCCGACAGCCGCTTCTCGGCGGCCTCGAAGGAGATCCGGGTGCGGGTGGAGTCCTCGAAGAAGAGGTTGACGATCGTGCGGCCGCGCAGGGTCGGCAGCTTCTTGATCGGCCGGTCGGCGACGCGGGCCATCTCCTCGGCGGTGTCGAGGATCAGGACGGCGTCGTCGCGGGTGAGGTCGGCGGCCGAGATGAGATGACGCTGCATCTGTCAGGCTCCGTAAGGCAGTTCAAACGGGAGATTCGGGGCAGACGGGCGCGCGCGAGCGCGCACTGAGCCGGCGTACGACGGCGGCGTACGCCTGAGGCGCTACTGGGCGTCCGGCTTGGCGCCGAGCAGCACGGTGTCGCGACCGTCCTCCTCGGCGAGCAGGACCTTGACCGTCTCCCGCAACGACGTGGGGAGGTTCTTGCCGACGTAGTCGGCGCGAATGGGCAGTTCGCGGTGACCGCGGTCGACGAGCACGGCGAGCTGGACCGCGCGCGGGCGCCCGATGTCGTTCAGCGCGTCGAGGGCGGCGCGGATGGTGCGGCCGGAGAAGAGCACGTCGTCGACGAGGACGACCAGCCTGCCGTCGATGCCGTCACCGGGGATCTCGGTGCGGGCCAGCGCACGCGGCGGGTGCATGCGCAGGTCGTCGCGGTACATGGTGATGTCGAGCGAGCCGCACGGAACCTTGCGCTCGGTGATCTGCTCGAGCTTGTCGGCGATCCTGCGGGCGAGGAAGACGCCCCGGGTCGGAATGCCGAGGAGCACCACGTCGTCGGCGCCCTTGGCGCGTTCGACGATCTCGTGGGCGATACGGGTCAGCACCCGTGCGATGTCGGGCCCTTCCAGAACGGGCCTGGCATCGGACTGCGAGTCGTGCGTGTCCATACGAAACGGACCTCCTTCTCCGCCTCACGGGACGGACCTTAAAGGACGTCGGGATTGCGCCATACACGGTAGCAGGTCCCCACGGTCACCCGAACGGCCCCCATGGATCACCCATCCGGCGCAACGCAAGGCCACTACCACGGAAGAGTCGGTGCGGACCATTCGGCTTGACGCGGCAGAGTAACGCTGCGTAACCTCACAGTGAGTTACCAGCCGCGCGGGCTGGCACCCACGCCAGACGCGTCGACACAGTGCCGGGGAGCTATATGTCCAGCGAATACGCCAAACAGCTCGGGGCCAAGCTCCGGGCGATCCGCACCCAGCAGGGCCTTTCCCTCCACGGTGTCGAGGAGAAGTCCCAGGGCCGCTGGAAGGCGGTCGTGGTCGGTTCGTACGAGCGCGGCGACCGTGCCGTGACCGTGCAGCGCCTTGCCGAGCTGGCGGATTTCTACGGCGTTCCGGTGCAGGAGCTGCTGCCGGGCACCACCCCGGGCGGCGCCGCCGAGCCGCCGCCGAAGCTGGTCCTGGACCTGGAGCGGCTGGCCACGGTCCCGGCCGAGAAGGCGGGCCCGCTGCAGCGCTACGCGGCCACGATCCAGTCGCAGCGCGGTGACTACAACGGCAAGGTGCTCTCGATCCGCCAGGACGACCTGCGCACACTCGCCGTCATCTACGACCAGTCCCCCTCGGTCCTCACCGAGCAGCTGATCAGCTGGGGCGTGCTGGACGCGGACGCGCGCCGCGCCGTGGCGACCCACGAGGACGCCTGACCCCCGTCACGGGGCAGCGGGCCCGACAGCAGCAGAAACGTGCCGCCGGGGTGGCCGGAACCGTATGGTTCACGGCCACCCCGGCGCTGTCGTACGGGGCTGCGGAGCCCATCGGGGCCCGCAAGGGGCCCGGCCTACGCCGGAGGGCCCGCAGCGTCAGCGCTGCGGGCCCTCCGGCGTAGGGGGTCGGTCCTCAGACCTCGTCGCGGCGGAGCGACGGCTTGAGCTCCTTCAGCCGGCCGAGGAGGCCGTTGACGAACGAGGGCGACTCGTCCGTCGAGAACTCCTTCGCCAGCTGCACCATCTCGTCGAGCACGACGGCGTCCGGAGTCCCGTCGACCCAGATCAGCTCGTAGGCGCCGAGCCGCAGGATGTTGCGGTCGACGACCGGCATGCGGTCGAGCGTCCAGCCCACCGAGTACTGGGCGATCAGCTCGTCGATGCGCTTCGCGTGCTCCGCGTAGCCCTCCACGAGCTCCATCGTGTACTCGCTGACCGGCGGCTGCCGGGTGTCCGCCCGGGAGAGCCGCACCCAGTCCGCGAGGACCGTCAGGACGTCGGCGCCGCGCTGGTCACCCTCGAAGAGGATCTGGAAGGCGCGCTTACGGGCCGTGTTGCGGGCAGCCACGGTTAGCTGTTCACCCGGCCGAGGTAGTCGCTGGAGCGGGTGTCGACCTTGATCTTCTCACCGGTGGTGATGAAGAGGGGGACCTGGATCTGGTGGCCGGTCTCCAGGGTCGCGGGCTTGGTGCCACCGGTGGAGCGGTCGCCCTGGACGCCCGGCTCGGTCTCCTGCACGGTCAGCTCGACGGCGGCCGGCAGCTCGACGAAGAGCACCTCGCCCTCGTGCTGCGCGACCGTGGCGGTGAAGCCCTCGATCAGGAAGTTGGCGGCGTCGCCGACGGCCTTGCGGTCGACGTGCAGCTGGTCGTACGTCTCCATGTCCATGAAGACGAAGTACTCGCCGTCCATGTAGGAGAACTGCATGTCCCGCTTGTCGACGGTGGCCGTTTCGACCTTGACGCCGGCGTTGAAGGTCTTGTCGACGACCTTGCCGGAGAGCACGTTCTTGAGCTTGGTGCGCACGAAGGCCGGGCCCTTGCCGGGCTTGACGTGCTGGAACTCGACGACGGACCAGAGCTGGCCGCCTTCGAGCTTGAGCACCATGCCGTTCTTGAGGTCGTTCGTGGAAGCCACGGTTGCGGAATCTCCTGGACTGACGTACGACCCCGGGGCACGCACCTGCCTACAGGGCGAGCAGCTCCTTGGTCGTGATGGTGAGTAGCTCGGGTCCGCCGTCCGCCTCGGGGCGGACGACGAGCGTGTCATCGATCCGGACACCACCCCGGCCCGGGAGGTGGACCCCAGGTTCGACGGTGACCGGCACGCAAGCGTCCAGTTTACCCATGGCCGCGGGACTCAATTGAGGGTCCTCGTCGATTTCGAGCCCGACGCCGTGTCCGGTCAGGACGGTCAGGCCCTCCGAGTACCCGGCGGAGTCCAGGACCTGGCGGGCCGCGCGGTCGACGTCCCGGCAGGCGGCGCCGGGTACGAGGCTCTCGCGACCGGCCCGCTGGGCGGCGAAGACCAGGTCGTACAGCTCGATCTGCCATTCCGCGGGGGCGGTGCCGATCACGAAGGTGCGGCCGATCTCGCACCGGTAGCCGCGGTACGTCGCGCCGAGGCACACCGAGAGGAAGTCGCCCTCCTCGACCCGGCGGTCGGTGGGACGGTGGCCCGGGCGGCCGGAGTTGGGGCCGGTCCCCACGGAGGTGGGGAAGGCCGGACCGTCCGCCCCGTGGTCGACCAGGCGTCTTTCCAGTTCGAGGGCGAGGTGGCGCTCGGTACGGCCGACCAGGATGGACTCCAGCAGTTCGCCGAGGGCCTGGTCGGCGATCTCGGCGGCGATGCGGAGGGAGGAGATCTCCTCCTCGTCCTTGACGACCCGGAGCTGCTCGACCGCTCCGGCGAGGTCGGCCAGGCGCATCGCGGGGGCGGCCGAGCCGAGGGCCCGGTGCCGGGCCACGGTGAGGTGGTGCTCCTCGACGGCGAGCGAGTCCGTGCCGTGCTCCGCCGCGACGCCGGCCGCGGCGACGGCCGGATCGCCCGGGGCGGCTCCCGGCAGGGTCCGTACACGCAGCGCCTCGTCGGGGCGCTCCTGGGCGGGTCGGTCGGCCGTCGCGCCGGCGCACACCAGGAGGTCCTCCTGCGGGGTGCGGCCCAGCAGGAGGGCGGCGCCGGGCGGGGCGGCACCCGCGAGGTAGCGCACGTTGGCGGGGCGGGAGACGAGCGCCGCCGCGCTGCCGCCCGCGTTGCAGATTTCCCTCAGACGCGTCCGGCGGGCCGCGTACACCTCTGACATGACCCGAGCGTATGAGCTTCCCGCGTCCGGCGCCGTTCGGGAGAGGCCGAGTGGGGCAGCCGGACGTGCGCCGCCCGTGCCTGCCCGCCTCCCCGGGGCGCCGTCACCACTGCGGCGGGCTCGCCAGGGACCTGGCGAGGACCTCGTCCAGGACCCGGGCCGTCTCCTCCACGTCCAGCTGGGAGTTGTCGATGATCGGCAGTCCCGATCCGTACCAGCCGGCCATGCGGCCGTGGATGCGCGCGACCTCCTCGTCCGACAGGCGGCGGTTGCCGGAGCGCTCCGCGTTGCGTTCCAGGACGATGTCCAGGCCGGGCAGGAGGACGACGGGCAGCAGACCCGGCCCTACGTGGCGCTTCCAGCCGCCGAGACCGACGACCGGCCGGTCGGGGAAGACGGCGTCGTCGAGGATGCACGAGATGCCGTTGGCCAGGAAGTTGCGTGCGGCGAAGCCGCAGGTGCGCCGGGCGAGGCGGTACTGGGCCTCGGAGTTGTCGTTCCACCCGGACTGCGGGTCGGCGAAGCCGGAACGGACCCATTCGCGCACGTCGTCGAGGCTGATGTGCGCCGTGGGGACGCGGCGGTGGTCCGCCCAGTACCTGGCGACGCTGGTCTTGCCCGCGCCCGCCGGGCCGATCAGCAGCACCGCGAGGGTCGTGCCCGCCGGGTCGGGGACCGCCGCGGCGGGCGGGGCGCTCGGCATGGCGACGGGCCCGCCCGGCGGCAGCGGCACATGGCCGGTGGTCTCCGGCACGGCCGGCGCGGACGCCTGTGGGGGCGGCACGGCGGGACCCGGAGGCGGCACGGCGGGACCCGGAGGCGGCGCGGCGGGACCCGGAGGCGGCGCGGGATAGCCCGGCGCCGGGGGCGGCGGGGGCACGGGCGCCGGGCCCTGGTGCGCGCCGGGGTGCTGCGGCCCCGGGTGATGTGCGGCCGGGGACCAGCCGACGGCCGGTCCGTGCCCCGGCTGATGGGGCGGCGGCAGCGGAGAACCCACTGCGTGCTGCATCCGGTGCCACTCCGTCTCGTACAGGCGATGGGCGCTGACAGCGGGGGCGGACCCGCTGCACCGAACGGTACCGCCCCCGGTCGTCCCCGTGTGAACGGCCGGGGGCGGCCCGAAGTGCCCGGCCCCGCAAGGCGATTCGGGCGGAAGGCGCGCCGGGGGACTTACTGGCCCACTTCGCCGTACGCGGCGAGCAGTACGGCCGGGTCGGGTCCCTCCAGGACGGTGGGCTTGGCCAGCCCGTCGAGGACGATGAAGCGCAGCAGGTCGCCGCGCGACTTCTTGTCGACCTTCATGGTCTCCAGCAGCTTGGGCCACTGGTCGTAGCGGTAGTGCAGGGGCAGCCCGACCGCTTCGAGGACCGTGCGGTGCCGGTCGGCGGTCGCGTCGTCCAGCCGGCCCGCGAGGCGGCCCAGTTCGGCGGCGAAGTGCATGCCGACCGAGACGGCCGCGCCGTGGCGCCACTGGTAGCGCTCGTTCTTCTCGATGGCGTGGCCGAGGGTGTGCCCGTAGTTCAGGATCTCCCGCAGGCCCGACTCCTTCAGGTCCGCCGAGACCACGTCGGCCTTGACCCGGATGGAACGCTCGATCAGCTCGGCGGTGTGCGGCCCGGCCGGGGTGCGGGCGGCCTCGGGGTCGGACTCGATCAGGTCGAGGATGACCGGGTCGGCGATGAAGCCGGCCTTGATGACCTCGGCGAGCCCGGAGACGTAGTCGTTGACGGACAGCGACTCCAGCGCGGCCAGGTCGCACAGGACTCCGGCGGGCGGGTGGAAGGCGCCGACGAGGTTCTTGCCCTCGGCGGTGTTGATCCCGGTCTTGCCGCCGACGGCCGCGTCGACCATGGCCAGCACGGTCGTCGGGACGGCGACCCAGCGGACCCCGCGCAGCCAGGTGGCGGCCACGAACCCGGCGAGGTCCGTGGTGGCGCCGCCGCCCACGCCCACGACGACGTCGGTGCGGGTGAAGCCGGACCGGCCGAGGGCCTTCCAGCAGTAGGCGGCGACCTCGGCGGTCTTGGCCTCCTCGGCGTTGGGCACCTGGATGGCGACGGCCTCGTAGCCCTGCTCGGCCAGATCGGCGCGCAGCGCGTCACCGGTCTCGGCGAGCGCCTCGGGGTGGATGACCGCGACCCGCTTGGCCTTGCCGCCGATCAGCCCGCCCAGTTCGCCCAGCAGCTGACGGCCCACCAGGACCTCGTAGGGCTCGGTGCCCGCGGTGCCGCCGACCTGGATCCGGGTGACTGCCTCGCTCATGCCTTCTTCAACTCCAGTACGTCGAGGGCGACTTCTGTGACCTCTTCGGGCGTTCGGCCGTCCGTGGCGATCACGACCGTGGCGACCTCCTCGTAGAGGTGCCGGCGGGCCTCCATCAGCTCGCGCCACTGTTTGCGCGGGTTGACCGCGAGCAGCGGACGGGCCGCGTTGAGGCCGGTGCGCTTGACGGCCTCCTCGACGTCCATCGCCAGGTACGCCACGCGCTGCCCGGCGAGCAGCGCACGCGTGTCCTCGTCGAGGATCGCGCCGCCGCCCAGCGCGAGCACGCCGTCGTGCTCGGCGACGGCGCGGTGCACGGCCGCCTTCTCCAGCGTCCGGAAGGCGGACTCTCCCTCGTCGACGAAGATCTCGGCGACGGTCCGGCCCTGCCCGGCGACGATGTCGTCGTCGGTGTCCCGGTAGGCGACCCCGAGCCGCCCGGCCAGCAGCCGGCCGACGGTGGACTTGCCCACGCCCATCGGGCCGACCAGCACGACCAGCGGCCCGCTCATCGGATGGCGAGGTGGTCGAGGTAGGCGGTGACGTTGCGGCAGGTCTCGGCCACGCTGTCGCCGCCGAACTTCTCCGCCACCGCGTCGGCGAGGACGAGGGCCACCATGGCCTCGGCCA
>NZ_JAUQWJ010000039.1:0-21026 GCF_036857595.1 Streptomyces sp. AHA2
AGCGTCGAGGGAGTTGTAGGTCCGCGCCAGTTGCAGGCGCTGGCCGACGCCGGCGATGTCGAAGTCCGTCGCCGTCAGCATCAGGTTGCCGGTCGAGTAGTCGATCTTCGCGGTGAGCGCGTCCGTGATCGCGAAACTGGTGTAGCGGTGCCAGGGCACATTGCCCTGGCCCTCGGGGACGACGCTCAGCGCGGAAGTGCCGGCGGCCGCGGCCCGGGACGGCGCCTGCTTGCCACCGCCCGCCTTGCCCGCAGGGCCCTTGACGCGCTCGCGCTGCTCGCGCTGCCAGGGCAGCAACGCCTCGTCCGTCGGGTTCTCGGACCGCTCGGACGCCACCGGGCGGTTCTCACCGACCTTCACCGGCGGCATCTCGAAGTCCGGGCTGTCCTTGCCCCACGCCGACACCGGCTTGTCGTCGGCCGCCGCCACACCCGCACCGTGCAGGACGGAGACGGCCAGGGCGATCGAGGCGATCGCCGCCAGGGACACGCCGGTTGCCGATCTCTTGCGGGCACGCCGGAACGGCATGCCGAAGGCACGCTCATGCATTGACTTCCCCCCACAGGAAGACGAATCCCGGCGGCCCCAGCGGCCACCGGGCGCCCACAAGTTGTCACAGAACTCGCACAAACGTCCGGGGCGTTCCCGGCAACTCCCCTCTCATGCGGGCAGGAATCAGCCCCTCCTTTTCATTGGTCAAATCGCCATGAATGCGACAAGCGGACAGTCTGGACCCCCTTTGGGTCAAGCGGTACAGCCCTGCTTCGCTCTGTGGCATTCGACCAATAGCCCTCCCTACGGCACCGCTTAGGAGGTCGCGCACTTGGCTGCCGCTGATGGCGATGGGTGTCACAGTGGCGGGGTGCGAGCGCGTCGTAGGTGGCGTTCCAGGCGGCTTGCGTCTGCATCAGGGCGCCGGCGGCGCCCATGCCGCGCTGGATCGGCTGCTCGAATGAAGCTGCACTTCGAACGCGCCTGCCCGGCCTCGCGTCGGAGTGCGGCTCGGCGTGGCCGGGCCCACGGTCGCCCCGGTCGCAAGGCGGCGGCCTACATCGGTGTTCCCCCACCCGCCGCATATCAGCCGTCCAGTGAGGCGGCCAGGGCATGTACGAAGGGCCTCGCGGGCGACCTTCCGGGCGAGGACGTCGCGGTCGACGTCCGGGGCGACGGCGGCGAAGGACCTCGGTACATGTACCCATCACCGCCGCCGTGGGGGAACCGGGGGCGGGTCAGCGCTGCCGTGCAGGGGCGCGCCCAGCCGGGGTTGCGCAGCGGATTGCGATGATCGCAGTCCCAGCATTTCCCGATCTCCGGGAGCCTCTCGTACCGCGTGCCGCCGACGCAAAGTCCACCGCAGCCCGAACCAACCGCAACCCCGGACCGGCTCTTGGCCATGCTCCGGCTCCGCTGAAGCGGCGGCCTGGAGGCGGGCGGCGGGCGTCGCAGGCGAATGCTCGACCAGGCCGCCGGTCTCGCCGACACCCGCGGCCTGTGAACCCCAGCTCTCCGGACCACCCGACTGGTGGAACGGCAGATCGATCACCCGTGCCCACCACCGGCGCCGCCGCCATCATGGGAGCCGAGCCGAAGACGTGGAGCGCCTACGTCGCGCGCGGCCAGGCGCCGGCCCCGGAAGACCACGCAGGCCGTGAGCCGGTCTGGCATCTCTCGACCGTGCGGCACGACATCGACCCGCCCCGGCCGGCCCGGCCGCCCGCCGAAGCGCTGACGCTTTCGGATAACAAGCAGACGCTGCGCTTTCTCGGCGAACGGATCGTCGTGGTCGAGGCCGTGGAGGGCAGCCCGTTCGAGGTGGGCACCGTCACCTTCACCGGCGCGACCACCCAGCGCGCAGTCGTCGACGCCAGCAAGCAGGTCCCCGGCATGCTGGGCTGAACGCCTGTGGCCCGCAGGCAGGGGTGGACTTGCCGGCCGTACGGGTTGGCACGTGCCCACCTGGGAGTACTTGACCGTGCGGTGCTACGGCTGCAGGCAGAAAAAGTCGCTCGCCCCGTACAACCCTTGAGTCCCTTCGGGAGTCTCTCCTGCGCCGGTCATGATCGTGGCATGCCAAACGCTGTCGGCGACGGCAACGGCGATGGCCACGAGAACCGGCACGGACGCCGCTTCCCCGGGAGGACCTTCGTGCGTAAACGCACCCTGCTGATGTCCGCGACTCTGCTCGCGTCGGGCCTGTCCCCGCTCGCCGCGACAGGAGCGCAGGCCGCTCCCGGGGCTCCGGGCGACGTCAACAAGGACGGCTATCGCGACGTCGTCGTGTCGGCTCCGGGCGCCAAGGTGTCCGGGCACGCGGATGCCGGGGCCGTGGTGGTCCTGTACGGCACCGCCCGCGGGATCGACCCCTCCCGGCGCACGGTGCTGACCCAGAACTCCACCGGCGTTCCGGGTACCGCCGAGGCCGGCGACCGCTTCGGCGCCGCCGTGGCCGTCCACGACCTGAACCGCGACGGCTACAGCGACCTCGTGGTCGGCGCGCCCGGTGAGGACGTCGACGGGGACGACGGCGGCGGCTCCGTCACCGTCGTGTACGGCTCGGCCTCCGGCCTCACGAAGGCGAGGACGGTCGCCGACCGCTGGCCGACGTCGCACGACGCCTACGGACGCACGCTCGCCGTGGGCACCTACAACGGACTCAACCCGGTCAACGACGGCAAGCTGTCCATCGCCATCGGCGCCGACGACGCCGAGGTCACCTACATGCCGGCCGACCTGTCCGCGCAGTCCGGCACCTCCGGCAACGGGTTCGCGTTCAACCCGGCCCACGGCATCGTCGCCCTGACCCAGGTCGACCTGCCCGGCACCGACGACGACCGGCTGATCGCCCACGGCCGCGGCGTGGGGGACGGCGGCTGGGGGTACGACGGCACGGGCGACGACCCGGCCACCTGGCTCGCCGACCCGGCCGGGTTCGAGGACGCCCAACTGCCCGCGGGCACGGTCTCCGCCGTGGGCGACCTCAACGGCAACGGCTCGCCCGACCTGGTCGTCGGCAACCCCGAGGACCCCTCGCAGAGCCCCGGGACCGCGCTCGGCGGGCAGGTGACCGTCTACTTCGACGCTGGATACGGCGGTTCGCCGAGCAGCGTGCAGACCATCACCCAGGACACCTCCGGCGTACCCGGAGCCGGTGAGGCCAAGGACCGCTTCGGCGCCTCCGTCGCCGTCGGCGACACCGACAAGGACGGCCGGGCGGACCTTGTGATCGGTGCCCCGGGTGAGAACGGGAACAGCGGATCCGTCATCGTCGTCCGCGGCACCGCAGGACGGCTCGACACCGCCCACGCCCGCACCTGGACCCAGAACACCGCGGGCGTGGCGGGAACCTCGGAGACCGGCGACACCTTCGGCGCGGCCGTGCGCGTCCTCGACACGAACAAAGACGGCCACGCCGACCTGCTCGTCGGCGCCCCCGGCGAGAACGGCGGAGCGGGCAGCCTGTGGCTCCTGCGCGGCTCGGCCACGTCCGTCACGGCCACCGGCTCGGTCAACGTCGGTCCCGGCGGTGCGGGGCTCGGCTCGAGCGGCGTCGCACGCTTCGCCGAGGTGGTGACCGGACCGTGACCGCCCGCACCCCGCACACCCCTTACCGCCCCGGAGCAGACATGCCGTCCCCCGCCCGCGTCCCCACGCGCTCCCTCGCCTGCGCGATCGCCGTCACCACGGCGGCCACACTGACCGCCGTGGTGCTGCCTGCCGGGCCCGCGGCCGCCACGGCGCCGTACAAGGGCGCCAACACCGCCGCCGTACAAGACGACTTCAACGGCGACGGCTACCGCGACTTGGCGGTCGGCGCCCCCGGCGCCGCCAACGGCTCGGTGGACGCCGCCGGTGCGGTCGTGGTGCTCTACGGCTCGGCCAGCGGGGTCTCCGCCACTCACCGCACCGTCATCACCCAGGCCACCACCGGCGTTCCGGGCGCGCCCGAGGAGTGGGACGGCTTCGGCACATCGGTCGCCTCCGCCGACCTGGACCGCGACGGCTACGCCGACCTGCTGGTGGGCACGCCGAGCGAGGCGGCGGGCACGATGGGCGGCATCGGCTCCCTCACCGTCGTCTGGGGCGGCAGCTCCGGGCTCAAGGGAGGAGCGGCCGTCTCACCGCCCACCGGCCTCGACGAGGGCTGCGGCTTCGCCGCAGGCATCGCGGTCGGAGACGTCACCGGCGACGGCGCCCCGGACCTCGGAGTCACCGGGAACTGCGGCGGCACCTCGTACACCGGCCCGTTCACCCGGAGCGGCCGCCCGGCCCAACGGTCCTTCGTCAACGCGCTCGGCACCAACCGCGGTGTCGCCATGGGCGACGTCGACCGCGACGGGCGGGCCGAACGCTTCTGGCTGCCCGGCCCCACCGATGGAGACGTCAACGGCCCGGTGTACGTCGAGGAGGACGGCACCTACACCGAACTGCCGCTCGCCGACGGCCTCACCGGCCACGTCGGGGACATCAACGGCGACGGATACGGCGACCTCGTCACCGGCGCGCCCTACGACGCCTCCCTGATGTCCGACCCCACCGCCGCCCACCGCGGCGGAGAGATCCAGGTCCTCTACGGAGGCCCCCATGGCATCGACCCGGAGCAGAAGCCGCAGGTCATCCACCAGGACACCGCCGGAGTCCCGGGAGCGGGCGAAGACGGCGACATGTTCGGAGAGTCGCTCAGCGTCGGGGACACCGACGGCGACAAGTACGCCGATGTCATCGTCGGGACTCCCTGGGAGGCCCTGGGCTCCCGTATCGGCGCGGGACAGGCGACGCTGCTGCGCGGCTCCGCCACCGGCCTCACCGCCACCGGCGCCGTGGCCTACAGCCAGGACACCGCCGGCGTACCCGGCACGGCAGAGCAGGGCGACCGGTTCGCCGCCGCGGTCCACCTCATCGACCTCACCAAGGACGGCAGGGCGGAACTGACGGTCGGCGCCCCGGGCGAGAACGCCGACGGGTTGCTGTGGACGGCCAAGGGCGGCACGGCCGGCCCTGTGACGTCCGGGTCGAAGACGGTCAGCGGAACCGCCGCCGGTGCCAAGCGAAAGTACGCGGACGTCGAGTTCGGGGCGGCACTCCCCGGCGCGCGCCAGACCGGCTGAGCCGGACGACGGCCTGGCGCTCCACGCGTTGTCGGTGCCCTGCCATGCCTCCTTGACGTAGCAGCCGACGACGATTGCCCCGCCCCCGCTGGCATGACGGCCCTAGGAATACGGTTCGCCTGCCGGCGATTGACGCATGCAGACATACCGCCAACCAGACATCGCCCGAACGCACCCGGCCTCCAAGGCCGGGTGCGTCACCATGTCGAAACTCTGCGATCGGGCACGTATGCGGTTAGCTCGGTCACCGGGCCGGTGCGAGAACTGTGAGGCGACACTCACCACGCGCCCTGCCGATCCGGCTAAGGAGTACTACTTACGGGCCCTGCTCACCAAGAACGCCACCCCGACAATGAGCACCAAGGCGACAGCGATAATCCAGAAGGGCGGAGTGCCCTCCCCGGCGCCCTTGGCGAGAAACTGGCCGTACGACATTAGTTCTCCCGTCTGCTGGTTATCCCTTGTCGGTTCCTAGTTCAGGACGCTGGTTGCGGCCTTCTCGCCCAGTTCACCGGCTCCGTATCCAATGCCGAAACAGGTAGCGCCAACAGCCAACCCGCCCACGCCCGCCGATGGCGTCCGCGAGGTAGTAGTACGTCTTCCCCCGGTCGTCATGGAGTTCAACGTGCCCCCGGGCTCGCGGCTGAAGCCCATGTCCACGCCGGCGGTCGTCTTCGCCGACAGCCCCAGCGGGCCGTTGTGGAAGAAGGTGTCACCGAGCTTGATGCGTTCACTCCGGTCGGTCGAACCGTACTCGCCGTGCACTCGGTGTACGGCGAATCGACGGTGATGCGGGGAACCTCCGGCACCGATGAGTCGATCTTAAAGTAGCACCATGAACTGTATGAGGAGAATAGGTCACCGGTTCTGCCCGAGTGGGACCAGTGCGACTGTGTGCGCGCCGTGTAGCGGTACAGGCCCCCGTCGGCGCGATCGCTCATCTGGAGCCAGGCGCGGGAATCCAAACCGCGCACTGACGTTAATGACGAGGCCCGTGATGGCGGCCGCCTACTTGCAGGCTTGAGCATGCACACCCGCGACGGCCAACACTCACGCACAGCATCGGCCAGGCGCTGGGCGAGACCCTAGCGGGGTCAACAAGTCTGATCTTCGACGCACCGCGGGGATGCCCCTGAGCTGCTTGACCGATACCGCATCTGCGCCCAGGCGACGGCACCCGAGGAGGGCCCACCGCGATCCGCGCCGTACGCCGACGCCTGGTACGCACTGAAGCCAGGCTCAGATCTTGCTCAGATACCGAGGCGGTCTGACCTGCACATGATCTAATCAACCTCGACCACTGGCAGCCCATACGGGTGGCCAGGGAAGAAACAGGGGAAAACTCAATTGTCGAGAATAGTGACCGCTGTTGGTGCCGCTGCCGCGCTTCTGGTAGTGGGCAGTTCCGTGCCTGCTTTCGCGGCTGACTCACCCGACGGCATAGGTGCGCCGCTCATTGCTAGCGGCGCGGATGTCGTTCCGGGGACGGTGTCGCAATCAGAGAGTGCTGCCCCTGAGGAAGAGGCAGCAACAGGCGTGGACAGCGAGGCGCCGCTGGAGGAAGACCTCCCCATTCCGGGGGAGGAGGATGGCCCCGACCTGATAGAAGAACCCAAGACGCCGTTGGGAAACTACTGCGGCCCCGGCAAGTACTTCGTTCACATCACCAAGAACAAGAAGAACACGATGTCGGTGAAGTACTCGACGTTCGTGAAGAACAACAAGTCTTACGCGATCGACTACAAGTTCATCTCCAAGAAGGCCGGGACGACGCTGATTGGTGCTTCCGTCAGCATCAGTTCCGAGTTCAAGGCTATGTGGCTCGGCAAGATCGAGGCTGAGGTGAACGTCAAGGCTGAGAAGTCCTGGACCTCGGAAATAGGAATCGAGACCTACGGCAAGGTCAAGGCCAGGTCGACGGTGTATGGCGACTACGGAATCATGAAGGAGAACGTCGCCGGTTACACCGCCTACCGGTACAGCAACTGCGAGATCGGTCAGAAGAAGAACATGACCGTCTGGGCGCCCTATCGTGAGGGCTGGGTCGTCAAGTAACCGATCGTTTCGCTGCGCGTCCCGGCCGGTGGGCCGGGACGCGCTCCGTGAGGAGTGTCCTATGGGTCGCTATACGGCATTGCCCGGCGCTCTGCTGGTCCTGCTGCTCGCCACTGCTTGCTCCGGCGGGGACGACGGGGAAACCACTGCCCCGACCGCGCGTCACACACCCAGCGCCAGCAACAGCAGCAGTGATGACGCCGAAGTCGAAAGCCCTCCCAAGCAGTCGGAGCTGGCCCTTCCCCGTGGTGCAGATGTCCTTGTACCTGTCACCAAGGGCACGGGCACTGCTGACCTGCCCACCTTCAAACCGCTGACCGACGTGTACACCGTCTACGCCACATGCTCAGGCAAGGGCAAGATGACCATCGTTGACCGCCACGACAAGAAGAGTGAGCCCAGCAAGGTCAGCTGCAATGCCCCCCTGACAGTCGGACGGGTGTACACCGACATCACCACCCAGAAGCTGGCCGTCCACATCGACGGAGCCGACGTGAAGTGGAAGCTCGCGATCGTTTCAGGCGAGCACAGTATGTGACAGCGAACAGTTGCATGCCTCCGTGGCTGCGGAGACTCGTAGCCGAGGACAAGACAACGCTGCCTGAGCCAGCCCGGCCCGCAAGCGGTCCTCACCGGCTCATCCACTGGCCCAGCCCCAGTCACCGTTGACCCGTTGAGCAAACCCAGGGCCCGCCCGACGCCAAGGTCGTGCGGGCCTTCGGCTGTGCCGCAGGGAGGAGTCAGCCGAGGCTGACGAGGGCCTTCACGATGTCGTCCAAGCTTGGGGTGGTGCCGGTGGCGAGGTGACGCACCCAGGAGGCCGCGCGGGCACCAAACTGCACGCCGGCCGAGCGGATGGCGGCGTGAGGTCGAGGTGCGCCAGCCGTGTCGCTCGGACTACATCAAAGTTGCGGCCGCCGCGGTGGGGCTGTCCAATCCAAGCGCTGTTAAGCACTCGTCCTCGACAGCGTGCTCAGCGTCAGGGCGGGACAGAGATGGCCATCCACCACCAGTTCGGCATTCTCCCTGACCGGATAGTGACCTCATGGCTGCGGAGCCAAAGGGGCGTCGATCTACCGCAGGACGGCCCAGGCAGGGTTTGCGGCCTCGCCGTCGCCGTGCGGGTCGGCGGTCTACAACGTCCACGCGTCGTGTTCGGTGCGCTGGTCGAGAGCGGCGAGGATCGCGTCCAAGTCGGCCGGAGGCAGCGCCGCGATGAACCGGCTGATCCGGGTGGCAGGGCCGGCGAGTGCGCCCGAAAGGACGAAGCCTCGCCTGCGCACCTCAACGGGTAGCGGCGCAAGGCCGGTGTGGGGTCCAGGCGGGCGCCCATATCTGCCCTCAGTTCGGTCTGTTCGAAGCTGAGGCTATCGGCCAGCGGGGGCAGGCAAGCTTTGACGTGAAACGCCCGAGGCCCTCCCGCCCTGCCCTGGCTCCGCCAATGCTCGAGCTCCTTGCCATCTCCCGCCCAGCGCCCAGAAGATGGGATCTTGCAGTGATCATGATGCGGACGCCGGGCGTCCGCACACGGGGGACGGGAGCCGGCGCATGCGCGGCACAGCACGAAGGATCAGCGGAAACGTTCTGGCGACGGTGGTGCTGTCAACAGGGCTGGCGGCCTGTACGGGCGGCAAGGAGGAAAGCGCCGGACCGTGCACGGACGGGACGTACGCCTGGTCGAATGTGCGACGCTCGGAGAAGCTGACCGAACTCGCCGACCCTATACGGTTGAAGAAGAAGACAGCGTCCTACTCGGCCCGCCTCAAACCGGTCAGCGAGACCGGCGTACGGCCCACGGTGAACGGAACGCCCCGAGGAGTCAGGGCTCCCGACGTGATCAAAGCCCTGGGAAAACACCTTCGGGCAGACGAACCGCTCGGCGACCCCAGCGAGCCCGACGTGACCGGACACACCTTCGAGGCGGCGACCGGGGACCTCAAGGGTGCGTACTACTCGTGGAGGTATCGCAAGGAGGTCGAAGCCGACTTCACCTACACCTGCAGCTCTAATGCGCCTGTGAAAGGTCATGTACAGACCTGGGAAGAGACAGGCTCAGGCTTCCTCCCCTGCTTTTCCGACCCGTCCGAACTCAAGAGCGGTCGCCAAGCCGCCCGCGCAAGCTGCCCCGAGGGATCCAAAGCAACCAAGGCCTCCTGACCGACACCACAAGCGGAGCACCCTCCACCCAGACGCCGGTACCTCGCCACATCAGGCGCTGACGAGACCGCACAAGCAATGCCGCCACCCCCGCGACGGCAGTCCGTCAACCCGGGAATCTCTTGGTTCAGCGCGATCGCTTCTCGCACCCCTGCAGTGCCAGGGCTCCCCGCTGGTTCGCCGACCTGTCCAGCGGAATTCGAGGGGTCCTCACCCGTCCCCGGAGCATGCTGCAAGCGGACGAGGCAGCGACGAGGATGGGAGACCCCACATGACCCACATGACCCCCAACGGGTTCCTGCGCATCGAAAAAGGACAGGCCGAACCCGAGGAACTGGCCGCACTGACAGCCGTCCTCCTGGCCCGCGCGGCCGCCGGACACACCCAGCGGCACCCGCGGCCCCGCACGCAAACCGTCCGCTGGGGGCGCGAATACCGCCCCCGCTATCACTCACCCCATTCCTGGCAGACCGGCTCCTGACGCCACCGTACGCCGTCCATACGGTGTCCGTACGGTCTCTGTACGCTGCGCGGCCGGTTCAGGGGCGGTCGGCTCGGGTGGCGGTGGTGTGAAGCAGCCGGGCCAGGGGGGCTGTGGCGGTGGTGGCGCTGGTGAGCAGCACGAGTGGGGGGCGGTCGCCGTTCGCTGCGATCAGCCGGGCGATCCGGTAGGCGGTGCTGCCGCCGCCGCTGAAGGCGCCCAGCACCCGTAGGCCGGCGCCGTCGGTCAGCGGTCGCAGCGCGGCGTGGCGGGCGCGGGCGCCGCCGGGTGCGTGGTGCAGCAGGACGATCGATTCGGGGCCCCGGTAGGCGGCGGCGAGTTGCTCGTAGCGGGTGAGGGGGGTGCCGTGTGTCTGCACGAGGCAGATGGCTCCGGCGCCCGGGTCGGAGGCGGGCCGCAGGGTCGTCAGCGGCGGGTCGGCCGGGGTGGCGCTGGGCGCGGTGGGCTGGGGGCTGGGGGGGTCGGTGGTGCCGGGCAGCAGTCGCAGCAGGTCGGCGACGGTGGTGGTGTCGCCCGGCAGGTAGGGCAGTTCGGCGAGCAGCAGGGCGCTGTGGGTGAGCGCTGCGGTGGCGTCGGTGTGCGGGTCCGGGTGGCAGAACGCGGTCAGTACCAGGGCGCCGTCGTCGTGGTGGTGGGCGACGAGGGTGAGGGGGAAGGCGGTGTGGGCGCCCAGTGGGTCGGGGCGTTCTACTCGTACGCCGTGGGCGGCCAGTTCTCGTGACAGGTCCGGGGCGGGGTGTGGCCCGCTGTCGAAGGCGAGAAGGCTGCTGTCGGCCGGGAGGGCGGGGTCGGTGGCGGTGGTGGTGTGGATCGGGGTGGACCAGTGGTGGATCTGTCCCGGTGAGAGCCATTCGTAGGACGTCATGTCCAGGATGCGGTCGCGTAGTTCGGTCAGCAGGCCGGCCACGGTGCGGCCGGGTGTGATCTGGATGCTGAGTGGCATGGAGGTGCGCAGCGTGGCCGGGAGGCGGTCGGCGCCCTCGAGGAGGATGCCGCGGCCGGAGGCGGTGACCGCGAAGCGGATGGTTGCGGTGTCGTCGGTGGCGGCGGCCCGGTACAGCAGTACTGCCCACACGGCTTGCAGGGCCGTGCTTTCGGTGCTGCCCAGGTGTGCGGCCCAGGCGGTCAGGCGTTGGGTCTGGTCTGCGGTGAGTTGGGTGCGGGTGCGGCGTGTGGGGCCGGTTGCGGGGGTGAGTGGGAGGGGTGAGAGGGCGCTTGGGGGTGGGGCGGCGGCGGACCACAGGTGCTGGGCGGGGGTGGTGTTCTGGTGGTCGAGCCAGCGCAGGTAGTCGCGCAGGTCGGGGCGGCGCTCGCCGCCGGGCAGTCGGCCGTCGGCCAGGTAGGCGCGGTAGAACTCGTGCAGGAGCAGTCGTGCGCCGGTGTCGTCGAGCAGGGCGTGGTGGTAGGTGAGCAGTATGCGGGCGGGTGCGGGTGTGGGGTCGCCGGCCGGGTCGCCGTCGAGGACGGTGACGCGCAGGCCGCCGGGGCGGCGGGGGTCGAGGCCGCGGCGCTGGTCGTGTGTGATCAGGTCGTTCCAGGCGAGGGAGCCGTGCGGCAGCCACAGCACGTCGGCGTCGACGTGGTCGTGCAGGATGAGCAGGGGGTCGGGGCCGTCGTCGTAGGCGGTGCGCAGCACGCTTTCGTGGTCGACGACCGATTGCCAGGCGGTGCGGAACCGGTCGGGGTCGAGCGGTCCGTGCCAGGCGCAGGACAGCCGTTCCACGTGACGGCCGGGGTGGGCGTCGGCGTCGGCGAGCAGTTCGCGCATCAGGGGGGTGGGTGGGAGTGTGTGGGTGGCGCGGGTGGGGGGTGCGGGTGGGCGGGTCAGCAGGTCGGCGAGGAGTCCGTAGGGGAACGTTTCATCGGGGTGGCCGGTGGCCTGGCTGGTGTGGTCGTCGGTCCCGGTGGTGCCGGTGGTCAGCTGCAGCGTGTGGGGGCCGTGGCGGTGGACCCGGTGGTGCAGGGCGCCTGTGCCCGGGAGGTGGGCGGCGGCCCGGCCGAGGGCGGCTTCGAGTCGGGTCTCGTCGAGCGGTCCGTGGACTTCCAGGCGTGGTCGGTGGTGGG
This sequence comes from Streptomyces sp. AHA2, assembly GCF_036857595.1. Classification (NCBI taxonomy): domain Bacteria; kingdom Bacillati; phylum Actinomycetota; class Actinomycetes; order Kitasatosporales; family Streptomycetaceae; genus Streptomyces; species Streptomyces sp. AHA2. Next base: position 11,884 of record NZ_JAUQWJ010000039.1, read on the forward strand.
GGGGCGGTCCGAGGTCGAGGATGACGGAGGTCGGCTCCTCGTCGGGTGGGGGTGGGGTGGGGTGGGTGGTCATCGGCTGTACGGGGTGCGCCTGTGGTGGCCGCGCGTACGGTGTGCGGTCGGCGGGTGCGCACGGCCGCGGCGTACGGCTGCGAAGGCCCCCTCCCTCCCCTCTGTGCGAGTGCTCGACGAGTATGTGCGGGGCGGCCGATGCGGGCCTGGGACGGCGCTGGCACCGTGGTGGGGGTCTCCTTGTTGCTCACGTCCCGCAGCCGTCTGCGGGAGACGTTAACGGGGTGGGGTGGGGGTGGGGGTGTTTTTCCACCGGTGCTGGATGCGGGCGCGAGCAGGGGTTCAGCGCCGGGTCGGGCTTGTTGCGTGGGTGGGCGGGCCCGGGGGTGTTTTCAGTCGGTGAGCAGGTCGGTGACGGCGCTCATGAAGCCTTCGTCGAGCATGGTGTGCGGGGCGGTGTCGCGGGCGGTGTCGAGGCCGGTGTCGTGGCAGGCGACGCTGATGAGGTAGCGGTTCAGCGCGCGGTGGGTGGTGAAGGCCCATTCGCCGCGGGAGGCGGGCCGGCCGTCGGGGGTGAGGAGGCCTGTGCCGTCGGTGCCGAAGCCGAACTCGGTGAAGCTCAGGCGCAGTCCTTGGCCGATGGCTTTGGTGTAGGCCTCTTTCAGGGTCCACAGTCTCAGCAGTGCGGCGGCGCGTTGCTGTTCGGGCAGTGGGTGCAGTTCGGTGTGTTCGGCGGGGGTGCACACGTGGCCGTGGATGAGGTCGAAGGACATGGGGCGGTCGGCGGGTTCGGCGTCGACGCCGATGCGGCCGTTGCGGCTGACGGCGACGGCGATCAGGTCGTCGGTGTGGGTGAGGCTGATGTCGACTTGGTCGAGTCCGCGCAGGTAGGGCCGGCCGCCGATCTTGTAGGCGAGGTCGAGTGCGGTGGGCTGGGTGTCCAGTGCGGCGGCGGCGGTGAATTTGGTGACCAGGCGTGAGGTGACGAAGCGGAAGCGGACCAGGGGGTCGGTGGTGCGGCGGTAGCGCTGCCAGTCGCGGCCGAGCAGGGGCCGCAGAGCGGGGTCGGTGAGGGCGGGGCCGAGCCATTCGCCCCAGGTGGCGAACACGACGGCGTTGCCGCGGGAGCGCATGTCCTGGCTGACTTGCTGCCAGGGGCCGTCGGGGCCGCGGACGTGGACGGGGCGGCTGATGCGGTCGGGGTCGGCGGGTATGCACGCCGGGTCGGTGAGTGTGGGTGCGTGCACCTCGGTCCACCTCTTGTCGTGGTTGTGGCGCGGGTGGTGTGTGGGGTGGGTCAGCGGGCCAGGGCGGTGGCGGCCAGGTCGCAGCCCAGGCCGGCCCGGTAGCGGCGGATCAGTTCGTGCAGGACGTGCTGGGTGCAGCCGTCGGGCAGGTCGGGTACGGGGATGCCCAGGCGGGCGCCGATGCGGGACAGGGCGAGCACGGGCCAGGCGGCGTCGGCAAGGAAGGGGTCGCTGCCGTCCTGGCCTTCCCAGGTGCCCAGGACGGCTGCGGCGGCGACGACGAGGCTGTAGCGGTCGCTGAGCACCAGTGTCGCGGGGTCGGACAGGCCCGGTGGGTGCCGCGGGAGTTGCCGGCACGTCTGGTGCAGGGCGCGCAGTTCGGCGGCGAACGCCTCGGCGAGTGCGGCGAGGGCGGTGATCTGTCCGCCGACGTTGCGGGAGCGGGCCAGGCGGGCGGCGGAGCCGAGCAGGGAGGCGGCCATGAAGTCGCCGCCGCCGGCGACGGCGAGCAGCCGGTAGTCCAGTGCGGGCAGGTCAGCGCCGGGGCGGAAGAGTTCGGGCGGTGGTTCCTCCTCGGCGAACCAGGCGGTTGTGGCGAGGGTGCGTAGTTGGGGCACGATCACGGATTGGCAGGAGGCGGTGCCGGCGTGGCCGAGTCCGGCCACGGGCAGGTCGCGTACGAGTTTGTCGAGGGCGCCGTATTCGGGGTTGTCGTGTTCGTAGCCGCGTCCGCCGAGGACGGCGGCGAGTTCTTCGAGGTTTTCGCGCAGCAGGTCGGGGACGACGTATTTGACGGCGGCGGCGAAGACGTGGGCGCGGTCGGGCAGCAGGCTGAGGGCGCGCAGGGCGACGGTGGCCATGGCGTCGCAGGCCAGCAGGTCGGCGAAGACGCCGGTGAGGGGCTTGTGCCAGCGGCGGGCGACGGGGCCGCTGCGGCCGGTGGTGGCGGCGCGGACGGCGGAGTGCAGGACGGTGTCGGCGGCGGCGGTGATCACGCCGCAGATGACGCTGCGGTTGACCTGGAAGGTGCGCAGGGCCAGGGCGACGCCTTCGCCGGTGCGGCCGACGAGGGCGTCGGCGGGCACGGGGCGGTTGTGGAAGTGCAGTCCGCTGAACAGGGCGCCGCGCATGCCGGAGGTCGTCACGCGCGGCAGGTGCCGGACGTGGGCGGGGGGTGCGTCGGCGGGGTCGAGCAGGAACACGGAGTGGCTGTGCGGGCCGCGTGCGGGGTCGGTGCGGGCGTAGACGACGTGGGCGTCGGCGCGGGCGGCGTTGATGATCAGGTCCTTGCGTCCGGTGAGGAGGTGGCCGCCGGCCGGGGTGGGGTGGGCGGTGAACTCGTGGCGCAGGAGGGCGTTGGCGTGGGCGAGTTCGTGGTGCAGGATCGTCGCGCGTTTGCCGTTCAGCAGCAGTCGGGCCAGGCGGTGGCGTTGTTGCCGGCTGCCGGCGGCCCAGACGGCGCCGGCTGCGAACAGCGAGGTGATGCCGTGGCCGAAGCCGAGGGCGACGTCGCGCCGGAAGACGGGGCGCAGGGTGCGGGCCAGCAGGTCGGCGCGGGTGAGGCGGCCGCCGTGGGCGAGGGGTACGAATTCGGCGGCCAGGTTGGTCCGGTCGAGGAGTTCTTCGGTGTGGTGGGGAGGGGTGCGCTGGTCGTCGGCGGTGAACAGTGCCCGCAGGCCGTGGGGGTTGGCGCTGTCGTAGGGGTCGCCGAGGAGGGTCTCGAGCCGGGCGGCGCGCGCGTTCGCGGCTCGTTCCCAGTCGCCGGGTGCGGTGCCCGGTGCGTGTCCGGTCTCGGCGGTGGTGGTCATCGCGCTCGGTCAGCTCCTCGGGTCCTGGGAGGGGCCCTGTCGCGCCCGTACGTCACTGTGGCCGCGTTCCCTCGCGGGGTGTTGGGGGTTTGCTCGAACCGTGGTGGAGGATCGGTTCGGGCGGTGCGTCGGACGTTGTCGTGATTTCGCTGCTGGAAGCCGTTCGGTCCAGGGGTTCTCCAGTTTTCTTCGAGCGGTCCGCGAGCGTTTCTTCAGAAGGGCTGTATGCGGTGTGAGGTAGTTCACCGGGGGCTGCGGCCGGAAACAGGAGAGGGGGCTGTCGCGGTCCCTTTTCTTTTTCATGGTCGAGAAGGGATCGCGGCAGCCCCGGGTGGTCGTGCGGAGGGCGTTCAGCCGGTCTTGCGCCGGAAGTAGCGTTTCTTTCCTGCAGGTCCGCTCATGCCTTTGACGCGCAGTCGGCCCTCTTCGTGGGCCTGGCGGGCCTGGTTGGCGTTCGCTTTGCGCACGAGTGCCTCACGGAATTTGGCCCGGTCGTCGTCCTCGAAGGAATTGTCCTCGGGAATTCCCGTCATATACACCTCCGATGGGGGATGTTCCGCATCCAGGCTGGCACAGAGTTCTCGCACCGGCCAGATGCGCTTTTCGTTCGGGGAATGGAATTCGGCCGCTTCGGGGCGGGTGGGCCTCACGATCCGGTGGTGGCCGGTGACCTTTTTCGTCCGTGGCCGGTGGGCAGCAGGGTGCTCAGTGCGGTCGTCAGCAGGAAGACGGCGACATTGCACCAGAGGACGGCCGCCGTGACCGTGGCGGATCGTCCCGCCCCGGTGTGGTGCCCCGCTCCGTCGCCCAGCTGCCCGAAGTACAGCCCGGCGATGACGGCGACGCCGGCGGCCGAGCTGAACTGGATGGCGGCGTTGAGCACCCCGGAGCCCGCCCCGGCGTCGTCGGCGGGGACGTCTTCCAGGACGACGGCGGTCAGCACGGGGGTGGTCAGGCCCATCCCGCAGCCCATGACCAGCTCGGCGGCGGCCAGTTGCGGCCAGGCCAGCTGCCCGTCGCCGGCCGCCCAGATCGCCAGCAGTGTCCACAGGGCGCCGCCGCCCATCAGCAGGGACCCGGCCGCCACGCAGGTCCGGCGGTGGCCCGCGCCGTGCTTCCAGGCGATCTGGAAGGTGGCGGTGATACCGACCGGCCAGGCCGCGGTGACCAGTGCGGTTTTCAGCACCGGCCAGCCGAGCCCGGTCTGCAGGTGGTACGTCAGCACGAGGAAGAACGAGGCGACGCCGCTGAAGACCAGGAGGGTCACGGTCAGGCCGACCCGGGTGGAGCGGTGCCGGAAGAGTGTCGGCGGGACCAGTGCGGAGCCGTCGCGCCGGTGCCGCACACCCTGCTGCCGTACGAACACGGCGAACGTCGCGGCACCGGCGCCGACGAGGACGAGCATCCAGGCCGGCCAGCCCGCTTCCCTGCCCTGGATCAGGGGATACATCACGCCCAGGGAGGCGGCCGTCAGCAGCAGCACGCCGGTCAGGTCCAGGCGTGGCGGCTGCTGCGAGCGGGACTCGGGCATGCTGCGGGCCGCCATGACCAGTGCGATCAGCCCGAGCGGCACGTTGATCAGGAAGATCGCCCGCCATCCCAGGCCCAGCACGTCGAGGTCGGTGAGTGTGCCGCCGAGCAGGGGGCCGGCGACGCTGCCGATGCTGAGCGCCGCGCCCAGCACGGCGAACGCCCGTGCCCACTCGTCCCGGTGGAACATCGTGACCACGACCGACACGGCCTGGGGCACCATCAGGGCGGCCGTGAAGCCCTGCGCGAACCGCCCCGCCACCAGTACCTCGGGGGCACCCGCGAGACCGCACACGGCCGATGCCGCGGTGAATCCGGCGACTCCCGTCATGAACAGGCGCTTGCGTCCGTAGATGTCGCCGAGCCGGCCCCCCGTGATGAGGAACAGGGCGTAGGCCAGGGCGTAGCCGGCAAGGGTCCACTGGGCGGTGGCGAAGCCGGCCCCGAGGTCGCGCTGGATGGCGGGCAGGACCACGGTGACGGCGTTCGCGTCCAGGTTGTCCAGGAACGACGCCAGGGTGACCACGGCGAGCGCCAGCCAGCGGTGCGGTGAGGGGGCGGGGGTGGGAGCGCCGGTGGGGCGGGGTGGTGCCTCCGTGGGGCCCTGGTGCGCTGCGGAGTCGGTGGGCTCAGGCATGGCATCCCTCACAGTGTGTTTCCCAGAACGGCATCGAGTGCCCGGTCCATGTCGTCCTCCGACAGCTCGCCGGCCGCCTGCAGGGCGTCGGCGGCGGTGTTCGCCCCCGCGGGCTCGTTGTCCGGCTGCGCGAGCCGGAGCAGCTGTGCCAGCAGTCCGCTGTCCCTCAGCTGGTCCGCGCTCACGCGTTTCAGCGCCCATGCGGCGGCCTGTGAGGGATCCTGTGGCGGCCCGGACTCCTCGCCCGTGGTGCCGAGGTCCAGACGCACGTGCAGGAACTCGGCGACGGCCCGGGGGGTCGGGTAGTCGAAGGCGAGCGTGCTGGGCAGGGACACCTGCGCCTGGGCGCTGAGCCGGTTGCGCAGCTCCACCGCCATCAGCGAGTCCCAGCCGAACTCGCGCAGCTGCTTGTCCGCCGGGACCGTCTGCGCCCCCGGCAGGCCGAGCACTGCGGCGACCTCCTGCCGGACGGCGGCCAGCAGCGCCGCGACCTGTTCACCCGCCGGCAGCCCGGCCAGCCGTGCACGGAAGGTCTCCGTGTGCGCCGCGGCCTGCCGGGCCCGGCGCAGCCGCGGCCGTGCCAGGGCCGCGAAGAGCGGGGCGGCCTCCTGGCCGGCGTCCAGAGCGGCCACGTCCAGCTTGATCGGGACCAGATGGGTCTCCGGGCGGCCCAGGGCGGCGTCCATCGCGTGGATGGCCTCCTGCGTGGACAGTGCCCGCGAGCCGCGCTGGCGCAGCCGTGTCAGCTCGGTGTCGCCGAGGTGGGAGGTCATGCCGATGCCCGCCTGCTCCCACAGGCCCCAGGCGAGGCTCACCGCGGGCAGGCCGAGCTTGCGCCGGTGGGCCGCCAGCGTGTCGAGGAAGACGTTGGCCGCCGCGTAGTTGCTCTGGCCGGGGGCGCCCAGTGTGCCCGCCGCCGAGGAGAACAGGACGAACGCCGCCAGGTCCAGACCGGCCGTCAGCTCGTGCAGATGCATCGCACCCGACACCTTCGGCGCGAGCACCCGGGCGAAGCGGTCGGCGTCCTGGTTGCGGACGATGCCGTCGTCGAGCACGGCCGCGAGGTGGAAGACACCCGTCAGCGGGTGCCGTGCGCCCGCCTCGCCGACGACACGGGCCACGTCCTCACGGTTCGACACGTCGCAGGCCAGCACGCGCACGTCGCTCGCGCCCGCGTCGAGCAGCTCGGTCACCACCTCGTCGGCGCCGGGTGCGCGCGGCCCGCGGCGCGAGGTGAGCACCAGGTGCCGCACCCCGTGCTCCTCGACCAGGCGGCGTGCCACCAGGCGGCCGAGCTCACCCGTGCCGCCCGTCAGCAGCACGGTGCCCGCGCCGTCCAGGGACTGCGGAACGGTGAGGACCAGCTTGCCGACGGTGCGGCCCTGCGCCATGAGCCGGAACGCGCTCGGCGCCTCCCGCACGTCGAACGCCGAGTACCGAAGGGGGGTGAGGGCTCCCTGCTCCAGCAGGGCGACGAGTTCGCACAGCATCTCCTGGACGCGGTCGGCCCCGCTGTCGATCAGGTCGAACGCCCGGTAGTGGACGCCGGGGCATGCCGCGGCGATCTCGTCGGCGTCCCGCACGTCCGTCTTGCCCATCTCCAGGAACCGGCCGCCACGCGGCAGCAGCCGCAGTGACGCGTCGACGAACTCCTCGGTCAGCGCGTTCAGCACCACGTCCACGCCCGTGCCGCCGGTCAGCGACAGCCACTTGTCCGCGAAGCCGGTGTCGCGGGAGGAGGCGATGCGGTCCTCGGGCAGGCCGAGCTCCCTGAGGACGGGCCACTTGCCGGGGCTCGCCGTGCCGTAGAGCTCGCAGCCGGCATGCCGGGCGAGCTGGAGCGCGGCCTGTCCGACACCGCCCGCCGCCGCGTGGACGAGGACCTTGTCCCCCGCACGCAGGGGGCCGAGGTCCGTGAAGGCGTAGTGGGCGGTGAGGTAGGCCAGGGGGACGGTCGCGGCCTCCACGAAGGACAGCGAGTCCGGGATGCGCACCATCCAGCGCGCGTCCACCGTCACCTCGGAGCCGAACGTGCCCACGGCGAGCCCCATCACGCGGTCGCCGACCCGCAGATGCCTCACGCCCGGACCCGTCTGCAGGACGACACCCGCGCACTCCAGGCCGAGTTTCGGCGCGTGCACCATGTCGAGGGCGTTGAGCACGTCGCGGAAGTTCATGCCGGCCGCGCGGATGCCCACCCGGACGAATCCGTCCGCCGGCGGAGCGTCGCGGTCGACGGGACGGAAGACGAACGTGTCCAGCCGGCCCTTGTCCTCGATGTCCAGATACCAGGGCTGCTGCCGTACGTCCGGGACGAGCAGGTCCGGCGAGGACGTGCGGTCGGCCCGCACCAGCCGGGGCGCCAGCACACCGCCCCCGCGGACGACGAGCTCCGGCTCGCTCCTGGAGAGCAGGACCCGGCGCAGCAGGGCCGCGTCGGGCTGTTCGGCACCGAGGTCGACCAGCCGGAGGCCACGCTCGGGGTGTTCGGCGCGGGCCACGCGGACCAGGCCCCACAGCGGCGCGTGCTCCAGCGAGGGGATGGTGTCCACCGGGCTCGCGGCCACCGCGCCCCGGGTCACCCAGACGACGTCGGTGCCCTCCGACCGCGGATCCTCCAGCAGCTCCTGCAGCCAGGCCAGCGCCGCCGTCACCGTCTGTCCGGCACGCTCCTTCACGGTCCGGCCGTTCGAGCGGGTCTCGCCGGCGGCGCTGAGGTCGACGACGACGGTACGAGGACGGTTCGCGTCGAACGGCACGGCGGTGCCCAGGCTCACGGCGTTCTCCACGCCCAGCGTCCGGGCCACCACTCCGCCCGGGCCGAGCACCAGCAGTTCGCCGGCCTCCCCCGGTGGCGTGCCGGGCTCGTCCGCCGGCGTCTGCGGCTGGTACTCGACGCGGTACAGGTGCTCGGTGTCGCGGGTGGTGCCCGTGCCCTTGAGCTGCGCGGTGTCGGTGCGCTTGACCGCCAGGCCCTGCGCGCTCAGGACGGGCTCGCCCGTACCGTCGCAGACGAGGATGCGGGCGGTGGAGTCGTCCACGAGCTCGGCGCGGACCCGCAGCTGCGTACCGCCCGTGGCGAACAGCCGCACGCCGGTCCACAAGAACGGCAGCAGGACTCCGTCGGAGCCGTCGCCGTCCGGGTCGCTTTTCTGTGTTGCCGCCAGGGTGTGCAGGGCGGCGTCCAGGAGCGCGGGGTGCAGCGCGAAGCCCTCGGCGTCCGGCCGGGCCTGCTCCGGCAGCTGCACCAGGCCGTAGGCGACGTTTCCGGCACGCCACAGTTCGGTCAGGCCCTGGAACACCGGTCCGTATTCCAGCCCTTGCTCGAAAAGGTCCGGGTAGAAGCCGTCCAGGCCGACCCGCTCGGCTCCGTTCGCCGGCCATGCGCGCAGGTCGAGGTGGGGCGGGGCCTGTGCGCCCGTCCCGGTCAGGGTGCCGGTGGCGTGCAGGGTCCAAGGGGTGGTGTCGCTCCCGCCGTCGGGCCGGCTGTAGATGTCCACGGGGAGAGCGTCTCCGTCCGCGGCACCGACCTTCACCTGGAGGCGGACCGCGTCGTCGGCATCGAGCACCAGGGGCTGCGACAGCGTCAGTTCGCCGACGCCGGCCGCGCCCAGGTGGTGGGCGGCGGTGAGCGCCATGTCGAGGAGCCCGGTCCCGGGGACCAGCACGGTGCCGTGCACCGCGTGGTCCTTCAGCCACGGCTGCTCGGCGAGCGACAGCCGGCCGGTGAACAGGTGCCCCTCTCCGTCGGCCAGCTCGACCACGGCCCCGAGCCAGGGGTGTGCGGAGGCGTCGAGACCGAGCGATCCGGCGTCCCCGGTCGTCCTGACCGTCTGGTGCCAGTAGCGCTGGCGCTGGAAGGCGTAGGTCGGCAGTGGCACGAGGGTGCCGGCGCCCAGCACCCGGTCC